>NZ_JBBPFR010000008.1:0-158430 GCF_037969685.1 Stenotrophomonas sp. G106K1 | reverse complement strand
GAAAACGCCAAAGCGGCACTCCGACACCGCCCCACCTTCGACAGTTTCCCGGTGGCCAGTAGATCCACGCCATGCGTGGATGATTTCCTCCCCGTCCATTCGATTCATTTCGATGATTCCGAATTGAATTCGAAGAGCATCCACGCACCGCGTGGATCCATGTGTCGACCAAGGTCGACACCCACCAAGAGCAGGTCATGCCATCCCAACAGATCGCGGGAATCTGTCGAAGGCGGGGTGGGTCCGGTTGCGGGGGCGTGAGCCGCATGGGCCCGAGGCATGCCTCGGGCGGGTGGGGCAGGACGCCCAATCCCGGTCTTGCCGTGTGCGCAGGACTGCGCACTCGAGCAAGCGGCGACCGAGCTTACATGGACGTACTTGCAGCGTCCCCCGCAACCGGACCCACCCCGCCTCCCCACAGGAAGCCCGCTTCTGCTGTTGCTTCGGCCGTTGCCTCTGCGGGTGCAGGGCGCAGCCCTGCCGATAACCCCCTTGAGCATTCCGCGCAGTGGTTTGAGCGCCGCACGCACGCGCAACGCGGCACGCTGTGCGCACCGGGCCTGCCCATCACTTATCGAGAAGAACCGCCATGACCCTGTGCCACCTGCCACTGCGCGCCGCCCTGCTGCTGGCCCTGTCCTCCCTGCCGCTGGCCGCGCTGGCCGAGGCTACCTCGCCCGCTCCCACCCAACAGGTGCCGGGTGTACAGCACCAGCGCATCGGTGCACTGCAGGTCACCGCCCTGTTCGACGGCGTGGTCGCGCTCGGCCGGCAGGAAGTGGTCGATGTGCCGCCAACGCTGGTCAGCCGCCTGCTCGAAGGCCGCTACGTGCCCGAAGACAAGAAAGGCCTGCAGACCGCGATCAACGCCTTCCTGGTGCGCCAGGGCAAGCACCTGACCCTGGTCGATGCCGGCACCGCGCAGTGCTTCGGCCCTGACCAGGGCCAGGTGCTGGGCAACCTGCGTGCGGCGGGCGTGGACCCGGCCGAGATCGATGAGGTGCTGCTGACCCACGCCCATCCCGATCACCTGTGCGGCATCCTCGATGCACAAGGCAAGCCGGCCTATCCGAATGCGACGGTGTGGTTGTCCAAGGCCGATGCCCGCTACTGGCTCGACCCCGCCAGCGAAGCCACGGCGCCGGCAGGCGTGCGCTTCGCATTCGCGCTGGCACGCAACGCGGTGGCGCCGTACCAGGCCGCCGGACGCCTGCGCACCTTCCAGCCTGGCGACGCCCTGCCCGGCCACGCAGTGGCGATGGATACCCACGGCCACACGCCGGGGCACGTGTCCTATCGCTTCGACAGCCAGGGCCAGTCACTGCTGGTGTGGGGCGATGTGCTGCATTTCCACGCGGTGCAGTTCGCGCACCCGGAAGCGGCATTCGAGGCCGATTCTGACCGCAAGGCGGCTACGGCCAGCCGTCGCAGCGTGTTGCAGGAAGCCACCGCCAAGGCCTGGTGGGTGGCCGGCGCGCACCTGCCCTTCCCCGGGCTGGGTCACGTGCGCAGCGAGGGCAAGGCCTATGCGTGGGTACCGGCGGAGTTCTCGCCGTTGAAATGACCCCCTGCAGAGCCGAGCCCATGCTCGGCCATCAGGGTCTCGCCGCGCTACGCGCGGCAGCCGAGCGTGGGCTCGGCTCTACAGAAGTGTCGCCGGGCAAAGCCCGGCGCCCTGTTCCTTATTCCAGCCCCAGCCAGCCGCCGATGATGCCGCGGGCTTCATCCACGCCGGTACGGGCGGCGCCGGAGAACACCTGCACGCTCACCGTATCGCCGAACGACGAATGCAGTTCCTTGCGCACCTTCTGCAGGGTCTGCATCTGCTGGCTGCGGCTCAGCTTGTCGGCCTTGGTCAGCAGCGCGTGCGCCGGCAGGCCACGCTGCACGGCGTAGGCCAGCATCTGCCGGTCGTAGTCCTTCAGCGGATGGCGGATGTCCATCACCACCACCAGGCCCTTCAAGGCCTCGCGGGTGCGGAAGTAGCGATCGATGAAGGCCTGCCAGTGCGCCTGCAGGTCCAGCGGCACCTTGGCGTAGCCATAACCGGGCAGATCGACCAGATGGGCGTCCGGGGTGACCTGGAAGAACACCAGTTGCTGGGTCCGGCCAGGGGTCTTGGAGACCCGGGCCAGGCTGTTCTGGCGGGTCAGCGCGTTGAGCGCGCTGGACTTGCCGGCGTTGGAGCGACCCGCAAAGGCCACTTCGGAACCTTCATCGGGCGGCAGCTGCCCCATGTTGTGGGCAGAGAGGTGGTATTGGGCGCGTTCGATGAGCAATGACATGCGCATAGGATCGCATGTTGCGGCGCCGCGCGCCCGGCCCGGGGCCTTCCAGCGGGAAAATGCTGCACTGCTGCGTTGACCGTGTACGGAAACGGCGTTGATAATCCGGGCGATGCCGGCCGCCGCCGCCCGGCCGGTCCATACGGAGCTTCAGCATGCGCCACGCTCGCGTTCTTGCCGTATCCGCCCTTGCTACTGCCGTTGTTGCCGCTGCTGCCTTCGCGCAGACCACGCTGACCCCGCTGCCCGACAACGGCCCGATCAGGACCGCCTCGCTGGAGGTGGATTTCAGCAAGACCACCTGGGGCGATGCCAAGGCCGGCCAGACCAAGGCCACCGCGTGTGCCGCCTGCCATGGTGCCGATGGCAATTCCACGGTGGAGATGTATCCCAGCATCGCCGGCCAGAGCGAGCGTTACGTCGCCCAGCAGATGGCCCTGATCGCCAACGGCCAGCGCAGTTCCGGCGCCGCCGTGGCGATGGTGCCCTTCGTGCAGAACCTCACCCCGCAGGACATGCGCGATATCGGCGCGTTCTTCGCCACCCAGAAGGCGAACGCCGGCATCGCCGACGACACGCTGGTGGCCGAGGGCCCGTACAAGGGCATGAAGTTCTACCAGATCGGCCAGCAGCTCTATCGCGGCGGCGACGCCCAGCGCGGGCTGCCGGCCTGCATGGCCTGCCACGGCCCCAGCGGCGCCGGCAACCCCGGCCCGGCCTACCCGCACATCGGCGGCCAGCACGCCAGCTATGTCGCCCGGCGCCTGCAGGAATACCAGGCCGGGCAGACCAACGAGACCGACAAGGCGCACTTCCAGATCATGGCCACGGTGGCGCAGAAGCTGACCGAGCAGGAGGTGCAGGCCCTTTCCAGCTACCTGCAGGGCCTGCACAACAAGGCCGACGACCTCGCCGCCGAGAGCGCTTCGACGCGACCGGCCGCCGCCCCCTGACCGCCACTGGTCGGCGCGGGTCGCCACGACGGCCCGTCGCTGCGGTATGTTTCCTTCACGCCGGCGGCTGCGCCGGCGTTGTCATTTTCAACGGAGATGCGTGTCGATGAGGTTGATTCCCCGCCTTCTGCTGTCCCTGCTGGTGCTGCTGCCGTTGGCGGCCTGCGCCGCCACCCCTGCCAACGCCCCGCTGGTCGAAGGCAAAGACTACGAGCGCATCGCCCAGCCTGGCCCGTTCCAGCCGCTGGCCGGCAAGATCGAAGTAGTCGAGGTGTTCGGCTACACCTGCCCGCACTGCGCCCATTTCGAACCGCAGCTGGCCACCTGGGCCGCCAAGCTTCCGGCCGACGTGCGCTTCACCCCGGTCCCGGCCGCCTTCGGCGGTGCCTGGGATGCCTGGGCCCTGGCCTACTACGCCGCCGACGAAGTGGGTGTGGCCAAGCGCAGCCACGCCGCCGTGTTCAAGGCCCTGCACGATGACGGCACGCTGCCGATGCAGAACGTCTCGGCCGATGAGCTCGCCAACTTCTACAAGGCCTACGGCGTGACGCCGGAGCGCTACACCCAGGCCCTGCGCGGCGAGGCGGTACAGAAGAAGGTCGATGCCGCCCGTGCCTTCGCCCAGCGCACCCAGGTGCCGGGCACCCCGGCCATCATCATCAATGGCCAGTACCTGGTGCGTGGCAAGAGCTTCGACGACCAGCTGCGCATCGCCTCGGCACTGATCGCCCAGGCCCGCGCCGCCCGCGGCCGCTGAACCAACTCACACCATCGACACGGCGCTGTCGCCGCCGCATGTCATCATTTCCCTCTGGCCGGCGCCTGACGCCGGCCCCACCTTTCCAGATGCTGGAGACGTTTCCATGAAGACCCGTTTCGCCGCCCTCGCCCTCGCAGCACTGCTGCCGATCCTGGCGGCCTGTAAGGCCGACGACGGCACCACCAACACCTCCGCCCCGGCAGAACCGGCCGCGACCCCGGCCAGCACCGAACCGGCCGCGCCGGCCGCAGGCAGCGAAGCCGCTGCACCGGCTGCCGAGGGTGACAAGACCGCCGCCAGCGCCGCACCTGCTCCGACCACCGCCGCGCTGACCGGCCCGGCTCCGGTGGAAGGCGCCGACTACCAGCTGATCCCGAACGGCCAGCCGTTCCAGCCGGCGGCCGGCAAGGTCGAAGTGGTCGAGATCTTCGGTTACGTCTGCCCGGCCTGCGCCGCATTCCAGCCGCTGGTCGGCCCGTGGAAGGCTGGCCTGCCGAGCGATGTGAACTTCGTCTACGTGCCGGCCATGTTCGGCGGCACCTGGGACAACTACGCCCGTGCCTTCTATGCCGCTCAGACCTTGGGCGTGCAGGAGAAGACCCACGAAGCGCTGTACTCGGCCATCCACTCGCAGAAGACCCTGAAGGGCGAGCGCGGTGCTGATTCGGTCGAAGACATCGCCAAGTTCTACGGTGCCTACGGCGTGGATCCGAAGCAGTTCGCCGCCACCATGGGCAGCTTCGCGGTCAATGCCAAGACCAACTCGGCCAAGCAGTTCGCCCAGCGCAGCCAGATCAGCGGCACCCCGTCGATCATCGTCAACGGCAAGTACCTGGTGAAGGGCAAGAGCTTCCCGGACATGCTGCGCATTGCCGACCACCTGATCGCCCGCGAACGCAGTGCGGCCCAGGCTCACTGATCAAAGAGACGTTTTCCCGGCCGTGACTTCCCCCACAACACGGACCCTGCGCTTGCTGACGGCCAACATCCAGGCCGGCTCGAGTACCCGCCGCTACAGCGACTATGTGACCCGCAGCTGGTCACATGCGCTGCCGGCGGGTCGCAAGCGCAGCAGCCTTGACGCGATTGCCACTTTGGCGCGCGGTCATGACATCGTCGGCCTGCAGGAGGCCGACCCCGGCAGCCTGCGCTCGGGCTTCACCAACCAGACCCATTACCTGGCCCAGCGCGCCGGCTTCAATTACTGGAGCCACCAGCCGAACCGTCGCATGGGCGGCGTCGCCTCCAGCGCCAACGGCCTTTTGAGCAAGCTGGAACCGGTGGAAGTGCAGGACCACGCCCTGCCCGGCCGCATCGGCGGGCGCGGCGTGCTGCTGGCCAGGTTCGGCGATGGTCGCGACGGCCTGGCCGTTGCGGTGGCCCATCTGTCGCTGGGCGCAGGTTCGCGGATGGCCCAGCTCGGTTTCATCGCCGAGCTGTTGTCGGACCATCCCAATGCAGTGCTGATGGGCGATTTCAACTGCCTGGCCGAACGTCCGGAAATGCAGGTGCTGTACCAGAAGACCCGGCTGCAGCCGCCTGGCTGCATCGTGCCGACCTTCCCCAGCTGGCGCCCCGACCGCGCCATCGACCACATCCTGGTCAGCAGCGGCCTGCAGACCCGCACCGTGGAAGCGGTGCCCGCTGCGTTCTCCGACCATCTGGCCCTGGCGATGGCGATCGACGTCCCCGCCGACGCCCTGCGCTGAGCACTTCTGGTAGCTGCCAACTTCGGTTGGCACGCTGATCTGGTGGGTGCGGACCGTTGCTCGTGTGGGTGTGGACCGTTGGTCCGCACGCTCTCCGCCGGGCATGGCCCGGCGCTACCCCGCCTGCGCCACCGGCACCTTCAACCGCCGTGCGGTCATCGTGCTGCCCACCGAGGCCAGCACCGTGCAACCGATGGCCAGCCACTGCAGGCCATGCAGGTGCTCGTGCAGCAACAGCATCGCCCAAAGTGCGGCCACCGCCGGTTCCATGCTGATCAGGATGCCGAAGGTCTCCTTCGGCAGGCGCTTGAGCGCCATCATCTCCAGTGACATCGGGATCGCGCTGGACACCAGTGCCACCACCAGCCCGGCCAGCAGGATCTTCGGTTCCAGCAACGCCGCACCGGCATGCACCACGCCCACCGGCACCACCACCAGCGACGCGGCCAGCAGCCCCAGCGACACCGAATGCCCGGCATGCAGGTGGCCGGCGCGCTTGCCGAACACGATGTACAGGCCCCAGCAGGCCGCCGCGCCCATGGCGTACAGCACGCCCACCGGATCCAGTGCCGGGCCGCCGCCGATCGGCAACAGCAACAGCAGTCCGACCGCCGCACAGCCCACCCAGAGGAAATCGATCGGCCGCCGCGACGACAGCATGGCCACCGTCAGCGGGCCGGTGAATTCGATGGCCACCGCAATACCGAACGGGATCGTGCGCAAGGCCATGTAGAACAACAGGTTCATCAGGCCCAGGGTGAGGCCGTAGCGCAGGATGGTGATCGCATCCACGCGGCTGGTCTTCCAGCGCCATGGCCGCCAGAACAGCAGCAGCAACAACGCCGAAAAGCCCACGCGCAGCGCGCTGGTGCCCTGCGCACCGATCAACGGGAACAGCTGCTTGGCGTAGGAGGTACCGATGGCCAGTGCGGTGACCGAGCCGAGCACCGCCAGCGCCGGCAACATCGGCGCGATTCGAGAAGTCTGCATGCCGCCAGTCTATTGCGCCGGCGACGAGCACTTGGCTCAATTGACGGCCCGTCCGTGCAACTTCTGCTCACCATGGCCACCGCCCCTGTGCTGGACAGCTTCGACCGCGCCATCCTCGCCCTGCTGCAGCAGGACAACACCCTGCCGCAGCGACAGATCGCCGAGGCCGTGCACCTGTCGACCCCGGCCGTGCAACGGCGGATCAAGCGCCTGCAGGACAGCGGCGTGATCGCCGCCAATGTGGCGGTGATCGATGCCGCGAAGATCGGCCGGCCGCTGACCATCATCGTCGAGGTGCGTGTGGTCAGCGAACAGCGCGAGAAGGTCGCCCCGTTCCGCCGCCGCGTGCTGGACGACCCTGCCGTGCAACAGTGTTACTCGATCACCGGTGATGGTGATTTCCTGCTGCTGCTTTCGGCGGCATCGATGGAAGAGTACGAGGCGATCACCGAACGATTGTTCGGTGCGGATGACAACATCGAACGCTTCCGTACGTCGGTGGCGCTGGGCACGTTGAAACGCGGGTTCGACGTGCCGCTGTCATAGCGCAGATGCAGTCGAGCATGGCCTGCTCATACACTGGCAACGCATGAATACCCCTGCCCCCTCCAACGCCAGACGCCTGCGCCGCTGGCTGCTGCGTGGCGCCATCCTGCTGATCCTGGTCATCGCGGCGATGGCCTTCTGGAACAGCCCGTGGGCCGCCGCACCGAAGATGCTGTGGACACTTTCGCGCATGCCGCCGGCCACGGAACTGCCGGTGCCGGTGGACGGTGTCGGCCCGCGCCAGATCGCCGATACCTTCGGTGCGCCGCGCGGTCGCGACCGCAGCCATGCGGGCATCGACATCTTCGGCAAGCGCGGCACGCCGGTGCGCAGCGCTACCCCCGGCGTCGTCGCCGACATCCGCGACAGCGGCCTCGGCGGCCGCCAGGTCTGGGTGATCGGGCCGGGGCGCGAACGCTACTACTACGCGCACCTGGAAGACTGGGCCGATGGCCTGGCGCGCGGCCAGGTGGTGCAGCCCGGCGACCTGCTCGGCCATGTCGGCGACAGCGGCAACGCCAAGGGCACGCCGCCGCATCTGCATTGGGGCATCTACGGGGAAGACGGCGCTCGCGATCCGCTGCCACTACTACGGCAGCAAGACACTCGATGACAGCAGCGTGGGCGTGGCTTCGGATCGCGCCGTTCATGATTTGTAAATAGGAATAATTCGTATTACCATTTCTTTCGTTTCCGGTGGTGCCAGGACGGCCTGCCCGCCCTTCTCCTACCCGTAGCGCCTCGCCTCCTGGATGCCGGCCGAACGCGCGTGCCCGCCCAGGAATCCCCCGATGATCCGTCCCGCCTTCCCTCCCCTGCAGCCGCATCGCCTGTCCGCTGCGGTGTTCGCCGCACTCTGCGTGGCCGCCGCCCCCGCCGCCTTCGCCGAAAACGCCGCCGACCCGACCACCCTCGACAAGGTCGTGGTGAAGGGCGAGCGTGCCGAAGGCTATTCGGTGCGCCGCACCTCGGCCGGCACCCGCTTCGACCTGGCGCCGCGCGAAATCCCGCAGTCGGTCAGCATCATCAGCCACCAGCGCATCGAAGATCAGCAGCTGGACGACATCATCGACGTGCTGGGCAACACTACCGGCGTCACCAGCACCCAGTCCGACAGCGAGCGCACCGAGTTCTATGCGCGCGGTTTCTACATCGATGCGTATCAGTTCGATGGCCTGCCCACGCAGATGGTGCAGAACTGGAGCTACGGCGACTCCGGCCTGGACCTGGCCCTGTATGACCGCGTGGAAGTGGTGCGCGGCGCCACCGGCCTGCTCAGCGGCGCCGGCAATCCTTCCGCCTCGGTGAACCTGATCCGCAAGCACGCCGACAGCGCCGAGCTGACCGGCAGCGTGTCGGTGAACGTTGGCAGCTGGGGCCGCACCCGCACCACCGTGGATGTGGGCAGCGCACTCAATGCCAGCGGCACCGTACGCGGCCGGGTGATCGGCAGCTACCTGGACACCGATGGGCAGATGGACCGCTACAACCAGCGCAAGACACTGGGCTATGCGGTGATCGACGCCGACCTGACCCCCGATACCCAGCTCAGCGTGGGCTACGACTACCAGCAGAAGCGCGCCAACGGCGCGACCTGGGGTGGCTTCCCGATGCTGTACTCCGACGGCAGCGCGACGCCGTACGACGAATCGTTCAACGCCAGCCCGAACTGGACCTACTGGGACACCACCAGCAAGCGCGCGTTCGCCACCCTGCAGCACGCCTTCAGCAACGGCTGGAAGTTCAAGATCGGCGCAACGCATGACCAGACCAAGGCCGACGACAAGCTGTTCTACCCCGCGTACAACGATTGGACCACCGGCGCGTCGAACTTCGACAAGACCACCGGTGCAGGCATTTCGCCCTCGGCCGGCTTCTACAATACCGAGCGCAAGGTCACCGGCGTGGATGGCTATGTCGACGGCCCGTTCCAGCTGTTCGGTCGCGAACACCAGTTGATGGCGGGCCTGAGCTACAACAAGCGCGAGTACGCCAACTACGGCGACTATCAGGTGGGCGGCGCTGGCCTGCCGTGGAACCCGTTTGCCAGCTATCTCAACTGGACCGGCAACATCAGTGAGCCGAACTGGAACCCATTGGCCCTGGCCAGCGAAGGCACCATTACCCAGAAGGCCGGCTACGTCGCCGCACGGTTGTCACTGGCCGACCCGTTGAAGCTGATCATCGGCGCGCGCTACACCGACTGGAAGAGCGAGGGCGAAGGCGCGGATCGCCAGCACAAGGTGACCACGCCGTATGCCGGCCTCGTGTTCGACATCAACGACACCTACTCGGCGTACACCAGCTACACCGAGATCTTCCAGCCGCAGACGCTGAAGGACCGCAACGGCAGCTATCTGGACCCGGTGGATGGCAAAAGCTACGAAGTGGGCGTCAAGGGCGCCTGGTTCGACAACCGTTTGAATGCTTCGCTGGCGGTGTTCCGCATTGAACAGGACAACGTCGGCCAGATCACTGGCGAGCCGGTGCCCGGCAGCCAGAACGAATTCGCCTATCGCGCCGCACGCGGCACGGTGAGCCGCGGCTTCGAGTTCGAACTCAACGGCGAACTGGCACCGGGCTGGAACGCCACGTTCGGCGCTTCCCGTTACGTGGCCAAGGATGCCAACGACGCCGACATCAACACCAACCTGCCGCAGACCGCGATCAAACTGTTCACCAGCTACACCCCGCAGTCGCTGCAGGAACTGACTGTCGGTGGCGGTGCCAACTGGCAGAACCGCATCTACTACCCGGTGCCGGCCTATGGCCGTATCGAGCAGAGCGGCTACGCCTTGGTCAGCGCCTTCGTGCGCTACCGCATCTCGCCGGAGTTCAGCGTGCAGGCCAACCTCAACAACCTGCTGGACAAGAAGTATCTCTCGCAGATCAATGGCTACGGTGCGTATGGCGATGGTCGCAACGGCTCGCTGACGTTTACCTGGTCGTTCTGATAGAAACGGCGCCGGGCATCGCCCGGCGCTACCGCGGCAACAGCAGCGCCGGAATCTCTCCGGCGCTGCTGTACTCACATCAGAAGCGCAGGTCCGCGCGCAGGTACCAGTAACGGCCACGCGGGATGTCGTAGGTCGAGGCGTCATAGCCGTTCAACGAGCACGACAGGCAGATCGGCGGATCCTTGTCGAACACGTTGTTCAGGCCAGCGGTCAGCTGCAGCCCCTTCATCCAGTCGATCTTGTAGCCCACCTGGGCATCGTGGAAGGTGGTCGCCGACAGCGTGTTGGTGCCGGCGGCCTGGTTGCTGCACACCGGGAACGCCACGGCGTCACCGCAGTCTTCGGTCAGTTCGGAAATGTGGCGTACCGTCCAGTTGGCGCTCCAGTTGTCCAGCGTCCAGCCGATGCTGGCGTTGCTGGTCCATTCCGGAATCGAACTGTCAGCCACTTCCACGCCCGGCTTCTGCGGTTGCCGCTGGCCGGCCGCACCGGTGGCCTCATAGCGGCCGACGAAGGTGTTCTTCCAGCCCAGCTTGAACTGGCCGATCGAGCTCTGCGGCAGGGTCCAGAACAGATCCACATCCCAGCCGTCAGTCTTGATCGAACCCAGGTTGGTCAGGCGGTTGTTGAAGCTGCTGACCGCACCGGTGCTGGCACGGGTGATGCCATCGCAGTAGATCGGGTCCAGCGTATCCACGCACAGGTCCAGCTGGGTCTGCGCGTTGATCGCCTGGATCGCGCCATCGATGTTGTGGCGGTAGAACGTCACTTCCACGTCGAAACGCTCCGACCACGACGCATCGTTGCCGAACCAGGGACTCCACACGAAACCGGCACTGAAGCTGCGCGACTGCTCCGGCTCCAGCTCGCGGTTGCCGCCGGTGGTCACCGAGATCTGCGAGTTGGCCTGCTGGAAGCCGGTCGGCACGCCCAGCGACGCGCAGTTGGCCGCACTGCCACGCGGCGGTGTGCCCCCCAGGCCCACCGAGCAGGGATCGAACAACTGCAGATCGGCACGCGCGGCCGAACCGTACAACTCGCCGATCGACGGTGCGCGGAAGCCTTCGGCATAGGTGGTACGCAGCACGAAGTCATCGGTCACCTGCCAGCGCAAGCCGTACTTGGGAGTGAACTCGCCACCGAAGGTCGAGTAATCCGAGTAGCGGCCAGCCAGGCTCAGGTCCAGCTTCTTGCCCAGCGCCGAGTCGGCGAAGATCGGCACGCTCAGCTCCAGGTACGCTTCGTTGACATCGTAGGAGCCGGACGTGGGCTGCGACGGTACGCCGTTGTAATGGCCGATCACCGTCAACGGATCAGGCTGGTACGAGCCTTTGTACTTGCGGTGTTCGAGGCCGGTGGCGAAGGACACCGGGCCGGCCGGCAGTGTGAACAGATCGCTGGACAGGTTGGCGGTGAACAGGCTCAGTTCGTTCTGGCTGCGGTCGCGCACCACCGGCTGGATCCAGCGCAGCATGTCCGGGGTGATCGAACCGGCGCCACCGAAGATGTTCAGCGGCACGCAGCCTGGCGTGGCCGCGCACACCGCCGGATCACCCAGCGCCATGTTGACGTTGTAGATGTTGTAGCTGCCGTAGTTGGTCTGCTCGGCCTTGTTCTTGCTGTACATGCCGTTGACGTCCCAGTACCAGCTGCGGTCGGCCGCCTGGAAGTTGCCGACCAGACCGGTGGCGAAGTACGTGGTGTCCACCTTCTGCTCGAACACGCGCGCGCCGCCTTCCACCGGGCGGCGACCGATCAGGCTCATGTTGCCCGACGACACCAGGTCGAAGCCGAACGGGTTGTACGGGTTCAGTGCCGAGACCACGATGTTGTCGGCCAGCGGATTGCCGGTGGCGCCATCGGGGCCGAAGAACAGCGGCTCCGGGCCGGCCTGGTTGGTCGACTCGCGGCGGTTGCCCAGTGCCTTGACGTACCACTGCACGTTGTCGGTGATGTCGAAACGGAACTGGCCGAACAGGCCCTTACGCTCCGACGGCGTCAGCACCATGTTGTACTCGGCGAAGTTGAAGCGGTCGGCGCTGGTGAAGCAGTGGTAGTCGTCAGTGCGGTTGCAGCCTGCGCTGCCGTCGTAACGCGGGTTGCTCACGCCAGTATTGGGCACGATGTTCTGCACCGCACCGGTGTTCGGGTCGGTGAACATGAAACGGCCCTGCGGAATGCCGCCGCTGCCGAAGGCCAGGCCGGTACCGGGAATCGGGAAGCGCGACTGCTCGCGGTCCTTCGCGTACACCGGGTCCTGCTTGGTCCAGCTTGCCCCCAGGAACAGGCTGTAACGGTCACCACTCTTGCCCCAGGCCAGGTCCACGCCCTTCTGCGTGCCATCGCCCTTGCCGTACTGGCCATAGTTCAACGTCACCTGGCCGCCATCGAAATCGCGGCGGGTGATGATGTTGACCACACCGGCGATGGCATCGGAGCCGTACAACGACGATGCGCCGTCTTCCAGCACTTCGATGCGCTCAACGATCGCCAGTGGGATGGTATTGAGGTCGGTGGCCGACCCCACGCCCGAGGCCGAGGATTCATTGACCCAGCGGATGCCATCGACCAGTACCAGTACACGCTTGGCACCCAGATGGCGCAGGTCCACCTGCGCCGAGCCCGCGCCGACGCCACTGCCGTCGGGCGGGAAACCGAAGTTGCCCGACGAATTGAATTTGGCATTGAGCGCCGAGCCTGAGCCGGTGAGCTGTTGCAGCACTTCACCGATCGAGGTCAGGCCGGTGCGTTCAATATCGCCGCGGGTCAGTGTCTGGACCGGCACCTGGCCTTCGACTTCAGCGCGCTTGATGCGGGTACCGGTGACTTCCACCGCATCCAGGTTGGTGGTGGATTGTGCAGCGGCACCCAGCGGTGCCAGGGTCATCACGCACAGCGCGACGGCAACCGCCAAGGGGCGGTGGTGCAGGTAGTTCATTCGCTCTCTCTCCAAAGGAATGTCGGGACATGGACTGCCGCGCTCCCCCCTGCATGGCGGCAGCGTCTCCTTTGTAAACAAGCGGTAAAGATCGCGGCGTGATGCCCGACACTCTTTCACGCAGATTTGACGATTCTGAAAGCAGATAACGTCATTTCGCTGCGTATTCACCGAAGCCCGCGCTGACCACCGGTGACTTTGTAAGCGCCCATGCGCGAGTGCGGCCCTCCATCAGGAAGGCCGCACCGGCGACTCGCTCACTGCACGAACGCGATGTGTTGCATGCCGGTGGCCTCGGCGGCGGCCAGGATCTTGGCCATGCCGTCGTACTCGGCCGACGGATCGGTGCTGATGCGCAGCTCCGGCAGGTTGCCGGCATGCTCGCTGGCCTGCGCCTGCAGGCGCGACTGCAGATCGCCAATGGCCATCGGCTGCCCGTCCCAGCTCAACTGGCTGGACGCATCCAGCCGCAGCTCGATCGGCGGTGGCGGTTCGGGGCGATCAACCACGCGATCGGTGGCCTGCGGCAATTGCACGTTGATCGGTCGCGACAACATCGGCGCGGTCACGATGAAGATGATCAACAACACCAGCATTACATCCACCAGTGGCGTGACGTTGATGTCCGCCAGCGGGCCGCTTCTTCCTGCGCTACTGAATGCCATGTGCCGCTCCCTGCAGCAGGGCCGGTTGCCCCAGCCCAAACCTACGCTGGGCAGCCGCCCTCGCGGCAGTGCGGATCCCACCATCATTCAGCTGTCGTTGCCGTCTTCGGCCGTGTACACAATGCGAAACTGAATTCAGCCACTGCCCGCTATGCTGGTCGCCATGACCCGACGATCTTCGACCGCCCTGTCCCTGCTCCCGCTGGCCACCACGCTGCTGATCGGCTGCGCGAGTGCCCAGTCCCTCGATGCCCAGAACGCCCAGCTGAAGGCCGCCATCGCAGCCGCCGAACGTGGCCAGTTCGATCCCGGCCAGGCCGCTGCGCTCAGCCGCCATCCCGCGTATGGCTGGCTGGAATTCGCCAACCTACGGCGCAACATCGACACCGTCGATACGGCGCAGGCACAAGCCTTCCTCAAGCGCTACCAGGGCCAGGCCGTGGCCAACAGCTTTCGCAGCGCCTGGCTGCCCTCTGTCGCGCGCCGCCAGGACTGGCCGACGCTGCTGGCCAACTGGGCTCCCACCGACAACCTCGGCCTGCGCTGTGCGCAGCTGACAGCGCGCCAGGCCACCGGCAAGCTGGACCCGCAGTGGATCGGTGAAGCCCAGGATCTGTGGCGCAAGAACGGCAAGTCGTTGCCCGATGCCTGTGACGCCGTGTTCGCCGTGCTGCAGGCGCAGGGTGGCATGAGCGATGCACTGCGCTGGGAACGCATCGATGCCGCTGCCGATGCACAGCAGCCGGCGGTGATGCGTTCGGCCGCGCGCGGCCTGCCGGCCAGTGATCTGGCCCTGGCCAACACCTACGCCGCCTTCGTCGACAAGCCCAACGCCAGCGCCCTGAACTGGCCGCGCAACGAGCGCAGCCGGCGCATCGCCACCGACGGCCTGGCCAAGCTGGCCAAGGCCGACCCGGATGCTACCGAACAGCAGCTGCCGCAGTACGCGCAGGCGTTGGGCCTGAGCGCGCAGCAGCAGGGTCAGGTGCGTTACCAGATCGCCCTGTGGACGGTGGCGTCCTACCTGCCCGACTCGGCCCGCCGCTTGAATGCGGTACCCGATGCGGCCTACGACGAACGCCTGCACGAATGGCGCGCGCGCGAAGCGATGTCGCGCGGCGATTGGCCGGCAACGCTGGCAGCGATCCGCAAGATGGGTCCGACCCAGCGCAACGATTCGCGCTGGCGCTATTTCGAAGGCCGCATGCTGGAAAAGACCGGCCAAGTACAGCAGGCGCAGCCGCTGTTCCGCGAAGCCGCACGCGCGCCGACCTTCCATGGCTTCCTGGCGGCGGACAAGCTGCAGCAGCCCTACACGCTGTGCCCGTGGAAGCCCAACGACAGCGCGCAGGCGCAGGCCGCAGTGGCGCGCGATCCGGCCATCCAGCGCGCGATGGCGCTGTACCAGATCGACCGCGCCGGCTGGGCGGTGGCCGAATGGAACAACGCACTGTCGCGCTTCGATGACACCCAGCGTCGCCTTGCGGTACGCGTGGCGCAGGACAACGGCTGGTTCGACCGCGCGGTGTTCTCGCTCGGCAAGCAGAAGCAGGAGCAGCGCCTGTACGACCTGCGCTTCCCGCTGCACCACGACGCCACGATCCGTCGCGAGGCGGCGCGCAATGCGCTGGACCCGGCCTGGGTGGCCGCTGAGATCCGTGCGGAAAGCGTGTTCAGCCCGCGCGCGCGTTCGCCTGCCAACGCCATGGGCCTGATGCAGGTGCTGCCGGCGACCGGTGCTGGTGTGGCCAAGTCCATCGGCCTGACCGGCTACGGCGGCGCTGACAGCCTGTACGACCCGGACACCAACATCGCCATCGGCACCGCATACCTGCGGCAGTTGATGAACAAGTACGACGGCCTGCCCTACGTGACCATCGCCGCCTACAACGCTGGGCCGACGCCGACCGCGCGCTGGCAGACCCAGCGCCCGGGCTTCGATCCGGACCTGTGGATCGAGACCATCAGCTACAAGGAAACGCGCGAGTACGTGGCCCGCGTGCTGGCCTTCAGCGTGATCTACGACTGGCGGCTCAATGCCGACGCATTGCCGCTGAGCGACCGCCTGATGGGCCGCCTGGTGGACAAGCGCAAGAGCTTCACCTGCGCCGCCGACGCCGACCAGGGCGGCGATTGATCGCCCGATGACGGTAGCGCCGGGCCATGCCCGGCGGACGCTGCAAAGTATCCCGCCGGGCATGGCCCAGCACTACCATGTCATCATCCCCCCATGAAGATCTATCTTGTCGGCGGCGCCGTGCGCGACCGCCTTCTGCAGCGCCCTGCCGGCGACCGTGATTGGGTCGTCGTCGGTGCCACGCCCGCGCAGATGGAAGCGCAGGGCTTTACCGCCGTGGGCCGCGATTTCCCCGTGTTCCTGCACCCGAAGACCGGCGAGGAATACGCGCTTGCGCGCACCGAACGCAAATCCGGCCGTGGCTACCGCGGCTTCGTGGTCGATGCCGATCCGGCGGTGACGCTGGAAGAAGACCTGCAGCGCCGCGACTTCACCATCAACGCCATCGCCTGCGATGAAGACAGCGGCGCGCTGGTCGACCCCTATGGCGGGGCGCGTGACATCGAGCAGCGCGTGCTGCGCCATGTCGGTCCCGCCTTCGTTGAAGACCCGCTGCGCGTGCTGCGCGCGGCGCGCTTCATGGCCCGCTTCGCCTCGCTCGGCTTCACCGTCGCGCCGGAAACCATGGAACTGATGCGCGAGATTGCCGCCAGCGGCGAGCTCGACACACTGGTGCCGGAACGTGTGTGGCAGGAACTGCGCAAGGCACTGGTGTGCGAACGCCCGTCCGCGTTCCTGCGCACCCTGCACGACGCGCACGCGCTGGGCCCGATATTGCCGGAGCTGGAAGCGCTGTACGGCGTGCCGCAACGCGCGGAATTCCATCCCGAAGTCGATACCGGCGTCCACCAGGAAATGGTCAGCGACATGGCCGCGAAACTCGCACCCGGTGATGATCTGGTCGGCTTCGCCGCACTGACCCACGACCTCGGCAAGGGCCTGACCCCGCCCGAGGAATGGCCGCGCCACATCATGCACGAGCAGCGCGGCATCACGCCGCTGAAAGCACTGTGCGCGCGCCTGAAGATTCCGACCGAGCACCAACAGCTGGCCGAGGCAGTATGTCGCGAGCATCTGAACGTGCATCGCATCGACGAGCTGCGCGATGCCACCGTGCTGGAACTGCTGGGCCGCTGCGATGCACTGCGCCGGCCGGAACGGGTGGGCCGCATCGCGCTGTGCTGCGAGGCCGACAAGCGCGGCCGGCTCGGTTTCGAGGACAGCGACTACCCGCAGGGCGAAACACTCAAGCGCCTGCACCGGGCAGCGCTGTCAGTGCAGGCGCGTGATCTGGACACCACGCACCTGAAGGGGCCGGCCATTGGTGAGGCGCTGGCCAAGGCGCGTGTACGAGCGATCGCTGCCGCCCGCTGAAGCATCGGGTAGTGCCGGCCGCTGGCCGGCAACCACGGTATCCGCTTTGTCAGTGCGCCATCCCACGTGTGATCGCCGCAGCACGTTCCTTCAGCTGCGCCACCGCGTCGGGGATCATCTCCATGCCCACGTCCAGGCCCGGGTTCAGCACCAGGCCGACGCCCTCGCCGATGCCCGACAGCAGCGCATGTACCGCGATGGGCATGGCATGGGCGAACTGCGGCAGCTGCTCATGCCAGATTTCCGCGCGCTCGGGCGCCGTGAACACCGCGAACATCGGCTCGCCGCCTTCGCTGGTCAGCACCAGCGGCGAAATGCTCTCGTCCCAGGCGCCATCTTCACCGATGGCCTTGTCCAGCAGCACGAACACCGGCGCGGTCAGCAGGCCGTCGAGGAACTGCGAGGCCGTGAGGGTTCCGTCCTGGGCCTGCAACAAGCGCACTTCCAGGTCGTTGGCGGGTTCGAACGGCGTTTCGTGGTCCATGGTGGGTTCCGGTACGTGATTGCTGGCTGCAACTTTAGCAGGCCCTGCACAAGGCTACGTACACCCCATCCTGCACCGGGATGGACCTCAGCGGCCGATCAGGCTTTCCGCCGGAATACCCAGGTTGCGGTGCAGGTTGCGGATCATCTCCAGGGTCAATCCACGCTTGCGATTCAACACCTCATACACGCGGTTGAGCTGACCAATGGAGGGTACCAGGTCCTTGACGGTCAGACCGCCCTGCTCCATGCGGAAGCGGATTGCCTCGATGGGATCCGGCAGCTCGATCGGGTAATGCTTCGCTTCGTAAGCCTCCACCAAGGTGGCGAGAATCTCGAAGCGGTCGCCTTCTTCACTGTCCAGGGCGGGTTCGTTCTCGAAATAGGCCTCCAGCTCGCGCAACGCGTTCTGGTAGTCATCTTCTGTGCGAATGGGACGAATGTTCATTTTTCCTCCACGGTCGCTACGTCAATCCGGTCGTATTCGGCATGGGTGCCGATGAACTTGATGTAGATCATCTGACGCTGATAGGTAACGTCGACAATCAACCTGTGGCTGTTGCCTTTGATGTTGAAAACTACGCGACTGCTACCGATGAAACTCGCACTCGCATAGCAACTGCGGATGTCATGCGGACTCGCCCAGGCGGCGCGCCTCGCTTCGTCGTGCCAAGCCTTCAGCGGCTGCTCGCACTCTGGAAACCTCTCCCGGTAGCGCCTGAGCGTAGACAGCGCGAAAACTCTCACGGGCGCATCCTAGTCCCAATATGGGACATATGCAAATCATGACCCATCAGATGCCTCCGTGCCCCTGCCGCCACATCCACCCCGCCACTGCCAGCCCGGCCACCACCACCAGCATCACCGGCAGGCCGAAGCGGTGTCGCCACGGGATCGGTATCCCGCCCAGCTGCTGGTCCATGCTTTCGGTATCCAGCACCCAGCCGTGTTCGCAGTGGGTGCAGGCCAACTCGTAACGGCGCTGGTAGACGAAGCCGAACAGCAGGTCGATGCGCGCCATCTTGTAGCGCAGCTGCGGGGCGAACTCGGTTTCAGCCTGGCATCGCAGGCAGTGGTGTGCTTCGGTGGGGCCGACAATCAGCACCCGTTCGTGCTGGCCGATCAGCAGCATGGTTCAGCCTTTCCTGCAGGCGGGCTGGGCCAGCAGCCAGGCTTCGGCGGCAGCCACCGTGGCGGCATCGCCGACGGTGGCCTCGTCCGGCGCGATCTTCAGCCCATCGCCACGTCCGTTGCGGTCCCGCATCACGCTGGTGGTCAGCACCAGTGAACTGCCATCGACCAGCGGCCGCACGATGTTGGCCGTGGACATGCCGGCGGTGGGCAGACCGAAGCTGCGTGTCTGCGGCCGGCCACGGAAGGCCAGCACCGTGGCTTCACCGGAACTGGCGGTTAGCGGGCCGGTCAGCACAGCTACCGGCGCACCCGGCTTCTTCAAGCAGTAGCCAAGTGTACCGAGATCCACAATCACACGCGATCCAAGGCGCACCCCGGAAACCGTGGACTGCCAGCGCTCCGCGCCAGCGGGGGTGGCAAAGGAACCGACCTCTTCATCATCGTTCGCCGTGGTACGCAGCAACGGCGCTGCACCCACCAGCATCGGCCACATGTTGCCACCGGTGTTGCCGCGCAGATCAACGATCCAGCCGCAGCGGTTGCCGTTGTCCTTGTCGCGGATGATCGCCTGCCAGCGTGCGGCACGCGCCTTCATCTGCTCGCGCGCAGCGGGCCCCGGGGCGACGGAATAGCCTTCGATACCCAACCAGCCGATGCGCCGATCCAGCACATCGACCGGCACATGCGCTTCCGGCGCAGTGGAAACGGCGGCATTGGCACGACCTAGGCGTTGTGCCTCCGATTGCAGCCGCTGGGGACTGATCCAACTGCCATGGCCAGCGGAACTGCGGTCAATCGCTTCGCGTAGAACCTCACGCGTCCTGCTCGGATCGCCCTGTGCAGCCTTCATGCGCGTGCGGATGGCCGGCCATTCCACGCGGTCACGGTACAGCGCCTCGCGCTCCAGTATGTCCAGCAGTTCGGCTTGTGCCTGCGGGGTTGGAAGATCGACGGATTCAGCGGCCGCTGCCGGCATTGCGATGAAGAAAAGTGAGCCCAGCGCAGTAACCATCGTTCGAAGCTCAAGCTGCATTCGACGTTCCTTCGTCATTGATGAATCACATAGAGCCAAACACTTTGGCACCGGCGCCAGACTGGACAACGCCCATATGGATGGGGCTTCTACTACATGCAACCGAAGACGGTATAGCCCGATCTCCAGATGAGCAAGCCCCAGTTTCACCCGCCACTGGCAGCGCGAATCTGGATATCCTGTTGTACCCGCTGATCTTCCATCTGCTGCTCAAGTTGATTGGCCAGAGCCCGTTGATGGGCCTCCTGGCTCACCACGTCGAACTGCTGCATCGACTCTTCCACCGAGGTCTGTGCAGCCAGTTCCGTCGGCATCGCAGCCCGTAGGTGAGCTGGGTTGCCTGGTTCGCCCTGCACCACGAACAGGGTATGCCCGGCCGGCTTGTCTGCAGTGGCGTTGCTCAACAGCACGTGGTCGACCCGCTCCAGATCGTTGTCCTTGGCCAGCACCAGCAGGCTGGCTGCCATCCGCTCGCTGGTCGCGTCGAATCTGCGTCCGTGCTTGGCATCCAAGGCTTGCACCCCCTCGCAGATCTGCTGGTAGAGCGCGTGGTCGGTGTGGCCCGGGCGGGTGGGATCGGGCTTCTCATCGCGAGCGACCTGCACCGGATCGGCATCGCTCGCCACTGCATAGGCCGGATGCGTGGTCGGAGCGGTCGTGGGCTCAGCCCATGCAGTCACCGGCGCAACCGGGACCTGCATGAGGGATTGCTCGTTTTCAGGCAACGTCTCTGCATGGTCGGCAGTGGGCCGTTCGATGGACGCGTGCTGCGTGGCGGGTGACGGCAATGATTCGGTGGTTGGCTGCACCTCATGGCGTCTTTCAACTTGCTGCGAAGTGCTTTCCTGCGGAGGCGTTGCCGAGGGCTGCGCTTCCGGCGGCATGGCATGGGCAAAAGGTTCATGCGCTGCTGGGCCGGTCTGCGCTGACTCGGTGATGCGCGGCGATGCGTTCACCTGCCGCGGCACCGGATCGGGCGTAGGAATTCGGGTCGGTTCGGGCGTGGCCGCGTTGTGCATGGCAGTGCCGTGCGTGACCGCTGGCATACCCGTTGCAGCGAGCGACGGCGGGTGCCGCACTTCTGCTGCATACGTGTCGCGCCGATGCTCAGCCTCGAACTGGCCGGATGACGATGGGGTATTCGGCTCCGCAGGTTGCTTGGCGACAGCAGCTTCGGGTTTGGGCTCCGGTGGTGGCCGCATTACCAGCGGCGGTGCAGCCGCAACCGGTTCAGCAGTGGCCAGCGGCCGATGCAGCGCCTCTTCGCGCTGAGCCGCCTCCACCGCTTCAAGCGCATTGGAAGGTGCCGTTGCACTGCCGCTCACGTGCTGCGCTGCCGCCAGCGCTATCTGCCCCGCATCCACGCTGGCCGCGCCCTGGCGATTGGCCTCCTGCAGCGCCTGCTGGTGCGCCTCCCGCTCGCGCGGTGACAACGCAGCAATGCGCAGCTCCGGGATTTCCTGCACAGGTGCATGCTCGCCTGCACGTGCACGTACTTCCCCCCATGCCGCCTGTAGCTCCTCGGTGGTGGTCACCGCCACCGGTCGGGCCACGCCATCCTGCCCCACCTGGTAATGCGTGATCGGCCGGGATTCGCCGGCATGGCCGTCAACGGCCGGGCCCAGCTCCTGCATCGTGGCGCCGGTAATGCCATGCTGCTCGCGCGTGCGAGCCGTGGCCAACGCGATGGCCTGTTGCCACACAGGCGTTGGCGCAACGCCCGCCGAGGCATAGGCATGGCGCTGCTCGTATTGGTTCAGTTCGGCGTTGGTCGGCGCAGGCCGGGCTTCCAGTGCAGCCAGCGCGCGCTCGAACCGTTCCAGCGAGGGTTGCTGGATCGTGCGTGTCAGCTCCAGTTCCAACGCAAGGTTCCCTTGGGCCACCTTGCCGTCATGGCTCCACTGCCCGGCGGCGTCGCGCTGGTACATCGTATTGTCCGAACCCAGGATGGCATCGGGCCGGGCGCGCGCAGTCTCCACGGCATCGGGTACCAACGGCACGAAATCGCTGGCGCGGGTGGCGGCGCGGGTTTCCAGATAGCTGGCCGCGATGGCGGCCTTGCCATGGGCAATGTTGTCTTCGATACGCTGCACCGCCAGCTGGTTCAGTTCTGCTGCGCGCTCCGGCGTGGCGATCTGGGTTTCGTACACGCCACGGTCGTTGGCACCTACCACGGCCGTCTTCACCTGACGGGTCCACTGCTCGGTCTGCGGGTCACGCTGCCAGTTCTGATTGTCCAGACCTTTCACATCCTGCGGCCCTGCCGGGATGCTGAAGGGATTCTGCGGCTCATGTGCTTTGCCCAGTGCCAGCTCTACGGCACGCACACTAGCTTTGGCGCCCAACTCACGCGCCTTCTCATAGCTGGCGCCGACACTATGCTCGGCGGCGTCGGGCAAGCCATCGGCCGTACGCACCATCTTCGCTTCGCGCTGCCAGTTGCGGCCGTTGAACTCCCACTGCACATGCGCACTGTCTTCCTGGCGGTAGACGGCGCGGTTGTCGAGCAGATCAGCACCTTTGTCGAAGGCCTTGCTCATGAACAGCGCATCGGCAGCGACCACCGCCGCCGGCACAAAGCTCGATGTACCAATGACCGAGGCCGTTGCCATGCCGCCCATCCAGCCTCCACCACTGCGTGCGAGTGCATGGGTGAACTCAGACTGCGCGGCTGTGCCATTACCTTGCTGCAGAAGCTCGGACACGCGACGCGTGGTCATGACGGCATCAGCGCCAGAGGCCAGCAGACCACCGGCACGGATCAACGGGCTGGCCGAGGCTTCGCCGAGGAGCAGGTCCATCGAAGCGAAGCCCTGCTGTGCACGCGGTACACGGATGCGATAGGCCGCTTCCTCACCCAGGGTGCGCTCTACTACCAGGATGCCGCCGGGAGACATGCTCAGACGGCCATCGTAGTGGGCATTGGCAATGGCCAGTGATAACCCGCTGCGTTGAAGTTCGATGTTGCCGCCGCGAATGATCGGCCGGCTATCGACCTGGAACTGATGCAGCGAAGTGACGATCCGCGGCTCGGTATGCACGATCGCGCCCCAGCCGTGGTCCACGCCGTTGAAGCCCTTCAAGACCTCAATCTGCTGAGCGTGGGTCTGGTAGTAGGCGGGGATGTTGCGAAAGAAGTATCGGACCTGCTGGTTGGTCAGCTCAGGGGAGCTTCCGACGGGGGTGTTGGTGTTCAAATCACCGTTGATCAGGCCGACCTTGACAGTATCCCGCAACTGCTCCACCCGCCGGGCAACTCGATCCATCGCTGACAGGTCGCCCTCTAATGAGGCTTGACCATCAGAGGTCATCTGGATCCTGTTCAGTCGATCAAGCATCCCTAGCTGGTAGGCACTCAGCGGACCACCACTATGGGGAGTAACACCAAGCACGTTGGCAAACTGGGGATCTGCTGGCAGAAAAAGTCGGTTCTCCAGGGAATGGATATCGAACTTTCCGGCGCTCTGCAGCTTGGCAAGCAGTGGACTGTTCTTCAGCGTCTGCTGCTCGATGGTGTGATGGTCCTGAAGGTACGTGCGGTAGTTAGGCATGATCCATGATCAGGTTCCTTCCCTATTGCCGATATTGCCGGTTCAGCAGTTCACAACGTCTTCGAACCAGAGGCCGTTGGACTTCCTGGGCGTGACGATTCCGGCGGCCTCCACCGCATCTTTGAATGTGCGGTCGCAGAAGACCCCTCCATGGAACGCCAATCTGAACACGTGGGCCGAATCCAGAACCTCACGCTTGAAGGCCAGCCGGACATCACCCGTGAGCCCGTAATACTTACCGGCTTCAAACTCATCACTAATCTCGATGTCGAGTGTAGATGCCTCCTCATCCAAGGCATCCAACGTACGCACCACATCGCAGAGGTAGTAGGTCGGCCCCTTGGAACCATCGGCCAAGCGATAGTCGGCATCGGCGAAGGCGAACGCGTCGGGGTCGACCGCTTCCATCACTTGACGCAGGCGCTCGGAGACCAGCCAATAGCCACTCATCCCACCTTCCAGATCCTCGGGGAGTACGCCTTCGCGAGGGTGATAGACCAAGCGTGGGGTTTCGCGCAGCGGTGGGAAACCACCAGCCTTGGGCAACAGAATGAGTCTGGGCGGGACAAGTAGGGCGTCCTCGTTCTCAAAGACCACTCCATGCCCCTTGCCGCCTCGGCAAACATCCGGCTGCAATTGGTAGAACTCGCCCTTACGCGGTTGATTGGTGGATGTCGATTCCATGCGTTGCGTCCTGCCCCGTGGCTGCGTCTTCGGAAGTGTCTCGGGTAAGCCTACCCCTCCATCCACTGGCGGGCCAAATTGCACCCTCGTTGGGCGAAGGGGCATCAACGGGCTCTGGCTATTGCGCTTCGGCCAGGAACCAGAGCAGACGCGAACCAGACATTGAACACGAAGGTGTGACGGAAGTTCAGCTCAGAGCGCATCGTTTACGACATTGGCCGCTTGATAAGTCACCTCGATGCGGGTTCTGTCTCAAATTCAATGATGACCAGCTGTCTCCAGTCTGGCGGCCGTGTCGGGCTTGTTTGGCAACAGGTTCCAGTTGATTGGCGTTTCGTAATGGATATCGCAGCATCCCTCCTCGGCGCACGCGCAAGGTGTCGTATTGAGCCCGTACGCATCGGACTGTGATTTACAACTTTGCTCATGTCATCTCACGAGCGAACGCACGAAGGTTGTTCTGCCAGCGTCACCTGCGCTGGCCGGGATTGGCGTCCTGAATCAATGAGCAACGATGACCGATTGCCTCGCTGCAGGCACTCGCGACAATGCACCACCTGCCGGTCCATGGCGGGCGGTGCGTGGGGACCCTTGGGTCCGTCGGCTTCTTCTTTGCTCTTGACCGGCACGCCAACCCGCACCGCCCGCCACCTCGCATCCCGCAGGTGGCCTTGCCCTGTGAGGTTGTTGCCATGACTACGCTCTACCCCACCTATCCCCGCCTGCACACACTGCTGGGTGATGCCCTGCCCGACCTGCAGCTGCCCAACGCTACTGCCGAGGCTCTGGAAGACGCGCTGACCGAAGCGGATGAAGCCGCTCCCACGCCCGCCTTTTTCAAGCGGTTGCGCGACATCACGCGCTGCCACGCCGCCGACGGCGAGCCGTGGACGGAACTGCGCATCACGCCGGCACGTGCGCGCGATCTGGCCTGCACCACGCGCTGCCTGCTGGCGTTGTCGGCATTGGGTGGCGTGTTGCTGGCCACGCAGGCCGCGCGTGAACTGGACGACGCGGACGCGCAGTGCCCGCCGCTGACGGAGGAAGGGCTGTTGCACGCGGTGCAACTGCTGGCCGATCACGCGGGCGCGTTGCTGGGTCGATCGCCGTTGCAATGCGGCGGCGTGGGGATTGATTGACTGCTGCCAATGCGTGTCGACCAAGGTCGACACCTACCGGGGCGGTGCATGGCGCCCGTTGGATTCGTGTCGACCAAGGTCGACACCTACCAGGGCGGTGCATGGCGCCCGTTGGATTCGTGTCGACCAAGGTCGACACCTACCAGGGCGGTGCATGCCGCCCGTTGGATTCGTGCCGACCGAGGTCGGCACCCACCAAAGCAGCCAAAGCGGCGGGCGTCACCAATCCGCGCGCAGGCCGATGTTGCCTTCGATGATGCGGCGCTTGCCGTTGTCGCTGCCACCCACCTCGCGGGTGTAGTCGGCGACGGTATACGCACTGATCGTGCGGTTGAAGCGCCCGACCACGCCGACACCGGCTTCCAGTGCGCGCGAACGCTGCGAATTGATGATCGCGTCGTTGTCGAACAGGATGCGGTCCTCGCCCGAGCGACCGTGCCAGTAATTCAACTTGAAGTATGGCTGCCAGCCGTTGTCAGACAGTTGGTAATCACCCGCCAGGCGCAGGCCGACGCGGCCGGTCCAGGCGTTGTCGTTGTCGAAGGAAATGGTGGACACCAGATCACGCTGGTCATCCAGCGAACTGCGTTGCCAGATCACCTGCAGCTGCGGCTCCAACCACCAGGATGACTGTCCGAACTGCAGCAGTGGCTTGCCCGCTTCCAGCGACAGCGTGGTGCCATCGCCCTTGAGGTCGATGCCCAGCCCGCGCGACGAACGCGTGCGGCCGTCGTAGCGGCTTTGCATCGCCACTGCGTCGATGTAGCCGCCCCTGCTGTCAGTCAACGTCCAGTACAGGCCCACGTGCTTGTCGTCCAACCGGCTCTGGCCGACCAGCACATTGTCCCAGCCCACGGCCAGGCCGGTGATCCTGCCATCGGCGCGGGTGCGGCCGACGAACACGCCGATCTGGTTGCGATGGTTATCGGCGGCAGCGGCCCATACGTCCAGGCCTGCCTGCACGCCCATCACGTCGCCATCGAAGCCGGGCCGTGCATCGCCCTTCCAGTGGATCTCGCTGCTCTGCCCCACCAGCCGCCCCCACGCGGTGCGGAACGCGCCTTGGCTGTACAGCAGGCGTTGTTCGCCCTGACGCTCGTGGAAGGTACCCAGGCTGGCCAGCGAGGTCTCACGCAGCAGCGGGGGTACCACGGCGTAGGCAGCGGTCTCCAGGCGGTATAGCGGTACCAGGCCGTTCTCGTCCGGCGCGGCGGGTGTTGCTCCCGCACTGGGCGGCGCACCGGTGCCGGGCAGGCTGCCCCCGGCCACCGGCACGTCCGGCACCGGTGGATCGCTGGGCGGGGCCACGGGCGGCGGTTCCGGCGGCGGCGGTGGTGGCGCGGTCTCACCGGCGGTCAGGTCCGGATCGATGGCACCTTCCGGTGGCGGCGGGGGTGCCGGGGGAATCGGAGGCGGCGGTGCCACCGGGGGTGTCGGCGGCGGCGGTGGAACCACTTCGCCGCCACCGTTCGGCGCGGGGGCCGGCCCGACCGCAACTGTCGAACGCAGGTACCAGTTCTCGCCGGTGCCGGCGCTGACGCCGCCCTTGAACAGGAAATACTCGTAGGCGCCGGCCGAGACCGGTGCGAACAACGAGAAGGCCCCGGGCGCCGTGGTGGCACCGTTCAGCGCCTGCACCACCAGGATGCCGTCAACCAGCGTGGCCGCCCCGCTGCCGCCTGCGTTGAGGATGCCGATGCCGGTGCTGCCGGTTGCCGTGCCGCCATCGATCACCAGCCGGTCGCTGGTGGCGTTGTCCGCTGCCAGCACGGTACGCAGGTACAGCCCGCCGCCATCGCCACGGTAGTTGCCGCGCACGGTGAACACATCGCCCGGCGCGGAGCCGGTCAGATCGATGCGCCCGGCGTTGACCACATTGACCAACGCGCTGCCGCTGACAGGACGCACTGCATGCGCACCGCTGCCTGCATAGATCGTGCTGGTGTCATCCAGGGTGAGTGAACCGGTACCGCTGACACTGTCACCGAGCACCAGATCACCATCGAAGGTGAGCTCGGTGCTGCTGGCCAGGCTGATCGCTTCCCAGTTCTGGAAGCGCGCGACGCCGCTGCCTTTGACGTTGCTGAAGCTGAGACGATCATTGCCGCTGCCGCCGTCGAACAGCGGTACCGCGCCGATGTTGCCCTGGTTGAGGTTGCTCAGCGTGGCCACGTCGTCGTCGGGGCCTGCGTCGATGGTGCCGTACACGATGCCGCCGCCGCTCCAGTTGAAGGTGTCGTTGCCGGTGCTCAACAGCACCTGGCCACGCACCGTGCCATCGGTGATGGTCACGCTGTCATTGCCGCCGCTGACGCTGATGTTGCCGCCGATATAGGCGGTGCCGGAGATGATGATGGTGTCGGTGTCGAAGCCGGTAACCACGTTGCCGTCGACGGTGCCGCCGGACATGTCCCACAGGTTCTTGTCCAGCTTCATGTTGACCCGGCCGATGCGGCCACCGGTCATCCACGCCTGGTCGCCATCTTCGAACGCGCCGACGATGCGGCCACCGCTCATGCGGAAGGCATCGATGTTGTCGCCCTGCTGCAGGGCCCCGATGGTGCCACCGGTCATGACGAAATCATCGCGGCCACTGCCCTGCGTCACCAGTCCGGTGATGGTGCCGGCGTTGACGGTCAGCCGGTCATCGCCATTGCCCTGGTCGAGGCTGTCGATGGTGCCGCCGCTGAGCAGCAGCACGTCGTTGCCATCGCCCTGCTGCACACCGCCGGTGATGCTGCCGGCCAGCATCTGCAGGCGATCGTTGCCGGCACCGGACTGAACGCCGCCGGTGCCGCCGCTGATGGTGCCGCGGTTGACCAGCTCGCTGTCGCCGGCACCGCTGAACTGCAGTGCGATACCGCTGCCGGAAGTGATGCTGCCGGTGTTGTCGACGCGGCTGCCGGCGCCGAGCTGCACCGCGATACCGCTCTCCGAGTTGATGGCGCCGAAATTGGTGAGCACGTGCCCGCCGGCGCCGAGCAGGGAGATGGCGCTGCCTGCGCCGGCCTGCTGCAGCTGCGCGCCATTGCCAACATTCACGGTGATGCCCGCCGCGCCACTGGCGCTGATGGCTGCAGTCTCGGGATTGGGGGCAGCACTGCTGCAGGTGACGGTCTGCCCGGCGACGGGAGCCGTCGCATCGCAACCTGCCCAGGCAGCCGGGGCGGACAGCGCGAGCAGCGCGGGCGCGACCAGGATCTGGGCCAGGGAAACGGTCAAACGGCGCCGGCGTAACCCGCGCGGGACGACATGGGACATACGGCACTCCTGGGTCGGGGGATCAGGAACTGCGGATGTTCTGTACGACACTGCTGACGCAGTCTGCCCTGCCATGAATGGTTTCGATAGGTGAAGTTATCGGTAGTTGGTCACGCTTCCGTTGTGAAACCGGGAAGTGCTCACGCGTCCCGCATGTCGATGAACTCGTTCACGTCGAATGATCCGCAGAGAGCATCCGCGCATGGCGTGGATCTACTGCGATCCTGGCCCAGTAGATCCATGCCATGCATGGATGACCCGCAATCCACCAGCCCAGTAGATCCACGCCATGCGTGGATGACCCGCAACCCGCCAGCCCAGCAGATCCACGCCATGCGTGGATGACCCGCAACCCGCTAACCCAGTAGATCCACGCCATGCGTGGATGAGCCGTTTGCTACTACCTTTGCTTTGCCCGTGCTCAGATCTTCAGATAAATGCGACGTCGGTCCAGCCACCACGCCACGCCCCACCACAGCGCAACGAACACCAACGCCTGCAGCATCGAGGCCAGCTCCAGCGCCTGTGGCATCGCCGCAGCCAGTTGCTGCCAGACCCATCCCCAGACGCCGGTTGCCAGCAGGATCACCGACATCACCGAAGCGCCCAGGTAGGCGGTGATCGCATTGACGCCGAAGCGCCGGCCCAGCGCCGGCCACCCCTTGCGGTCGATCAGCACGTGGCCCAGCCACAACGCCAACGCGGCCAGGCCCCCGGTCCACAGCACGTAGCTGGGCGTCCACAGCTGTTTGTTGAGCGGCAACATCGTCGTCAGCAGCAGGCCGAGCACGGCGGTGATCGCACCCAGCGCGGCCAATGCACCGGCGCGGCCACTGCGCAGCAAGCCGCCAGCCAGCAGGCCCAGCACGGTGCTGGCCAACGCGCCGAGACTGCTCAGCAATCCTTCCGGGTCATGGCCCAGACCGGTATCGGCCTGCCATTGGTAGATCCATGGCGCGAACAAGGTGGTATCCAGACGGCTGGCCGGATTGGTCCACGGCGCAAGGTCACCCACGTCCAGCAGCAGCGCTGCATACCCCACCAGCAACGTGACCAGCACGACCGCCTGCACGCGCGGACGCGCATACACCGCCAGCACGCCCACCACTGCCGCGCACAGCGCGATGCGCTGCAGCACACCCCATATGCGGAAGTGATGCGTATGCAGTGCCCACCACACCAGCAGGTGCAGCAGCACGCCGGCAACGGCGATGCGCAGTGCGCGTTCCAGCACGGCACGTGCAAGTGCCAGCCGTGCACCCGGATCCAGCGCGCGCGGTGCGACGCTGAAGGCCATCGACACACCCACCAGGAACAGGAAGAACGGGAACACCAGGTCGGTCGGTGTACAACCGTGCCATTCGGAATGGCGCAGCGGCGCGAACACCGCACTCCAGTCACCGGGGTTGTTGACCAGCAGCATCGCCGCCACGGTCATGCCGCGCAGGGCGTCGATCGAGCCCAACCGGCGTGGCGGCGTGCTGCTCATCGTCAAGCCGCCTCGTACTGGCCGGCGATCCACGTACCACGCACCTGCAGCGCGTCGTCCAGCAGCACCAGGTCGGCCTGGTAGCCCTCGGCGATGTGGCCCAAGCGATCATCGACATTGAGGAACTGCGCCGGATAGGTCGAGGCCATGCGCGCGGCTTCGGCCAGCGGTTGGCGCAGCAGCTGCACGGTGTTGCGCACGGCGGTAGCCATGTCCAGCGCAGAACCGGCCAGCGAGCCGGCGGCGTTGCGCACTACGCCATCGATGGCAGTGATGGTTTCGCCATACAGTACGTAGCTGGGATCGTCGGCACCGACCGGCGGCATCGCATCGGTCACCAACAGCAGGCGGCCACGCGGCTTGGCCGCCAGCGCCACGCGCAGGCTGGCCGGATGCACGTGCACGCCATCGACGATGATGCCGATCCAGCTGTCGCGATCTTCCAGCGCCGCACCGACCGCACCGGGCTCGCGCCCCTGCAGCGGCGACATCGCGTTGTACAGATGGGTGAAGCCACGCACGCCGGCATCGAGACCGGCACGGATCTCTTCATAGGTGCCGGCGGTGTGGCCAGCGGCGACGATCACACCACGTTCGACCAGCGCGCGGATGGTCTCCAGCGGGACGCGCTCCGGCGCCAGGGTCAGCAGGGTCACGCCATTGTCCAGCGACGACGCCAGTTCGATCTCTTCCGCATCCGGCACGCGGAACTTGCTGGCATCGTGCGTGCCTTTGCGCACCGGTGCGATGTACGGCCCTTCCAGGTGGATGCCGATCACGCCCGGCACGCCCTGTGCAATGGCCTCGCGCAGCGCGGCGATCGCCTCGCGCATCACGCCGAGGTCATCGCTGATCAGGGTCGGCAGCATCGCGGTGGTGCCGAAGCGGCGATGCGCACGCGCAATCGTACGCAACGCCTCTACGTCGGGCGTGTTGTTGAACAGCGCGCCGCCACCGCCATTGACCTGCACATCGATGAAGCCGGGCAGCAGCCAGCCGCCCCCCAGGTCGACCTGCTCGTCGGCCGTGCCCAGCTGCGGCGCAGCGTCGGGCAGCAGCGCGCTGATGTGGCCGTCTTCGATCACCACCGCAAGATCATCGCGGAATTCATCGCCGGCAAGAATGCGGGCATTGCGCAGGACGGTTGCCATCACACCGTCTCCGTCACCTTGTTCAGATGCGGCGGCAGATCCGGGTTGAAGCCGCGGCGCAGCGCCAGTGCATTGATCGCGCGGTAGAAGCTCTGCACCGTCAGCAGCGGCGCGCACAACGGATGCGGCGCGGCAGCGACCGGCAGGTTGCCGCCGGCACCGGCCAGCCACACCTTGGCGCCACGTGCGGTGAACTCTTCAGCCACGGCACGGGTGCCCGCGCCGGTCTCATCGGGCTGGGCAAAGGCCAGCACCGGGAAGCCGCGATCGACCAGCGCCATCGGCCCATGCTTGACCTCGGCCGAGCTGTAGGCCTCGGCATGCAGGCTGCAGGTTTCCTTGAACTTCAGCGCCGCTTCCTGCGCCGCGCCCAGGCCGAGGCCACGGCCGAGCACGAACAGGTTGTTGCCCTCCACCAGGCCATCGGTCACCGCGCTCCAGTCGCACTGCCAGGCCTCGCGCATGGCATCAGGCAACAGGTCCAGGGCATTGCGCAGCGCGCTGTCCTGCTTCCAGTACGCGGCCAGCTGCAGCAGCGCGGACAACGAGGCGAGGTAGCTCTTGGTCGCCGCCACGCTTTTCTCCACGCCGGCATGCAGCGGGATGACCGTGTCGGCAAGCTGTGCCAGCGGCGAATCCTCGACGTTGACCAGCGCCACCACGCGCGCGCCGGCAGCCTTGGCAGCTTCGGCATTGCGCAGCAGGTCCGGGCTCTTGCCGGACTGCGAGATGACGATGAACAACGCACCGCGCAGCTGCAGCGGTGCGGCGTAGACCGAACCCACCGACGGCGAGGCCGAGGCAACGACCAGGCCCAGCTGGGTTTCCAGCAGGTACTTGCCGTAGGTCGCAGCATGGTCGGAGCTGCCACGTGCGCAGGTCACCACGAACGGCGGCGGCGCAGCGCGCAGGCTGGCCGCCAGCGTTTCCATCACCGCATGGTTGCGGGCGAACTGGCGGGCAACGACGTCGGCAGCTTCGGCGGCCTCGGCGAACATCAGGGTGGCGGTGGGGTCGGACAGCGACATGGCAGGCTCAGGAAGGATCGGAAGGAAGGGGACGGGCGGCGGCAGGCCGCATCGGTGCGGTCGAGCCGCGCACCACCAGCTGTGGCACGAAGCCCTGGTTGTGCAGCGGTGCCGGCGCATCGTCGTAGGCATCACTGCGCAGCTGCGCGATCAGCAGGCGCGCGGCATGGCGGGCGATGTCTTCGGTGGCCTGCTTGGCGGTGGTCAGCGGCGGCCACGACTGGCGCGAGAACGGGCTGTCCTCGAAGCCGGCGATGGACAGGTCGTAGGGCACGCTCATGCCGGCCGACTTCGCGGCGGCCAGCACGCCGGCAGCGATTTCATCGTTGGAACCGAAGATGGCGGTAGGCGGTTCGCGCAGTGCCAGCAGGCGCCGTGCACCACGGAAGCCATCGTCGAAGGTGTAGTCGCCCTGCACCACCAGATGCTTGTCCACGGTCATGCCGTAGTCCTTCAGCGCGGCCTCGTAACCGGCGTAGCGCTCGCCCGACGACCGGTGCGAGGTGCCGCCCCAGAGGAAGCCGATGCGCTGGTGGCCCAGCTGGATCAGGTGCTCGGTGATTTCGTAGGCGGCTTCGCGGTCGTCGACGAACACGCAGGCGCCATCGGCCGGATCTTCAGTGGCCGCGATGATCCGCACCAGCTTGATGCCACGCGCGGTCAACGCCTGGATCAGGTCGCGGCGTTCGGACATCGGTGCGGTCAGCACCAGCCCGGCCAGGCGCGAGCGCTGCACCCAGTCGGCCAGTTCATCGGCCAGCAGCGGCGAACTGGAATCGCACGGGTGAATCTGCAGGCCGAAGCCGGTTTCGCGGCAGGCGGCGAGCACGCCGTTCTGCACGCCGATGATGTGGTACGGGTTCGGGTTGTCGTACACCAGACCAATCACGAAGGTGGTGCCGCTGCGCAGGTTGCGCGCAGAGGGATCGGGTTCGTAGTCGAGCTCGGCAATGGCACGCAGCACCCGCGCGCGGGTGGCCTGCATCACCGAGGGCTCGTTGTTGATCACCCGCGACACCGTCTTCAGCGAGACCTTGGCCTTTTCGGCAACGTCCTTGATGGTCGCTCTGCGCATCGGCTTTTCCTGGGGTTGGCTGCCGTCCATCATCGCCGATCAGCCCTTGTCCTGCGGCAGGCCGACGCGATGGCCGACCACCGAGTAGAACAGGATGTACAGGTAGCACGGCACCATCAGCAGCAGGAACACCAGCTGGAAGTCGATGTGCTGCTTGAGCACGGCGAACAGCTGTGGAATGATCGCGCCGCCGGCGATGCCCATCACCAGCAGCGCCGAACCGGTTTCGGTGAAGCGGCCCAGGCCACGGATCGCCAGCGGGAAGATCGCCGGCCACATCATCGCGTTGGCAAAGCCCAGCAGCGCTACGAAGGCGACCGACACATAACCGTGGGTGAAGAAGGCACCCAGGCAGAACAGCACGCCCAGTATCGCCGAGACGGTCAGGTAGCGCGACTGCGAGACCACCTTCGGGATCAGCAGCAGGCCCACCACATAGCCCACCAGCATCGCGCCAAGGGTGAGCGAGGTGAACATCTTGGTCTGGTCCAGCGGCAGGTCGAAACCATGCCCGTAGGTACCGATGGCATCACCGGCCATTACCTCCACGCCGACGTAGACGAACAGGCACAGCACGCCCAGCCAAAGATGCGGGAACTGGAAGATGCTGCTGCGCTCGGCCTTGCCCGGTGCGCCGGCCGGGGTGGCATTGGCCTCGGAGGCCTTGATTTCAGGCAGCGGCGAGAACAATACCGCGACCGCCAGCACCACCAGCAAGCCGGCCATGGCCAGGTAGGGCGCGTGGATCTTGGCCGCGAACTGGTTGAGCAGCGTGGCCTTGGTGGCCGCATCGGCGGCCTGCACCTGAGCGTCGAGGTCACCGATGCCATGCAGCACCAGGGTGCCGATCAGTATCGGCGCCAGCATGCCAGCGATCTTGTTGCAGATGCCCATCATCGCGATGCGCCGTGCGGCGGTTTCAATCGGGCCGAGGATGGAGATGTACGGATTGATCGCGGTCTGCAGCAAGGCAAGTCCACTACCGATCACGAACAGGCCGCCGAGCGCACCGGGATACCAGCGCTGGGTGGCGAATTCGCCGAACAACGCCGCACCACCGGCCATCACCAGCAGGCTCAGGCTCAGGCCCTTCTTCATGCCGGTGCGGCGCAGGATCCACGAGGCCGGCAGGGCCAGGAAGAAGTAGGACAGGTAGAACACCATCAGCACCAGGAAGGCGCCGACTTCGCTGAGCTCGAAGGCGAGTTTGACGAAGGTGATCAACGGGCCGTTGAGCCAGGTGAAGAAGCCGATCAGGAAAAACAGCACGCCGACGATGGCGATGGACGAGGCCACGTTCGGGCGTGCACTTGCAGCGGGGACGGCTGACATCAGGAAGGCTCCTGCGGCGACGGCCGCAGAACACGGCGTCGGAGAGTGGCTGGGAACAACGTTGTCACATTCTTTCGATGGACAGCGACCGTTTGTCAACTTCCATGCACGGGCCATCACACCGGATGCTGCACTGCGCAAGCCCGCTGCACGGCCATCCGCTGAATGCGCCTCGCCCTTGAAGCCCCTTGCTGCAACGGTTCCGCCATGGATGCCTCACTCACGCCATGTAAACGTTTACGGCGATCTGCGTTCGTTGCGGCGCAGCAACGAAAGTGTCACGAACTCGTTGACATCGTTGTCAACGCGGTTACAGACTCCGCCCAATCGCCGGCTCCATCGTTGCCCTTCCCGGGGCCGGCCCCACCTGCAGCAGGAGCCCGCGTGACCGCCAGCCATCCCGCCCCGGCCCATGTCCTGTCCCGCGTCGCGCCCTCGTTCCTGGCCGCCGACGTTGGCGGCACCCATGTGCGTGTCGCCCGGGTCCAGGCCAGCGGCGACGATGCCCATCCGGTGCAGGTGCTCGATTACCGCAAGTACCGCAACGCCGATCATGCCGGGCTCAGCGCGATCCTCGCCGACTTCCTGGCCGAAGGTCCGCGCCCATCGCACTGCGTGGTCGCCACCGCCGGCTATGCCCGCGAAGACGGCACGGTGATCACCGCCAACGTGCCCTGGCCGTTGTCGGCCCGGCAGATCGAGGCCGACGTCGGCCTGCAGCGGGTACACATCGTCAATGACTTCGAAGCGGTGGCCTATGCGGCCGCACAGGTCGATGCCAGTGGCGTGCTGCACCTGTGTGGCCCGGACAGCGCACCGCGCGGCCCGACCCTGGTGGTCGGCCCCGGCACCGGCCTGGGTGCAGCGTTGTGGATTCCCACGGCCAACGGTCCGGTGGTCCTGGCCACCGAAGCCGGACAGCCCACTCTGGCCGCCAGCACCGACCTGGAAATGGCGATCGTCCGCCACATGCAGCACGACCATGCGCATGTGTCGATCGAACATGCGATCTCCGGCCCCGGCCTGATGAACCTGTACCGCGCGATCTGCGCGCTGCAGGACCAGGCACCGGCGCTGGCCAGCCCCGATGCGGTCACCGCTGCGGCAATGGCCGGTAGCGATCCGCTGGCACGGCAGGCGCTGGATGTGTTCTGCGGCCTGCTCGGCAGCACCATCGGCGACATGGCCCTGTTCTATGGCGCCCACGGCGGGGTCTACCTGGCCGGTGGAATCCTGCCGCAGATCCGCGAGTACCTGCGTACCAGCAGCTTCGTCGAACGCTACCTGCAGAAGGGGCCGATGGGCGAGGCGCTGGCACGCATCCCGGTGAAGGTGGTCGAACACGGACAGCTGGGCGTGATCGGCGCCGCCAGCTGGTACCTGCTCCACGCCGACGCCTGAACCTGCAAACGGCTTCAACGCAATCGCAGCACGCAGTACGTGGCACGCCAATGCCGGGACATCGCCGCCGCCCCGCGCACGTCATCGCAACCGCAATCCCATATCGCCGCCGGCATCCAATCGAGTGATGAGGAGAGACATCATGAATACCCGCAAGACCTTGCTTTCGGCCGCCATCGTCAGCTGCATCGCCTTCAGTGCGCACGCGCAGCAGGCCGCCCCGACCGCCACCGATCTGGACACCGTCACCGTTACCGGTATCCGCGGTTCGATGGAGAAGTCGCTGGACACCAAGCGCGAAGCCAATGCGCGCGTGGAAGTGGTCACTGCCGAAGACGTGGGCAAGCTGCCGGCGCACAACGTTGCCGACACCCTGCAGCGCCTGCCGGGCGTCAACATCAGCTCGTCCAGCGCCGATGAAGGCGGCTTCGACGAAGCCGACCGTGTCAGCCTGCGCGGCACCAGCCCCAGCCTCACCCAGACCCTGATCAACGGCCACACCGTCGGTTCGGCCGACTGGTTCGTGCTCAGCCAGGGCAACAACGTCGGCCGCAGCGTCAGCTACTCGCTGCTACCGTCGGAACTGGTCAGCTCGGTGGAAGTGAACAAGTCCTCGCAGGCCAAGCTGCAGGATGGTGGCACCACCGGTACCGTCAACATCATCACCCGCAAGCCGCTGGAGTTCTCCAAGCAGTTCACCGCTGAAGGCTCGATCGGCATGGTGCGTTCGGACCAGGCCAAGTCGAACGACCCGCAGTACTCGGCATTGTTCAACTACAAGAACGAAGAAAACACCTTCGGCGTGATGGTGCAGGGCTTCAGCCAGAAGCGCGAACTGCGCCGTGAAGCGCAGGAAATTCCGGGCGGCTTCTTCAAGATCGGCGCCGGCGATCCGGTGGCCCTGACCAATCCGGACCTGATCGGCGTCAACGTTCCCGGCCTGCTGGGTTCGACCCTGTTCGAACAGACCCGCGAGCGCAAGGGCGGCCTGGTCTCGCTGCAGTTCAAGCCGACCGACACCCTCACCCTGGGCCTGAATGGTTTCAGCTCCAAGCTGGAAGCCAACAACTACAACCGCAACTTCATGATGTTCGGCAACAGCTTCGCCAAGTCGCAGGCGCCGAACCCGGGCTATGTGGTCAAGGACGGCGTGCTGACCAACGCCACCTACGCGGGCGTGCCGGGCACCAATTACGCGGTGTACGACATGATCTACCGCGAGTCGACGGCCAAGTCGAGCTACGTCACCTTCGATGCCGACTGGCAGATCAGCGACAGCCTGACCGCCAAGTTCCAGGCCGGCAGCACCAAGGGCACCGGTGAGACCCCGCGCCAGTACATCGCCGAGGTCACCGTGGGCAGCGGCGGTGGCGCCAGCTGGGCCACGCACGGCAGCGGCTCGCCGATCGACTGGAACGTCGGCGGCGACCTCTCGCCCAACGGCGTGACCAGCTTCGGCACCTGGGGCAACCAGCAGGTCACCGCCGAAGACAAGGAGAAGTGGGCCACGCTCGACTTCAACCAGTACTTCAACGACGGCGGCGTGCTGAGCTCCATCGACTTCGGTCTGCGCTTCGCCGACCACAAGCGCGAAGCGCTGTCGCCGGAAGGTGCAACCCCGGGCGACATCTGGAGTGCGCTGAAGAACGGTGCCACCTCCAACTATCCGAACGGTTTCGCTGGCGATATCGGCGGCACCTTCCCGCGCAACATCTGGTACTTCACGCCGGGCGCATTGAAGGACGCGGTAACCAACAATTCCACCTGGCTGGCGGGCAACGACGGTCCGGACGGTCGCCACAACTACGGTGCCGAGTGGCGGGTGAAGGAACGCAACTTCGCCGGCTACGTGCAGGCCAACTTCCGCGGTGACTGGTGGAGCGGCAACCTGGGCCTGCGCTACGTCAACATCAAGCAGGACATCGACACCTACAACGCCGTCAGCAATGCGGCCGATGCGGATGTGAGCAGCCTGTTCGGCATGTGGGAACGCATGGCCTTCCAGAACAAGCGCAACCGCGTGCTGCCCAGCGCCAACATCAAGTTCGACCTGGACGACAACCTGGTGCTGCGCGTCGCCGCGTCGCAGACCCAGACCCTGCCCGACTACTCGGCACTGGGCGCATCGTCCTACGGTTCGGACCTGAACCGGACCGGTGGTGGCGGCAACCCGAACCTGAAGCCGACCCTGTCCACCAACCTGGATGCCAACCTGGAGTGGTACTTCATGCCGCGCGGCCTGCTGTCGGTCGGCGCTTACCACATGGACCTGAAGGACTACATCGCCTTCGACGTGGTCTCGCGCCAGCTGTACAGCGAACTGACCAACCAGCTTGAGACCTACCAGATCTCCACCCCGATCAATGCCGACGGCAAGGTCACCGGCGTGGAAGTGGCCTACGAGCAGCCGATCGGCGAGTACTTCGGCGTCAATGCCAACTACACCTACGCCAACGGCACGACCGCGCACACCTGGTCCGATGGTTCGCACAACCTGCTGGGCACCTCGAAGAACACCTACAACGTGGGCGCGTATTTCGAGAACGAGCGCTTCGGTGCACGGGTCAGCTACACCCACCGTTCCTCGTTCCTGATCAGCCTGTCGGGCACCAACCCGTACTACCAGGATGACTTCGGCACGCTGTCGGCGTCGCTGAGCTTCAAGGCCACCGACTGGCTGAGCATCAGCCTGGATGGCCTGAACCTCAACAACCCGACCTACAAGTACTACCAGACCGCGGCGATTCCGACCTCGTTCTACAGCAACGGGCGCCAGTACTACCTGAACTTCCGCTTCAAGTACTGATCCAGCGGCAGCTTCATCGCCGAGTCGTGCACGCACGCCGGGCCTGGGTCATTCCGGGCCCGGCGTTTTTCATGTATAGCGAACATCGCACCCGATCCAAGGAGTCCTTCCGATGACGAAGCCCACCCGCGCCAGGATGCGCAGCCTTCTGTTGCTGGGCAGCCTGCTGGCTGCCCTGCCCGTGCTGCCGGCACTGGCTGCCGATGCCCCGGCACTCGATACCGGCCCCGGCCCGCAGCTGCGCGCCGGCAGCCTGATGTTGATTCCCGCACCGGCCAACGTGCAGCGCGGCAACGGCGCGGGCATCACCGTGGGCGCGGGTACCGTACTGCATGCCGATGGCGAAGCCGCGCAGCGCGTCGCTGCACAGTTCGCCGACCTGCTGGCGCGCAGTGGTGGACCGCGCCTGGCAGTGGCCGACGGCAAGACGGTGGCCAAGGGCGGCAGCATCCGCTTCCAGATCGTGCCGACCTTCCGCGACAGTGGCGAGGGCTACACGCTGGAAAGCACCGCGCAGGGCGTGCTGGTGCAGGCCGGCAACGAGACCGGCCTGTTCTACGGCGCCACCACCCTGGCCCAGCTCGCCACCGGCGGCAGCAACGGCGTGCTGCCGACCGTGCAGATCCAGGATGCGCCGCGTTTCAGCTGGCGCGGCTTCATGCTCGACTCGGCGCGGCACTTCCAGAGCCTGGACGAGATCAAGCGCGTGCTCGATGCGATGGCCGCGCACAAGCTCAACACCTTCCATTGGCACCTGACCGACGACCAGGGCTGGCGCATGGAGATCAAGCGCTACCCGAAGCTGACCGACGTCGGCAGCTGCCGCCTGCCGGCCGGTGACGGCGGCATCGATCCGGTCAGCGGCAAGGAGCATCCGTACTGCGGCTTCTACACGCAGGACCAGATCCGCGAAGTGATCGCCTACGCCGCCAAGCTGCACATCCAGGTGATTCCGGAGATCGATGTACCCGGCCACGCCACCGCTGCCATCGCTGCCTATCCGGAACTGGGCACGATCGACACGCCACTGAAGCCGTTGAGCGAATGGGGCGTGTTCCCGAACCTGTTCAACGTCGAGGACGGCACTGTCACCTTCCTGGAAAACGTGCTGGAAGAAGTGATCCAGCTGTTCCCGGCCAGGTATGTGCATGTGGGTGGCGACGAGGCGGTGAAGGACCAGTGGATCGCCTCCAAGCAGGTGCAGCAGCGCATGCGCGCACTGGGCATCAAGGATGAGATGGCCATGCAGAGCCACATCATCAAGCGCCTGGAGACCTTCCTGGAACGACACGACCGCCGCCTGATCGGCTGGGACGAAATCCTTGAGGGCGGCCTGCCGCCGCAGGCCACGGTCATGTCCTGGCGCGGCACCGAAGGCGGCCTTGCTGCGGCCAGCGCCGGCCACGATGTGGTGATGTCGCCGGTCAGCCACCTGTACCTGGATTACCTGCAGACGGCCTCACCGAACGAGCCGCCGGGCCGGCCGACACAGGTGAACCTGGCCAAGCTCTACAACTACGAACCGGTGCCGGCCGAGCTGGCCACCGACAAGCGCGGGCACATCCTCGGCCTGCAGGCGAACATGTTCACCGAGCACACGCGCACTTACGCGCGTCTGCAGCACAACCTGTTCCCGCGCCTGGCCGCCGTGGCCGAGACCGGCTGGAGCACGCCGGAGCATCGTGATTTCCGCGACTTCCTGGCCCGCCTGCCCTCGCAGCTGCAGCGCTATCGGGCCTGGGGCCTGGCGTATGCGCAGACGCCGTTCGAAGTAGGCGTGGCCTATACCGATGACCGCGCGGCGAACACGGTGACCGTGTCGCTGGCCAATCCGCTGGGCTATGAAGTGCGCTACAGCAACGACGGAAAGCCGGTAACCGCGCAGTCGCCGCTGTACCAGCAGCCGCTGACGTCCACGCTGCCGGCGACAGTGCAGGCGGCTGCTTTCTACCAGGGCCAGCCACTGGCGGCGAAGCCGACGGTGGCGTCGTACACCGCGCAGTCGCTGCTGTCGCGGCACAGCGAAGCACTGCGCAGCTGCGTGGGTGAGAAGGGCCTGGTACTGCGCCTGGAAGACGATGGTCCGCGCGAAGGTGCGCGTGCCGTGTTCACCGTCGACATCTTCCAGCCGTGCTGGCGTTGGCCGCAGGCACAGCTCGATGGCATCGGCAGCGTGGAAGTGCGTGCGGGCCGCATTCCGTACTACTTCCAGCTGGCCCACGACGAGCCGAAGCGCCGCTTCGAGAAGGCCCGGAGCGCGCACGGCGAAATGCTGATCCGTCGCGGTGACTGCACGGGCAAGGTGCTGGCACAGGTGCCGCTGCCGGCGCAGACCGATGCCGATGGCTTCGTGACCCTGCGTGCGGCTTTGCCGAAGGGCACCTCGGGCACGGGTGATCTGTGCATCAACTTCACCGGCGACACACGCCCGGCGATGTGGGTGCTGGATGAGGTAGCGCTCCGGTAGCTGCCAACCTTGGTTGGCGCCGTGGAGATTCATCCACGCATGGCGTGGATCTACTGGTGGATGCCAACCCTGGTTGGCACGCCTTCACCCCCGCCAGCGCAGCAGGATGTCGCGCAGCGGGGTCAATGCGGTGGCCATCCCCGCCAACACGCCGATGGTGTTGGCCACCGCATCCATCGGATCGGCCATGCGGTTGCTGGTCAACGCGCCCTGCGCGAACTCGATGCCGATGCCCATCAGCACCAGGCCAGCCCCCACCCACAGCAGCGGACGGCCACGCCGGAACAACTGCACCGCGCTGCCGGCCAGGATGAAATAGGCCAGGAAGTGCTCGCCCTTGTCGCTGTTTTCCGGCAGCGGGATCGGCGGCGGCGGAATCAGGCAGACCACGATCACCGTCAGCACCACCAGCACCCACAACGCGGTCCACAGGCGTGGCCGCCGCAGCGGCTTGATCACCGGCAACGCTGTACTCACAGGCGCCAGCTCAGGTCGCCCAGTTCGAACGCCGGTTCGAAATCGACGTCGCGCTGCAGGCCAATGGCCTGGAAACGCTCGCCCATCTCCGTTGGCAGGGTCAGCTTCTTCACCTGGTCGCGCAGCTGGATGCGGCCAACTTCATCGGTACGCTCCTCGGCCAGGGTCAGTACCTGGTCCAGACCGTTGCCGAGCAGGAAGCTTGCCTGGCTGCAGTAGCCGGCCAGTTCAAAACCGCCGTGCAGGCCGGCCTCGGCCATGGCAGTGAAATCGACCGATGCGGTGATGTCCTGCAGGCCCGGCCAACGATGGATCTCGTTGTGCACGTGGTGGCGGTAGAACGCGCGCACGGTGCCGTCGTCGCGCTCTTCCTGGTAGAACTCGCCCCGGTTGTAGCCGTAATCCACGAACAGCATCGCGCCGCGGCGCAGGCCACCGGCCACTGCCTGCAGCCAATACGGCAGCTGCGGCAGCACCTCGGAACGGTAGCCGTCGGCAAAGGGCTTTTCCAGGTAGCGTTCGAGGTGACGCACCGCGCCGTTGAGCAGCAGGTCGGCCGGCTGCGCGCCACGGATGAAGTTGCCCTGCCCGTCCAGTTCGACGGTTTCCTCGTACACCTCGCCGTCCTTGATCAGGAAGCGTGGGGTCGGCAGCGCATCGATCACCTCGTTGGCGAACACCACGCCGTCCCATTCCTCTTCGAACGGGCGATCGAGCCACTCCACCCGGCCGGCCAACTCAGGCGGCAGGTTCTGCTGCAGGCGCTCCTGCTGGCGCTGGCGCAGGTCCGCGCTGGGTTCGAGGATCGCGTAGCGGGCCGGCAGCGCATCCAGCTCGGCCAGGCGCAGCAGCACCGCCTCGGCGAAGGCACCGGTACCGCCGCCCAGTTCCAGCATCCGTGCCTGCGCATCGAGCTGGCCGAACACCGGCGCCAGCGCATTGGCCACGCTGCCGGCGAACAGGCTGCCCAGCTCGGGTGCGGTGGTGAAATCGCCGCTGCCGCCGAATTTGCTGGCACCGGCGCTGTAGTAACCCCAGCCCGGCGTGTACAGGCACAGCTCCATGAAGCGGGAGAACGGCATCGCCCCGCCCTGTGCGAGGATCTCGGCGCGCAGGGCGGCGGCCAGCTGGTCGCTGTGGGCCAGGGCATCGGCTTCGGGCAGGGGAAAGGTAGGCTGCATGGCGTCTTCGAATGCGGTGACAATGGTGCACAGGATAGCCGAGCCTTGGAGGACCCTCGATGAGTGACACCGCCCCCGTGGCCCTGATCACCGGCAGCGCACGCCGGATCGGCGCGGCCATCGCCCGCCAGTTCCACGCCTGTGGCTGGTCGGTGGTGCTGCACGCCCATACCTCCAGCGCCGAACTGCAGCAGGCCGCCTTCAACCTGGACAACGAGCGCCCCGGCAGCGTGCTGGCGTTGCAGGCCGACCTGCGCGACGCCGATGCCCTGGCCGATCTGGTCGAGCAGGCGGTGACCCACTTCGGCCGCCTGGATGCGCTGGTCAACAACGCCTCCAACTTCTTCCCCACCCCGCTCGGCCAGGTCACCGCCGAGGCGATGGACGAGCTGTACGCGGTCAACGCGCGCGCACCGCTGCTGCTGGCCCAGGCCGCCGCGCCGTACCTGCGCCGCCAGCACGGCTGCATCGTCAACCTGACCGACCTGCACGGCACCGACCCGATGCCCAACCACATCGCCTACACGATGGCCAAGGCGGCGCTGGAGATGGCGACCCGCTCGCTGGCGCTGGAACTGGCGCCGAAGGTACGGGTGAATGCGGTGGCGCCCGGTGCGATCCTGTGGCCGGAACAGGGCAAGGACGATTTCGCCCGCGAGGCGCTGCTGGCGCGCACGCCGCTGGCGCGGATCGGCACGGTCGAGGAAATCGCCGAAGCGGTGTACTGGCTCGCGGCCGAGGCCAGCTTCGTCACCGGCCACACCCTGCGTGTGGATGGTGGGCGTACGGTGAGTTGAGGTGTTGCCGGCCAGCGGCCGGCACTACCGATGTGCACAGCCACCCATGGGGTGGCTCTACCGACAATAGTAGTGCCACCCCATGGGTGGCAGCACGGGAAGGCGTGGGTCAATCCAGTGCGTCGGGGTCCAGCTCGACCGTCTCGAACGCTTCGCCATGCTGCTTGTGCGCGCGCCACAGCGTGGCCAGGTCCAGGCCGCTGACCGGATCGATGAAACCCGGGGCGATATCAGCCAGCGGCTTCAGCACGAACGCATGTTTCAGTTCCGGGCGCGGAATGCGCATATGGCCGGGGCCTTCCACCACCAGGTCGCCATAGAACACCACATCGACGTCCAGGGTCCGGTCGGAGAAACGCGGACCGCTGCGGTCACGACCGTGCGCATCTTCCAGCGCATGCAGCCAGTCATCCAGCTCCTGCAGCGGCAGGTCGGTCTCGATGGCAACGCCGTTGTTGAGGAAGGCCGGACCCTCGAAACCGACGGCGGCGGTACGGTAGGCGGCAGACACCTGCAGCGCACCAAAGCGCTCGCGCAGGGCCGCCACCGCAGCGTGGAGGTAGCGGCGGGGGTGGACGTTGCTGCCCAGGCTCAGGAGCACGGTGGTCATGCGGTTCCGGTGACGGCAATCAGGTGGAGCGCGGGCATGCCATCGTCACAACGGCCTGCCTACAATCCGGGACGCATATGATAGGGCACCGACATGACCTATTGCGTTGGAATCGAGGTGGACGAGGGCCTGGTCTTCGCCGCCGACACCCGCACCAATGCCGCGCTGGACGATGTCCGCGTACACCGCAAACTGAACGTGTTCGAATATCCCGGCCAGGCCGCCTACGTGGTGATGGCCGCCGGCAACCTGGCCACGACGCAGTTGCTGGTGTCGCGGCTGAAGCGCGATGCCGACGAGCGGCGCACGCCAAACCTGCGCGACATGGCCCATCTGTTCGAGGCTGCGGCCTACGTCGGCTCCCTGCTGGTGGACAGCCAGGTGCAGAACCAGCACACCGAACACGGCCATGACGGGGTGAACACCCAGGCGACCCTGATCTTCGGCGGGCAGATTGCCGGCGAACAGCCTGGCCTGTACATGGTCTACCCGCTGGGCAACGCCATCGCTGCCTCGCCGGAAACGCCCTATCTGCAGATCGGTGAATCCAAGTACGGCAAGCCGATCCTGGACCGCATCCTGACCCCATCCACGCACCTGGAAGATGCCGCACGCACGGCGATCGTTTCGCTCGATTCGACCATCCGGTCCAACCTGTCGGTGGGCCTGCCGGTCGACCTGGCGCTGCTGCGCGCCGGCGAACTGCGGATCAGCCAGCAGCTGCGGCTGGGCGCCGATTCAGCGCTGTACGCCGACATCCATCAGAACTGGTCGCGGCGGCTGGAACATGCGGTGGAAAGCCTGCCGCGGTTTCCGTGGGAAACGACGGATCGCCCGGGCTGAAACGCCGCCGCTGCACACCTGTAGAGCCGAGCCCATGCTCGGCTGACGCAACCGATGCAGACAGCAGCCGAGCATGGGCTCGGCTCTACAGCGTTCCCTCGACGTCAGCCCAGCGCGTCGGCCACCGCGCGGAACACCTGCTGCATCTGCAGCGGCTTGCGCAGCAGGTGCACCTCGATGCCTGCGGGGAACACATCTGCCGGCATTTCCCCGGCAGCATCTTCCAGCACCAGCGCCGGGCCGCGGTATCCGAGCGTGGCCATCTCGCCGAGCAGCTGGCTGGCCGACAACAGCTTGGAGCCGGCATCGGCAATCACCAGCGCTGGCATCGCCTCCTGCTGCATCCAGCGCAGCGCGGCCGGGCCATCGGAGGCCAGCTGCAACTGATAACCCTGGCTGGACAACGCATTGCCCAGCAGCGACAGGCGCGTGGCTTCACCATCGACCACCAGGATCGACTGGCCACTGCCCAGCGCCACCAGTTGTTCGATCGGCTCGCCGCCCTCGGCGCTGGCATGCATCGGCAACCGCAGCTCGAAGCAGGTGCCCTGCCCCAGCCGGCTGTTGACGTGGATGCTGCCACCGGCGCCTTCAACGATGCGCTTGCAGGAAATCAGGCCCAGACCGGTGCCATCGGCCTTGGTGGTGAAGAACGGATTGAACAGATGCGACAGCGTGTCCGCATCCATGCCGGTGCCTTCATCGACCACCGCGATGCGCAGCCAGTCCTCGCCATCGCGCTGCCCACCATGGCTGGCGGTCAGGCTCAGGTTGCCACCCTCAGGCATCGCCTGGATCGCGTTGAGCGCCAGGTTCAACAACACCTGCTGCAGCTCGGTGTAGTTGGCATCGACTACCAACCCCTCATCCTCGACCACCAGGTCCAGGCGGACGCCATCGGGCACGTTGCTGCGCAACAGCAGCGCCACGGCCTGGAACAGGTCATCGATGTGGATGCGCTCGCTGGCCTTGCGCGACCCGCGCACGAACGACAGCATCGATTCGGCCATCTCATGGCCACGGCGACCGCACTCGGCGATCACGTCGGCCAGGTGGTGCAGTTGCGGATCTTCGGTACGCGCCTTCAGCAGATCCGGCATGATCAGCAGCGGCTGCAGGATGTTGCGCAGATCGTGGCTCAGACCCGCCGCCAGCAATGACAGGCTTTCCAGCCGTTGCGCGCGCATCAGCTCGGTTTCCACCCGCGAGCGCTCGATGGCACTGCGTGCCTCACGCACCGCGCGGGCTACGGCCGACGGCAGGCGTGCCGGCTGGTGCTTGATGATGTAATCGTTGGCGCCCTTCTGCAGGGCCGCCACCGCATTCTCCTCACCCATGGTGCCGGAGACGAAGATGAAGGGCACCTCCGGCAACGCGTCGCGCACGATGCGCAGCGCGTCGTCGCCAGAGAAGCCAGGCATGCTCAGGTCGGACAGCACGATGTCCGGCTGGAAGCGTGCCAGCGCATGGCGCAGGTCGTCCGCGCTCTCGACACGCTCGAAGGTGGCCTCAAGGCCTGCATCGAGCATCTGTTCGGACATCAGCTCGGCATCCTCGGGGGAATCTTCCACCAGCAGGATGCGCAATGCGCCGAGTGCGGGACCAGTCAGGGGCATGGGCCTACTCGATCTCCGGAGCCTGGTTGATCAGTGCCCAGAACTTGCCCAGGGTCTGCACGGCACCGAAGAACTGGTCCACGTCCACCGGCTTGACCACGTACGCGTTCACGCCCATGTCCCAGCTGCGGGCCAGGTCGCTTTCCTCGCGCGAGGAGGACAGGATCACCACCGGCAACCGCTTCAGCTCATCGTGTTCGCGGATCTGCCGCAGCACTTCCAGGCCGTCCATGCGCGGCATCTTGATGTCCAGCAGCAGCACCGCCGGCAGGCCTTCCTCGCGGCTGGCGAAGGCGCCACGGCGCAGCAGGTAATCCATCACTTCCACGCCGTCTTCAACGTGCACGATGGGATTGGCCAGGCGTGCTTCCTGCAGCGCATCGATCGCCATTTCGGCGTCGGCCGGGCTGTCTTCGGCAAGGAGGATGGTGCGCAGCGTCGTCATGCGATGGGGCCCTGTTTGTCCGCGTCGAGCACGGGGGGAAGGTAGAAGTGGAAGGTGGCGCCAGCATCCGGTGCGGCTTCGGCCCAGATGCGGCCGCCGTGGCGGGTCAGCACCCTGCGTACGCTGGCCAGGCCGATACCGGTGCCGGGGTAGTCGCTGGCCTTGTGCAGGCGCTGGAATACACCGAACAGCTTGCCGGCGTAGGCCATGTCAAAGCCTGCACCATTGTCGCTGACCGTGAACTGATGACCGCCATCGGGCTGCTGCTGGTAGTCCACGCGGACCTTCGCCGGCTCGCGGTTGGCCGAATACTTCACCGCGTTGCCCAGCAGGTTCAGCCAGACCTGGCGCAGCATGTTTTCGTCGCCCACCACGATCGGCAGCGGCGCGATGCTCCACTCCACCTGATGGGCATGGCCGCTGCTCTCGGCTTCGCTCTGCACGTTCGCATCGAGCATCGCGCGCGTATCGGCCACCAGCGACTGCATGTCCACGGTCTGTTGGCGCATCGCTGCGCGGCCCAGCCGCGAATAGACCAGCAGGTCATCAATCAACGTGGCCATGCGCCGCGCTGAACCGGAGATCACCCCCAGGTAGTGCTGGCTCTTCTCGTCGGCCGCCTCGCCCAGATGGCGCGACAGCTTGTCCGAGAAACCGGCGACATGGCGCAGCGGCGCACGCAGGTCGTGCGACACCGAGTAGCTGAACGCTTCCAGCTCGCGGTTGACCTCCGAGACCTGGGCAACTTTGCCTTCCAGCTGACGGTTCAATTCTTCAACACGTGTCTGCACCGCACGCTGCACGGTCACATCGCTGATGGTCAGCAGCACCACTTCATCGTCGGTGTCAGGCAGCGGCATGCGCCGCGCGTTGAGCAGCATGTAACGGGACATGCCGTCGGCGGCGCGTTGTTCGTGTTCGAAATCCCACAGTTCACGGCCGCGCAGCAACACATCGGCCAGACGCTGGCGAATCACCGGGTCACGCCATGCGCCCTCGCCTACGTTTTCCAGCAGCAGGCCATCGGCGCGCTCATCCTGCAGCCCGTACAACTCGGAGAACGCGGGATTGTGCAGCTGTACGCGCAGCTCGCGATCCAACAGCACGATCGGTTCACGCACGGTCTGCAGCACCGACGCCGCGCGCGCAGCGGCGCGCTGCGACTGTCGCTCAGCCTGCAGGCGGCGGCCAATCTGTCGTTGCAGCAGCCACAGCACCAGACCGAGCAGTGCCAGCTGCACCAGCAGCGAGCTCCACGAGACGAAGTTGGTCTGCCGCTTCTGTCGCTCCGCCTGGGCGGCGCGCCGGGCCAGCAGCGCTTCCTCGCTGGCCTGCAGTTCTTCCACCAGGCCGCGGATCGGGTAGCGCGTGCTCAGGTCCTGCACCAGCTCGCGCTGGTCGCTGTTGGGTTCAGACTTCGCCAGCTCACGCGCAACCCCCATACGACCTTCCAGCATCGACTGGATGCGGCCTATGCGGATCAGCTGGTCGGGATTGTCGCGGGTCATCCGGCCCAGTTCGGCCAACCGCTCGGGGATATCGTTGGCCTTGGCCATGCGCTCGCGCAGGCCTGGCGCATCCACACCTTTGGACAGCGTCAACGCAGCAGATTCGATGTCGCGCACGTCGGTCTGCAGCTGCTGCAGGGCCACGGTCACCTGCTGGGTATGGGTCACCCAGCCCATGGCCAGCTCGTTGTCCTGCTGCAGTTTGCGCAGGGTCAACCACGGGACCACGATGATGGCTGCCGCTGCCAGTGCCAAAGCAGGCAGTCGCCAGCGATCCCAGATGTCATCACTGAAAACCAGCGCCATAGTTCCTCGTCAGCTCAGCCGGGGAGTGCGATCCGGGCAGGATCAGCCACGGCGGAACCGGCAATATAGCGCAGCCGGTCACATCTCTGGGGTAATCGGTTCATCAGGCGGGCCGCCCACCAGCACGCGACGAGCAGGCCCCACACCACAAAACAGGGGCGCCCCCGTGGGAGCGCCCCTGCTGGCAACCTGCGGTGTCGATCAACGCTTGGCGGCACTGACCTTCAGCGCGGCGGCATCAACGCGGGTCACGCCCTTGATGCCCTTGGCGGTGGCGATGGCCTTGTCATGCTCGGCCTTGGTGGCAACGGTGCCACTCAGGCTGACCACGCCATTGACCGTCTCCACCTTTATTTCGGTACCCGGCACATTGCTGCTGGCGAGCAGATCGGCCTTGACCTTGGTGGTGATCCAGCTGTCGGTGACCGGCTCGTTGGAATCATGGCGGTCTGCATGGGTCATCGCCGAATGATCGGTTTTCGGCGGGCTCTTCGCTGCGGCGTCCTGGGCGAATGCGGCCGAGGAGGACAGCGCCAGGCCCAGGGTGAGGGCGGAAGCCAACAGCATACGGGTCGTGGTGCTCATCGTTTGATTCTCCTACTGGTTGGTGTGCCCAGTGTCGCCAAGTGCTTGTAGTGCAGGCGTGGCGCTGCGGTCATGCTCACGTGAATGGGCGCACCCGCAGCGGGAATGGTTCAGCTTCCGGGCGCGTAGTCATCTCGTTTACCCTGAGGTTCCTGTCCTGCACTTCACGATCTGCGCGGAGTCCTCCCATGCGCCCTGAGCTGCAACTGGCCCTGATCGGCTACGGCCTTGCCGGCCGCGTCTTCCACGCCCCGCTGATCCAGCACACGCCGGGGCTGGCCCTGCACAGCGTCGTCAGTTCGCAGCGCGATACGCTGCTGCGCACCTTCAGCGACGTCCACGTACGCGCTACCGCGCAGGAAGTCTTCGATGACCCTGCGGTGGATGCGGTGGTCATCGCCACCCCGAACGAACAGCACGCGCCGTTGGCCATCGCCGCGCTGGCCGCCGGCAAGCATGTGCTGGTGGACAAACCGTTCGCGGTGAACGTGGACGAAGCCGAGCAGGTACTGGCTGCAGCGCGCAGCGCCGGACGCATCGCCACCGTGTTCCAGAACCGGCGCTTCGATGCGGACTTCCTGACCCTGCAGGCACTGCTTGCCAACGGCACGCTCGGTGACATCGCCGAATGCCACGCCCATTTCGACCGCTACCGCCCGCAGGTGCGCGAACGCTGGCGCGAGCAGGATGGGCCGGGCAGCGGCCTGTGGTACGACCTGGGGCCGCACCTGCTGGACCAGATGCTGGTACTGTTCGGCTGTCCGCAGGCGATCGACGCGGACCTTGCGGTGCAGCGCGAAGGCGGCAGCGGCGTCGACTATTTCCACGCGGTACTGCATTACCCGCGCCATCGCGCGATCGTGCATGCCGGTTCACTGGTCGCTGCGCCTGCACCCCGTTTCGCCGTGCATGGCACGCAGGCCAGCTGGATCAAGCATGGCCTGGACGTGCAGGAGGCGCAGCTGCGTCGCTGCGTTGCGCCAGGCGCGCCGGGATGGGGCATCGATCCGCGCCACGGCGAACTGCTGCACTGCGATGCGGAGGACAACGTGCAGCGCAGCACCGTGGACAACCTGCCCGGTGATTACCGGCGCCTGTATGCCGACTTCGCAGCGGCGATGCAGGGTGAGGGTGAGCCGACGGTAAGCGCGCAGCAGGCGCTGCAGGTGATGCTGTTGCTGCAGGCGGGGATGGACAGCGCGCGCGAAGGGCGGCGGGTGCGGCTGGGGTGATCGGCAGGGCTGCGCCCTGCACCTGCCGATGCAACAGCAACAGCAACAGCAAGAGCAACGGCAAACGCTGGGCTGCCGAGGGATGGCGGGGTGGGTCCGGTTGCGGGGGACGCCGTGAATCCGTCCATGGAGGCTTGGCCGCGGCATCCATGCCGCGGACACCCCCGCAACCGGCCCCACCCCGCCTTCGACAGGTTCACGCGGCTGTTGGTGGATGTCGACCTTGGTCGACACGGCATTGGCTGCTCTTGGTGGGTGTCGACCTTGGTCGACACGGCATTGCCTGCTCTTGGTGGGTGTCGACCTTGGTCGACACGGCATTGCCTGCTCTTGGTGGGTGTCGACCTTGGTCGACACGGCATTGCCTGCTCTTGGTGGGTGTCGACCTTGGTCGACACGGTAGATCCACGCCGTGCGTGGATCTACATCAAACCGGTACTTACGACTTCTTGATGGCGTGGCCGCCGAATTCGTTGCGCATCGCTGACAGCAGGCGGTCGGTGAACGAGTTCGATTCGCGCGAACGCAGGCGTTCGAGCAGCGACAGGGTGATCACCGGTGCCGGTACGTCCAGCGCAATCGCTTCGGCGACGGTCCAGCGGCCTTCGCCGGAATCCTCCACGTACGGTGCGATGCCATCCAGCGAGGGGTTGCGCTTGAGTGCTTCGGTGCTGAGGTCCAGCAGCCACGAACGCACCACACTGCCGTGGCGCCACACCTCGGCCACCTGCGCCAGGTCCAGTTCCATCTCCTGCTTGCGCTCCATCAGCGCGAAGCCTTCGGCGTAGGCCTGCATCATTCCGTATTCGATGCCATTGTGAACCATCTTGGTGAAGTGGCCTGCGCCGGACGGGCCGACGCGCGCCCAGCCGCGATCCTCGGCCGGTGCCAACGTGCGCAGCAGCGGTGCGATCTGTTCGACCACCGCTGCATCGCCACCCACCATCAGGCTGTAGCCTTCCTGCAGCCCCCACACGCCGCCGCTGGTGCCACAGTCCACGTAGCCCAGGTCATCTTCGGCCAGCGCCTTGGCGCGACGGATCGAGTCCTGGTAGTTGGAGTTGCCACCGTCGATGACGACGTCTCCTTCGGCCAGGTGCGGGGTCAACTGGCCCAGCGTCTGGTCCACGGCCTCGCCGGCCGGCACCATCAGCCACACCACGCGCGGCACCGGCAGCGCGGCCACTGCGGCGGCCAGCGAATCAACCACCTCCAGGCCGGCCTCGGCGGCGCGCTGGCGGGCGCCCTCGCCCGGGTCGTAGCCGACCACGCGGTGGCCACCGCGGTGCAGGCGCTGGGCCATGTTGGCGCCCATGCGGCCGAGGCCGATCATTGCAATATCCATTGTTTCACCTTCAGTTGGGGTCTAGGGTCAGGCTGCCTGGCCTGCCGGTGGCTGCGCAGTGGCGCAGCTGCGCCTCGCGCCAACGCCGGTAGAGCGTGGTATGCAGATTGTGCAACGCCAGGTCGATGGAAAACGGCGTGCGAGGATTGCGGTCGAGCAGGCGGATGATGTGATAGCCGACAGGACGTATACCGCGTGGGTGCACGTAGATCACGAACCGCTGGTAGAACGCATCGTCCAGCAACTGTTCCATCTGCTGCACGAGGTCGCGATAGCGCGGGGCCAACTGCTCACGCAGCACCGGATCGCGCTCGTACAGCAGCCGCTCGAAATAGCGCTGGCCGACACGCGGAATGCCCTGCGCCAACTGCCACAGGGCACGATTGCGCTGGTCGTACCAGGCCAGCCCCCCGTGCGCGGCCAGCGCCTGCGCGGCACCCTCGCCCACCTCCACCACGACGAAGTTCTCCGCCTGGTTGCTGAGATCGTCCAGCGTGCCTTTGTCGAATACGTGTTCGATGAAGCCGGGCAATCCGACGAATGCCTGCCGCCCCATCGCCGACGTGCGCACGGCCTTGCCGTCGGCCAGGAACTGGCCGGCCTGTGCGCCCAGCAGGATGCTGTCGGTGTCGTGCAGACCAAGGAAGGTGCCGATGGACAGCTCCCCCGGCGCGAATTCCGCATCGAAGGCCGCATCGCCGTACAGCTCGCGCTGCGTGGCCAGCTGCGCGACCTGACGGCCGACACCGCACTCGGCGCGCACGTGCCCGGTGTAGAACGCATCCAGTGCGCGGCTGTTGCTGGCGGCCGGTACATAGCCGCGGCCGAAGCTGCGCACCCGCTGCCATCCCTGTGCCGGGGCACCGCGTGCGCCGAAGCCGATCCAGCCCAGCTGCACACCGGTAAAGCGGAAGGTCTCGTTGTCCTGCAATGCCTGCGTGGCACGTTGTACGGCCACGCCCAGTTCAAAGGCGTAGGCACAGACCGTGGCCGGGTCGTCCAGCAGCTGCTGCAACAGGGCCTGCCGATCGGCGTCAGCCAGCGTATCCGGCCAACGCACGCGCAGATCACCGGCTGCCTGCGCCTCGGCCAGCGAGGCACGCGTGCACACCGGCCCACCCTGTACCTGCGGCGCGGTGATCGCTGCGGTTTCAAAGCGCCACCCCAGCCGCTGCAGCAGGCCCTGGGTACACTCGGCCGTAGCGGCCAGCGCGCTCAGGGGCCAGCCCAGCAGCAGGGCACATGCCATCCCCCTGCCGCGCACGTTCAGCCCTGGTCCGTTGCTGCCGGCGCTGATTCGGGCTGAGGCCCGGCAGGGGTCGGCGGCGGCGCGGCCGGTTGCGGTTCTGCTTTCGCGGCGGCCGGAAGGTACTGCTGCAGGCGCTGGAAGAAGCGCCGATAGAACTCGGCATCGGTAATCGTGCTGCTGGCCACTTTCACCAGCGAGTCGTCATTGCTGCCGAATGGCAGCGACACCGAGCCCAGCGCGCCCACACCGACACTGGCCGAGGTCGGGCTCTTCTTCAGCGCATAGCGGTCCTGCACGGCGCTGACGAACACCAGCGCCTGGCTGCCACGCGGCGCGCACGAGATGCGCAGCACCAGTTGTTCGTGGTCATCTTCGCGCGGCTGGAAATTCTTGTTGCCTTCCACCTGCGCGTCGTCCGACCGTGCGATGGCATAGCCCTGGCTGAGCAGCGTGCGCCGTGCCGCCTCGCAGGCGTCGGCCGGACGCCCATCGACGGTGCGCGAGAACGTATCCCCTGAATCGAAAGACTCGCGCAGCACTGTGCTGTCGGCGGCACGACCACCACAGGCGGTCAATGCCAGGGCACTGGTGGCGGCCAGCAGGGAAGCAGAAAGAAGGGAGGCCCGCATGGGTACTCCAGCGAAGACGGTAACCCCGAGGGTAGCCCCCTGTCCGTGTGCACCGGGTCGAAAACACCGGCCCCCTCCCTCGCCGTTGTTCCCGGTTCATGCAAAAAGGGGACGGAGGGGATCAAGTCGCTAGTGCCACAAACGACTTGATCCCTCCGCCCCCTTTTTCAGTCAATCAGTCGGCCCAGCGGCCTGCGGCGGTGGACTGCGGCAGCACCTGTGCCGACAGCGGACGGTCGGCCTCCAGCAGGTTCACCGCGTCGGCCAGGATCGAGGCCGATTCACGCAGCAGGGGGTCCGGGCGCTTCTCGGCGGCCTTCTCGCGCGCGGCATCCTTGACGATGTCGCGCTCATTGCCGGTCAGGCCATCATCGCTGCTGTCATCGGCCAGCGGGTCCAGGGCCAGGCCCAGTTCCTTGCGCACGATCTGGCGCTGCTTGCGCTGGGCGTCCTGGCGCTCGCGCTCGGCACGACGGGTTGCTTCATTCAGCGAGACGTACTTCTTGGCTGCTTCGGTACGGAACTGCTCCACGTCCTCGTTCCACCACTGGAACTCCTTGTCGGTGGCGATACGCGAGTCGTGGCGCGTTTCCAGCTTCGGCAGCAGCGGCGCGAAGTTGCCGTACTGGGTGTGCGGCACCGCGGCGATACGGGTCCACGGCAGCGCGTTGTCGTAGGTGCTCTCGCCGAACTCGGTGGCATCGACGCTGGCCGGGAACGCCAGGTCCGGCACCACACCCTTGTGCTGGGTGCTGCTGCCGCTGATGCGGAAGAACTGGGCGATGGTCAGCTTCACCTGGCCAAAGCGCTGGGCTTCGCCACTCGGCCAACGGTCCAGGTCGACGATGTTCTGCACGGTGCCTTTTCCGAAGCTGGTTTCACCGATGACCAGGCCACGACCGTAGTCCTGGATGGCACCGGCGAAGATTTCAGACGCCGACGCCGAACCACGGTTGATCAGCACCGCCAGCGGACCGTCCCATGCCACGCCCTGGTTGCGGTCGCTGTTGACGGTGACACGGCCACCGGATTCGCGCACCTGCACCACCGGACCCTGTTCGATGAACAGACCGGTCAGCTCGATGGCTTCATCCAGCGAACCACCACCGTTGTTGCGCAGGTCCAGCACCACGCCGTCCAGCTTGTCGGTCTTGAAACCAGCCAGCAGCTTGGCCACGTCGCGGGTGGCCGACGCATAGTCGGCGGCGTTGCGACGACGGCCTTCGAAGTCCTGGTAGAAAGTCGGCAGCTTGATCACACCGACCTTGCGCGCCGGCTCGCCATTGGCGGCCGGGATGGTCATGGTCTCGCCCTTGGCGGCCTGTTCGGCCAGGCGCACCTTCTGCCGGGTCAACACCAGGGTGTGATGCTTGCCGTCGACGCCCGCTTCGGCAGGAATGAATTCCAGCTTGACGTCGGTGTCCTTGGCGCCACGGATCTTGGCCACCACATCATCGATGCGCCAGCCGATCACATCTTCCACCAGCCCGGACTTGCCCTGGCCGACACCGACGATGCGGTCACCCGGCTTCAGCGTGCCGTCCACGGCCGCCGGACCACCGGCGATGATCTCGCGGATCACCACCACATCGTCCTGGCGCTGCAGCTGCGCACCGATGCCTTCCAGCGACAGCGACATCGCCTGGTTGAAGTTCTCGGCGGTACGCGGAGTGAAGTAATCGGTGTGCGGATCAACCGCGCTGGTATAGGCGTTCATGAAGAACTGGAAGGTGTCTTCGCCCTTCAGCTCGTTGACCGACTTTTCCAGGGTGGCGTAACGCTTGTCCAGCGTCTTGCGGATGTCATCGGACTTCTTGCCGGCCAGCTTCAGGCGCAGCCAGTCATTCTTCACCGACTTGCGCCACAGCTCGTCGAGCTCGGCATTGGACGCTGCCCACGGCACGTCCTTGCGGTCGTACTCGAAGCGCTCGTCGGTGGTGAAATCCGGTTCCTGCTTCAGCAGCTTGCGCGCATAGGCCACACGCTCGCCGACGCGCTGCTTGTAGACCGCAAACACCTGGAAGGCCGGCTCCAGTTCGCCGCCGCGGATGGCATTGGCAATGCCGGCCTGGAACGGCGCGAAGCGGGTGATGTCGGCCTGGGTGAAGTACTGCTTGCCGCCGTCCAGTGTCTCCAGGTAGCGCTTGAACACATCCTTGGAGGTGGCTTCATCGAGCGCACGCGGGCGATAGGCGTAGCGGCTGTCGGACAACAGGCCATACACCAGCTTGGAGGTGGTCACCTGATCTGCGGTGGCAGCCGCCGGCAACGCCGGCGAGTCGGCCTTGGCCGCCAGCGCCAGCGGCGCGACCAGCGCCAGGGCCATCAGGAATGCGGGGGCTTTGAATTTCATTGACGTGCTCGAAGGCGCCTTGCCAAGGGGGAGACTGCAGGGTGTTCTGACACCACGACAGTGCCGAAAGTTGCCGGGTTTGTCACCCGCCCACGTTCGGTGGAAAACCAGCCTAGCGGGGCCGGTGTAGCAAATTGTGAATGCAGGCGAAGGCCGCCGCTGCGCTCGCCGGGCATGGCCCGGCGCTACCGACATCGCGCGCACGGGGTAGCGCCGGGCCATGCCCGGCGGCAACCGCTTACTGGACGCCGGCGCCCTTGGCCTGCACGTCGGCGTGGTACGACGAGCGCACCATCGGGCCGGAGGCCACGTGGCTGAAGCCCAGCTCGTAACCGTAGACTTCCAGCGCCTTGTAGTCGTCCGGCGTCCAGTACTTGAGCACCGGGTGGTGATGCGCGGTCGGCTGCAGGTACTGGCCGATGGTGATCATGTCCACGTTGTGTGCACGCAGGTCGCGCATGGTGGCCTTGATCTGTTCGAAGTCCTCGCCCAGGCCCAGCATGATGCCCGACTTGGTCGGCACGTCAGGGTGCTGCGCCTTGAAGTTCTTCAGCAGGGTCAACGACCACTGGTAATCGGCACCCGGGCGCACGTTGCGGTACAGATCCGGCACGGTTTCGATGTTGTGGTTGAACACGTCCGGCGGGTTCTGCGCGAGGATCTCCAGCGCGCGCTCCATGCGGCCCTTGCCGCGGAAGTCCGGGGTCAACACTTCGATGCGGGTGCCCGGCGACTTCTCGCGGATGGCGGTGATGCAGTCGACGAAGTGCTGGGCACCACCATCGCGCAGGTCATCGCGGTCGACGCTGGTCACCACCACGTACTTCAGGCCCATGTCGGCCACGGTCTGGCCGAGGCTGGCCGGCTCGTTGGCATCGGGCGGCTTTGGCCGGCCGTGTGCCACGTCGCAGAACGAGCAGCGACGGGTGCAGACCTCGCCCAGGATCATGAAGGTGGCGGTGCCGTGGCCGAAGCATTCGTGGATGTTCGGGCAGCTGGCCTCTTCGCACACGGTCACCAGACGGTTCTCGCGCAGCTTGGCTTTCAGGTTCTGCACGGCATTGCCCGAAGGAATGCGCACGCGGATCCAGGAGGGCTTGCGCAGCACCGGCACGTCGGCGAACTGCACCGGCGAGCGGTTGATCTTGTCCCCACCCATCTGCTTGACCCCGGCCTGCAACGGCGCGGTGGACGGAAGCTCGGCCTGCACGATCTGCAGGGGAATGGTGCGGGCAGTGGTTTCAGTCATGGCGTTTCCGGGGGCGGTCAGGCGGCCGCAGAGAGATCAGGCAGTTCAGGCACGGGCTGCAGCAGCAGGCCGAACTGGCGGGCCAGGTGGTCCAGCAGCACCGGCTTGACGGCGTCCATCCCGGACGGACCGCCCAAGTCTAGCACCGTGGTCACCTGCAGCCCCTCGTAACCACAGGGGTTGATGCGGTGGAAAGGGTCAAGGTCCATGGCCACGTTGAAGGCCAGGCCATGGAAGGTGCAGCCGCGGCGCACGCGGATGCCGAGCGCGGCGATCTTGGCGCCGCCAACATAGACGCCGGGGGCGCCGTCGAGCCGTTCGGCACCGATGTTCCACTCGGCCAGTGTGTCGATGATGGCCTGCTCGATGCGGCACACGTAGTCGCGCACGCCGATACCCAGCCGCGGCAGGCGCAGCAGCGGGTAGATCACGATCTGGCCGGGGCCGTGGTAGGTCACCTGGCCGCCGCGATCGACGTGGACCACCGGGATCTCGCCCGGCGCCAGCACGTGCTCGACCTTGCCGGCCTGGCCCAGGGTGAACACCGGATCGTGCTCGACCACCCACAGCTCGTCGAGCGTGTCATCGTCGCGCTGGTCGGTGAAACGCTGCATGGCGTGCCAGACCGGTTCGTAGGGCTGGCGCCCCAGGTCACGGACCACCGCCGGGCGCGGCGGACGCGCCTCAGGGGCCGCCGCTTCGGCAGGGCAGCTGACGGCTACACCGTCCACTTCACTTCCGGGTGGTCGCGCAGGGCCTGGTGGGCCACGTCGTACTGTTCGCGGTTCTCGGCCCGGAAGACCAGGCGCACCGAGACGTACTTGCCGTTGGACGAATGCTTCCAGCTGATGCGCTCGTTCACCACGTCAACGCCAGCAGCCAGCAGCAGGCGGGGGAGTTCATGCTCCAGGCCGCGGTTGGCCGGGCCCATCGCGCTGAGCTCGAACTGACCGGGGAACTGGAAGCCGTGTTCGGGATTGTCGGACTTGATTTCCATGCGCCCATTATCGGGCCGCAGGGCAACAAACCCAAGAGTATTCATAAAGGCCGGCGGCACCGCAGACGGGTCGCTGCGTTGCAGCTGAACATCCATTCAGCCTCGGACCCGGCTCCCAGGGCCCCCGCGCCCCTCCCCCGCAGTAACCAATTGTGTCGATCAGACAATGTTGTTTTCGGAACAGACAAGTGATTCCAGCGCGCTCGTTCCGTCACTGCGCCGGGAGTAACGTGTCGTTGCATAAAACGACAAACAGAAGCCCCCTTCCCGATGATCATCCCATCCATGCGTCACCTCGCAGCCTTTGGGCTGTCCGGCCTGCTGGCCACCGCCCTCCCCCTCTCCGCCCAGGCGGCCGAACAATGCGGCCCGGACGCGATGCGCGAGCATCCGCCGCAGGTCAATTTCCGCGTCGACAACGACCTGTTCGGCGGCCGCCACCAGGACCAGGGCTATACCAATGGCGCCCAGCTGACCCTGGTCTCGCCCAACCTGGTCGACTACACCGATGACCCCTGCCTGCCGCGCCTGGCGCGCTGGGTGAACAGCCACCTGGAAGCGCTGCACCCGGGCAAGTTCGAACAGCAGAACATGATCTTCAGCGTGGCCCAAGGCATCTTCACCCCCACCGACCCGACCCGCAGTGACCTGATCGAGGATGACCGGCCGTATGCCGGCGTGCTGCTGGTCAGTTTCGGCTTCAACGCGCGCAGTGGCGATCGCCTGCAGACCACCCAGCTGTCGCTGGGCGTGGTCGGGCCGTGGGCGCAGGGCAAGCAGGTGCAGGACGCCGTACACAGCGTGCTGGGCGATGAAAAGTTCAAGGGCTGGGACAACCAGCTGCACAACGAACCGGTGTTCATGCTGACCCACGAGCGCATGCGCCGCTGGCCGGGCGATGCCAGCATCAATGCCGACGGCTGGGGCTGGGATGCGATCAGCCACTACGGCGGTTCAATCGGCAACCTGGAAACCAAGGCGAACATCGGCGGCGAAGTGCGCTTCGGCTGGAAGCTGCCGGACGATTTCGGCAGCACCCCGCTGCGCCCGGCAGGCGAGAACACCGCGCCGACCCGAGGTGGCAAGCCATCCGGCTGGTCGTGGCACCTGTTCGCCACCACCGATGCGGCGTGGGTAATCCGCGACATCACCCTGGACGGCAACACCTTCCGCAACAGCCACAGCGTGGACAAGCGTCATGTGGTTGCCCAAGGCGGTTATGGCATCGCAGTGATGCGCGGCCGCTGGAAGTTCGCGATGGCGCGCTACCACAGCACCCGCGAATTCGATGGCCAGCGCCAGTCGCCGGTGTTTGGGAGTTTCACCGTCAGCCGTTCGCTGTAAGCGATCGGGCTGAGAATAGTGCCGGCCGCTGGCCGGCTGCAGGCATATCCGGATGGGTTCATGCGGAGCCGGCTCCCGAAACAGAAAAGGCCGGCATTCGCCGGCCCTTTCCGTTCACTGCAGCAGGCTGCGGATCATTCCGATTCCCACCACATCCAGAAGCTGTCCCACAGGCGCTTGAAGAAGCCGGCCTGCTCGACCGCAGCCACGGCCACCAGCGGCGCTTCGGCCACCAGCTTGCCATCCAGGGTGACCTTGACGGTACCGATCTGCTGGCCAGCGGTGAACGGCGCTTCCAGGGTCTTGGGCACGTCGATGCTCGGCTTCAGGTCGTTGTAGCGACCGCGCGGCACGCTGACCAGCATCGGCTGCGCCACGCCCAGCTGCACCTTGTCGGCGGTGCCCTTCCAGACCTTGTGCTCGGCCACGGCCTTGCCCGGCTCGTACAGGCGGTGGGTTTCGAAGAAGCGGAAGCCCCAGTTCAACAAAGCCAGGCTGTCATCGGCGCGCTGCTTTTCCGACGCGCCACCCAGCACCACCGCGACCAGACGCTGGTCACCACGCTGGGCCGAACTCATCAGGCAGTAACCGGCTTCGGAGGTGTGGCCGGTCTTGATGCCGTCCACGCTGCCATCGCGCCACAACAGCAGGTTGCGGTTCGGCTGCTTGATGGTGCCGACCTGGAATTCCTTGATCTTGTTGTACGCGTAGGTTTCCGGGTAATCGCGCACCATCGCGCGGCCCAGCAGGGCCAGGTCGTAGGCGCTGCTGTGATGGCCCGGGGCGGTCAGGCCATGGGCATTGACGAAGTGCGAGTTCTTCATGCCGATCTTGGCCGCGTAGCTGTTCATCAGCGACGCAAAGGCTTCTTCGCTGCCGGCCACATGCTCGGCCAGGGCGATCGCGGCGTCATTGCCAGACTGGACCGCCATGCCCTTTTCCATGTCTTCCAGACGTGCAGTCTGGTTGACCGGGAAGCCGCTGTAGCTGCCGTCGGTGCCGGCGCCACCTTCGCGCCAGGCGCGTTCGCTCATCATCACCTGGTCGTCCGGACGGACCTTGCCGTTCTTGACCTCGGCGGCGATCACGTAGGACGTCATCACCTTGGTGATGCTGGCCGGGGCCAGCTGTTCGTTGATGTTCTCACCTGCCAGCACCTGGCCGGTGGCGTAGTCCATCAGCACCCAGGCCTTGGACACGCTGGGTGCGGGCGCCGGCGGCGTGGCCACGGTGGCGGAGGCAGCGGCGGCGGCAGGCGTCGGGGTGGCCGGGGTCGGCAGCGGCGTCTGGGCGGAGGCCAGGCCCACCACCAGGGTGGCGGCCAGGGCAGTGGCGGCGGAACGGAAATTCATGGGACAGCAGGCTCCAGGGGACGGCCGGAAAATGAAGGATGGGGCGAGGTGGCCATTGTAAGGCCGGGGTGGCAAGGGCCGGCAGCACCGGCCCGGGCGGAATCAGTCCTTGACGATCTGTGGCGAGCCAAAGCCCAGACCCGAGATGCGCCCGGCAAGTTCCGCCGCGCTGGCATGGTCGCTGGCGGGAACCCGCAGGCGCCACAGGGTACGACCACCGGCAGCGATGTCGCTGATGGTGGCACCGACGATGCCGGCGGCATTGAGCTGGCCCATCGCCCGGTTGGCGTTGTCGCGGTTGGAGAAGCTGGCAACCTGCAGCATCACCGCGCCCACTACCTTCTGCGACAGGCTGGGACTGCTGGCCAGGGCCGGGCTGCGCGGCATAGCAGTGGTCACGACCGGCACTGCGGGACGCGGCGCGGGCGCGCTGGGCGGCAGGCTGCTGACCGCCACCTCCGGCATCGTGCTGACGGCGGCCTGGGTGGTGGCAGGCTGGCCACGCGCCGGTGCCCCACCTGCAGGCAGGCGGTTGACCAGGCGATCGATGTCACTGTCGGCGACCACACGTGCGGCAGGCGCGGGGCGTGCGCTGGCGACGGCAGCGGTGGCCGCCGCCGCTTCAGCAGCACGGCGCTCGCGGCGCGACGGCTTCTGCGCCATCAGGTTGGTTTCACCCGGCTGCACGGCGCGCACTTCCACGTTGCCGGTACCGCGCTGGGTGATGCCCAGGCGCACGGCGGCGGCATAGCTGAGATCGACCACGCGGCCATCGTGGAACGGACCACGATCATTGACGCGCACGATCACCGATTCGCCATTGTCCAGGTTGGTCACGCGGGCGAAGCTGGGCAGCGGCAAGGTCTTGTGCGCGGCGGTGAACTGGTACATGTCATAGACCTCGCGGTTGGAGGTCAGGCGGCCGTGGAACTTGGCGCCGTAGTACGAAGCGGTGCCACGCTCGACGTAGTTGCGGGTGTCGTCGAGCACCTTGTACTGCTTGCCCAGTACCACGTAGGGCGATTTGTTGCCGATCACCGAGCGGTCTTCATTGGTGACCAACGGCTCGGGAATGCAGGCTACGTTGGGCACGTAACTGGGCGTGGTGTCTTTCACGCCGGGCTTGTACAGGCCACCGGCGGTGTAGTTGCCACGGGTGGACAGGTCCTCGGTGGCGGCCGCGTACGGCGAGCCCTCCGGACAATGCGCCGGACGCCCGCCCTTGCCCTGCACCACCGTACCGGACGGCTTGCCACCGTGGCCGGCGGTCGCCGGTTTCTTCGGCGCGCTGCTGCAGGCGGCCAGCGCGAGGACGATCAATCCAGGGACCAGCCATCTGATGTTCATGCCGGGGGCAGCTCCTGTCCGGCAATGGCCTGCGACAACTGGAACACGGCCATCGCGTACATCTTCGAGAGGTTGTAACGGGTGATCGCGTAGTAGTTCTGGAAGCCCAGCCAGTACTGCTTGCCGGTGCTGCCTTCAAGCGTGATGGGGGTAGCGGTGGCGCCCGGCTGCACCGGTGCGCTCGGCTGGTAGCCGCGCTGGGCCAGATCGGCCAGCGACCAGGTGGGCATCCACTCGGTCGGGTTGAATTCTTCGCGGCCGGCAGCGAGCGTGGCAGGCACGGCGACCTGGCCGCCGCGCACCCAACCGCCCTTCTTCACGAAGTAGTTGGCGATGGACGAGAACACGTCGTCGTAGCTGGTGAACAGGTCACGGCGACCATCGCCGTTGCCGTCCACCGCGAAATCCAGGTAGCTGGAGGGCATGAACTGGCCCATGCCCATCGCGCCGGCATAGCTGCCCTTGAGCGTGGTGATGTCCAGCTTTTCCTCGCGGCTGAGCTCGAACAGCTTGGCCAGTTCATCGCGGAAGAACAGCTCGCGGCGTACTTCACGTTCCAGCTTGGCCGGGTCGCCACTGCGCGGGTAATAGAAGGCCAGCGTATACAGCGCATCCAGCACGCGATGGCTGCCGGCGTTCTTGCCATAGCTGGTTTCCACACCGATGATCGCCACGATCACTTCAGCCGGCACACCGGTGCGCTGCTGCACACGGTCCAGTTCAGCGCGATGTTGGGCAAGAAAAGCCTTGCCGCCATCGATGCGCGCCTTGCTGATGAACATCGGCCGGTATTCGTTCCACGGCTTGACCCGTTCTGCCGGCCGCGACATGGCGGCGATGATCGGCTGGCGCACCTGCGCCTGGTCGAGCACGTTGCGGATCTCATCGGGCTTCAGGCCGTAACGCTTGGCGGTATCGGCAATGAACCTGGCGCGCGCGGTTTCGAACGGCACCGGGGTGAGATCGACCGGCGCAGCCGTAGCGGCTGCCGCTTCCGGCGCGGCTTCGGCCGGGCCCTGAGGCTTGGCCGCCGGGTGGCGCGGCGTACTGCTGGCCTGGGGCGAAGTCGGAGGGGACGTCGGCTGGGTCGCACAGGCGACCAGGCCGAGGGTGAGCATGCAGGCCAGAGAACGTCGAATCATCACCGCAGGTTAGCAGGTCATGGATGAATTAAAACCCCTAAGACCATGAATCACAACGATTTGATCGCGTTCAGCACGAAATGTGAAGGCGTTGTGATTGACCTGCCCCATTCAGGCAGAGGTTGCCGGTTGCGTCCCCATCCCCGCAGACGCAACCGGCCGCCGGACCCGGTCGGTACCTGCGCGGCTGCCGCTCCCCAGTGGCAGTGCTCCGCGCTCCTTGTACCTGTTGGATCAGTACTGCTTTCCCATCCGACGCCCCTCGCGCTGCATCAAAGACGGCGCGCCATGCCGAACGGGCCGCCATTGTGCAGGCCGATTGCGACAAGTCCATTGATCAGGATCAACGCGGCGTCAAAATGTGAATTGGAGCTCACTTTTAATGGAACTTCGTCAGCGGCGATGCTGCTATGCGGCGTTGTGGGAACGATTACAGAAATGCGCTTGCGCAGATTCATGCGTGCATCGGCGGCGAAGGTCGGCGAACGGCGCAGCCCCTCGTGGGTGGCCGCAAAGCGATTCATGAGGAGGCTCGGGTAGATGGGCTGCGCAGGGGCCGCTGCAAGTACGTCCCTGCAAGCTCGGTCGCCGCATCCATGCGGCTTTTGCTTTTGATCTTCTTTTTCTTCTTGCGTGGGTGGATGCACACGGAACCTGTCAGCGGCCGGGTGGGTGGGTAGTGCGGGGTGTCCGCAGCATGGATGCCGCGGCCAAGCCTCCATGGAAGGATTCACGGCGTCCCCGCACTACCCACCCACCCGGCCAGCCCTCAGGAAGCCAGCGCTCTACGCGACCAACCCAACCCCACCCACGAGGGGCTGCGCCGTTGGCTGGAAACCTACGCGTGTACCGGCCGATGCCCGCGCACCGCCATCACCAGACCGATGCCCGCCAGCAACGACACCGCCGAAGTGCCGCCGTAGCTGATCAGCGGCATCGGAATACCCACCACCGGCAGCAAGCCGGAAATCATCCCGCCGTTGACCAGCACGTAGACGAAGAACGCCAGGCCCAGACTGCCGGCCAGCAACCGCGCGTGCGTGTCGCGTGCCTGCACCGCGATCGACAGGCAGCGCCAGACCACGAACAGATACAGTGCGAACACCGTCACCACGCCGATCCAGCCGAATTCCTCGGCCAACACCGAGAACGCGAAATCGGTGGTGTATTCCGGCAGGAAATCCAACGTCGCCTGCGTGCCGTGGCCCCAGCCCCTGCCCTGCAGGCCACCGGAGCCGATGGCGATGCGCGATTGCAGGATGTTCCAACCGGTGCCCAACGGATCGGCGGCAGGATCCAGGAAGGTCAGCACACGGTTCTTCTGGTACTGCCGCAGCAGCCCGAACCACGCCAGCGGCGCAGCCACCGACACCGCACTCAGGCCGGCCACCACCCAGCGCCACTGCAGTCCAGCCAGCAGCAACGCAAACACGCCACTGGCCGTCACCAGCGTGGCCGTACCCAGGTTGGGCTGCATCAGGATCAGCACCGCTGGCACTCCGATCAGCACCGCTGCCGTCAGCACCGTGCGCGGCGATGGCGGCAGCGGCTGACGGTGCAGATACCAGGCCATCATCAACGGCAGACTGAGTTTGAGCAGCTCCGAAGGCTGCAGATAGAACACGCCCAGGTTGAGCCAGCGCTGCCCGTATTTACCGGTGCCAATCACATACACCGCCATCAACGGCAGCATCGACAGCGCATAGATCACCGGCGTCCACGCGCGCAGGCGAAGCAGCGAGATCCGCGACAACAGCCACATCGCTACCAGGCCACCGGCGAAGCGCATCGCCTGCCCATGCACCGGCCCGTTCACGCTGTGCAGCACCGCCAGGCCCGTGCCCATCAACAGCAACAACGCGACCAGCAACGGCAGATCGATCGTACGCACCACCTCATTGCAGGCGGCAAGCATTCTTTTTCCGTTCACCGCTGCACGGTAGCGACCGGCGCTTTCGCCAAGCTGTCAGCTGCGATGGTCATGCCTCAGCTGCCGTCGCGGGTCGCCTCATCTAGTAGAGAGGGCAGTATCAGCTAGATGTATTCGTCTAAATTTGAGCGTAATACCATGAATTTAGATGTATTCGTCTAAATTTGAGCGTAATACCATGAATTTAGATGTATTTGTCTAAAAATTGACCTGGGCCTATGGAGCCCGCCTGGCTGCAGGCAGACGGGGCGCACGCCTGAAACACGAGCGCGCTCACTTGATATTTAGACAAATACATCTAATATCTGCTTCACTCGATCGTATTTAGACTTATAAATCCAATGCAGACCCTCGCCGAACTTGGATTGGCGGTCGCCCAGCGCCGCCGGGCGCTTGGCATGACCCAGATCGACGTCGCCAAACGTGCAGGGGTGGCCTCCGATACCCTGTCCCGCTTCGAATTGGGCAAGGCCACCGACTTTGGTGCCCGCAAGCTGCTGGCGGTGCTGGCCGTGCTAGGCATGGAGATGCAATACAGCCTGGAGGGCCATGCCGGCTCGTTGGAATCGCTTGCCCGTGAGCATGGGCTGCGCCGATGACACTCTCCGTGTATGTGGCCGGGCGTGAGGTGGCGACGCTGGAAAGCCTCGACAGTTTCAACTGCCGTCTGCTGTACAACGCCGGTGTGGTGCCTGACGACCTGGTGTCGCTGACCATGCCGGTACGGCGCGAGCCGTGGGACTGGAACGATCAGCTGCAGCCGTTCTTCCAGATGAACCTGCCCGAAGGCTATCTGCTGAAAGTGCTGCAGGAGCAGTTCGGTCCGGTGATCGGCGGTGGCCCGATGAACCTGCTGTCGGTGATCGGTCGCAACATGATCGGCCGAGTGCAAGTGGTGCCGCGCGGCGCGCCGCTGGATGAACCGACCCGGGCGGTGGACGTGGCGCAGCTGCTGCAGGGTGACAACTCGGCCGAGGCATTCGAGGAACTGGTACGCCAGCATGCCACCAGCGGTGTTTCCGGAGTGGTGCCCAAGTTTCTCGACCAGCGCGAGGTCACCGGCCAGGACCCGCGCAGGAAGGTCACCCTGTTCACCCGCCAGCACATCATCAAGGGCTCGGCGGCCAACCTGCCGTTCATTGCGCTCAACGAGCACCTCACCATGCAGGTGGCGGCAAGGGTGCTGCCCACCGCGCGCACCGAGGTCTCCCGTGACGGGCAGGCGCTGGTCGTGCATCGCTTCGATGTAGATGAAGCCGGCCAGCTCAAGTACGGCATGGAAGATTTCTGTGCGCTGCTGGGCATGCGCCCGGCAGAGAAGTACGAAACGACCTGGGAGCGCATCGCCAAGGCAGTACGCGACCACGTGCGAGGCCCAGGGAGACAGCAGGCGCTGCAGCAGCTGGCCACCCAGATCCTGCTGACTCACGCGCTGCGCAATGCCGATTGCCATGCGAAGAACATCGCACTGTTGTACACCGGCTGCGACGACGCGCAGGTCACACCGGTGTACGACATGGTGACAACCGCAGCCTACCCCGACTACGCACGCAATCCGCCAGCCATCAGCCTGGGTGGGCGCAAGACTTGGGAGCCCGGCAGGATCCTGGAGCGGACGCTGCTTTCGGTGTTCAACGTTACCGCCCGTGACCAGCGAGCCATCATCGAGAAGATCGGCCAGGCCATCGACGAAGTCGCCCCTGGAGTGCGCGAGGCCATGACACAGCATGAAGGTTTTCATGAGATCGGCAAGCGCATGTTGCTGGCCTGGCAGCAGGGCATGCAGAGTCTGCGCGGCAAGCAGTTGTACGGCATGGATAACCCGACGCTGGGCGAATCCTTCCAGGGCCTGTCCGATCCGGAGCCGGTGAAACCCCGACGCGAACTCATTGGCCGCTCCGATCTGACCCGACGCGATCCCATGGGCTGAGTCATGAGGCAGCGCAGGACTACCGCGCTGTTTGTCGCTATCGACACCGCGCGTGGCGGATGCCTTTGGCCTGCGGATTTTCCGGGTTTCAAACAATTCTGATTGGAGCCGCAAGGGCCCCGCGCACATCATGTAGTGCCACCGACAACGGGCGGCACGGGACTCCAATCCCGTTGACCCAAGTGTTGTTTACGCTTGCCAGCCGGCGTCGCTTTCTCCTTGTTGAGCGGCGTCGGCTGGCAATCCGTCCGTGCGTCTTTGGCGGGCGGTGCGTGGAGGGCCTCGTGCCCGCCGGCGCTTTCACACTTGGTCACCGGTATTGGAGCCACGCATCGTCCGCCACCCTCGCATGCACGCGGGGTGGCCCTTGCCTACCGCACAAGGATGCCGCCATGTCCGCTTCCACCTACCCATACCTGTTCGCCACGCTGGGCGAGGCCGCCCACCAGCTGCCCGACGACATCGCCCGCGCCCTGGAAACCACACTCACTGCAACGCAGGCGGCCAACGCCCCCGGCGGCCCTACCCTGCTGGACTGCCTGCAGCGCATCCGCCAGGTGGAAGCGGCAGATGGTCAGCCGTGGCCACACAAGGGGCGAACACAGGCGCAGTGCATGGCAATGGCGCGCATCGACCGCGCCAATGCCGGGCTGACCTTCCTGTTGGAACTGCTGCACGCCAGCGAACGCGTGCGCGTGGACGGCGACGACACGCAGCAACTGAGCGACGACGCCCGCGAAGGTCTGCTGCTGGCCTGCCGAGGCCTGTCGGAATATGTGGATGTGCAGCTGCAGGCAGCGTGATGCGTGCATTCCTGAAGAGCCGAGCATGGCTCGGCACTACAAAGAGCGAAGCGACCCGCTTCTGCTCTGCTTTATTTCTCTTTGCGTGGGTGGCCACCGCAGGAAACTGTCGGGGTCCGTGCCGGTGGGGGGCGCAGGGGTATCCGCGCCATGGATGGCGCGGCTAAGCGTACAAGGACGTATTCACGGCATCCCCTGCGCCCCCCACCGGCACGGGCCAACGCATGAAGCCCGCCGTTGATCGGCCACCCACAGGAGCTGCGCCGATGGCTGGAAACTACCCGTAACCCCCATGCACCGGATTGTGCCGACGCACCGCCATCACCAAGCCGAACCCGGCCAACAACGACACCGCCGACGTACCGCCGTAACTGATCAACGGCATCGGCACGCCCACCACCGGCAGCAGGCCCGAGATCATCCCGCCGTTCACCAGCACATAGACGAAGAACGCCAGACCCGTAGCACCGGCCAGCAGGCGCGAGTACGAATCGCGCGACTGGCTGGCGATCCACAGGCAGCGCCCGATCACCACCAGATACAGCGTCAGCACCAGCGCCACGCCGATCCAGCCGAATTCCTCGCTCAGCACCGAGAACGCGAAGTCGGTGGTCTGCTCGGGAATGAAATTCAGGTGCGACTGCGAGCCTTCGCCCCAGCCCTTGCCGTCGAAACCACCTGAACCAATGGCAATCTTCGACTGGATGATGTTCCAGCCCGCGCCCAGCGCGTCCATTTCCGGGTCCAGGAACATCATGATGCGGTCCTTCTGGTACGGCCGTAGCAGCCAGAACCAGGCCACCGGCGCCACCGCAGCCACACCGCCCACGCCCAGCCCCACCCACCACCACGGCAGGCCGGCCAGCAGCAGCACGAACACACCACTGGCGGCGATCAGCACGCCGGTACCGAAGTCCGGCTGCAGCATCACCAGCCCGGTCGGCACGCCGATGATCACCATCGCCACCAGCACCGTGTTGAAGCGCGGCGGCAGCGGCATCTTGTGCAGGTACCAGGCCACCATCATCGGCAGGCTGACCTTCAGCAGCTCGGCCGGCTGCAGGTAGAAGAACTTCAGGTCCAGCCACTGCCGGCCGTACTTGCCCGTGCCCAGCACGAACACCGCCAGCAACGGGATCATCGAGATGGCGTAGATCAGCGGCGTCGCCGAGCGGATGCGCAGGATCGGCACCCGCGAGATGCCCCACATCGCCGCCAGACCCACGGCAAAACGCACGCCCTGCGCCATCACCAGGCCATCGCCGCCAGCACTCTTCAACGTTGCCAGGCCGATCACCATCAGCGCGCCGAGGGCCAGGCACAGCAGCCAGTCGAGGCTGCTGAAGAACCGCTGCAGCATTTCGCCGGCCCAACGCAGGAACGCGCTCATCGGGCGGCCTCCGCAGCAACCGTGGGACGTGGCGTGGCCGGCAATGCCGCAGAAGGATGCGCGGCCGGAGCAGGTGCCGGTGCCTGCGGCGGTACACCGACCACTACCGCATGCTCGCCCAGCTGCGCCGCAGCGGCATCGCCGGCCTGGCGCGCCCCCACGTCTTCGTTGTCGAACGCGGTGGCACCAATGGCCGTCGTGCCGCGTTCGCTGTCCAGCGGCTGCATGCCTTCGGGCATCTTGCCCAGCAGCCAGGCATCGAACACCTTGCGTGCGATCGGCGCAGCCGCCGAACCACCGTAGCCGCCACCCTCCACGGCAATCGCCACGGCGATAACCGGGTTGTCGGCCGGTGCGAAGCCGACGAACAGCGCGCGATGGCGCAGGTGCATCGGCAGGCTCTTCGGGTTCACCGCGGCGGTGCCGCGACGGCTGATCACCTGGGCAGTACCGGTCTTGCCGGCCATTACATACGGTGCGCCGGCTGCGGCACGCGCACCGCTGCCGCCGGGCTGCATGGTGCCCATCATGCCCTCGCGCACGGCCTGCAGGTTGCTGGCGGTCGGGCTGATCGGCTTGCTCTCGCCCTGCGGCATGGGCGTCCAGTCCGCATCGAAGCCGGCGCGCTGCTGCATCACCAGGTGCGGCTGGCGCAGTTGTCCGTTGGCAATGCCGGCCACGCCGTGCACCAGCTGCAACGGGGTGACCTTCCAGTCGCCCTGGCCGATGCTGGCGTTGACAGTGTCGCCGGGATACCAGCGCTCCTTGCGTGACTTGTACTTCGATGCCGGCGACGGCAGGATGCCGCCGATTTCGCCGGTCAGGTCGATGCCGGTCGGCTGGCCGAAGCCGTAGTAGCCCATGTAATGGTCGAAGCGCTCGATGCCCATGTCCAGGGCCAGCTTGTAGTAGTACGTGTTGACCGACTGGGTGATCGACTTGCGCAGATCGGTCCAGCCATGGCCGCCACGGTTGGCATCGCCCCAGCCCCGCGAGGTGCCGGGCAGGTAGAACATGCCGGTGGAAAGAATCTTGTCTTCGGGCCGGCGCACCCCGCTGTCCAGGCCGGCCAGGCCGATCAGTGGCTTGATCGTCGAACCGGGGGCCACGCCACCCAGCACCAGGCGGTTGAACTGCGGCCGCGAGGGATTCTCGTTGAGCGCCTTGAAGTCGGCGTGCGAGATGCCGTTGACGAACAGGTTGGCGTCGTACGACGGCAGGCTGACCATCGCCAGCACTTCGCCGGTGCGCGGGTCCATGGCCACTGCGGCACCTTCGAACTCGCCGAAGGCGGCCACCATCGCCCGCTGCAGGTCTGCATCGATCGACAGCCGCAGGTCGGCGCCGGACTGTGCGGCGACACGGCCGATGGTGCGGATCGCGCGGCCCTGCACGTTGGTTTCGACCTGTTCGTAGCCGACCTTGCCGCGCAGTTCCTGCTCGTAATAGCGCTCCAGGCCGGACTTGCCGATGTGGGTCAGCGCGGCATTGCCTTCGCCCAGGATCTCCAGATCCTTGTCGTCCACGCGGCCGACGTAGCCGATGATGTGCGCGAACAGGTCGCCATAGGGATAGCGACGGGTCAGGTACGGTTCCAGTTCGACGCCGGGAAAGCGCCAGCGGTCCACGGCGAAGCGCGCCATTTCCTCATCGCTCAGGCGCAGCTTCAGCGTGACCGGCAGGAACTTGCGGCGCGCCTTGCGCGATTTGTTGAACGCTTCCAGCTCTTCCGGACTGATCTGGATGATCTTCGCCAGCCCTTCCAGGGTGGCATCCATGTCCTTGACCTTGTCCGGGGTCACATCCAGGCGGAAGGCTGGCACGTTCTCGGCCAGCAGCCGACCGTTGCGGTCATAGATCATGCCGCGCCCGGGCACTACCGGCCGCGGCTTGATGCGGTTGGCTTCGGAGCGGGTGGCGTAGATGTCGTGGTCCAGCACCTGCAGCTTGAAGTACCAGCCGCCCAGGCCCAGCAGGCAGACCAGCACGCCGAAGAAGCCCAGCGCCGCGCGGCGCCGGAACTGTTCGGCTTCGGCGTGCGGATTCTTGACCTGGCGACGCGGCAGCATGGCTCAGCGCCCACGCTTGCCGAAGCGCACCGCATCCAGCAGCACGAACACCAGCGGCCACAGGCCCATGCCGAGCAGCGGTGCCCACCAGTACGACCACGGCAGGGTCGGTTCGCCCACCATGATGTGCACCAGCGCGCTGACGATGCGGTCGTTGAACAGCAGGCCGCCTATGGCCAGCATCTGCTGCGACATCGGGAAGAAGCGGATGCGCGCGCGGAAGCGCTGCAGGATGAAGGCCAGCATCACCAGACGCAGCGCCTGTTCGCCCAGCACCCCGCCATACAGCAGGTCGGCGACGACGCCGCTGGCGAAGGCGATGCCAAGACCGACGCGCTCGGGCGCTTCGATCACCCAGTACGCCAGCACCAGGGCCAACCAGTACGGACGCAGCGGCTGCAGCAGCGCCGGCAAGGGCAGCAGGCCCAGCAGCAGGGCTACCACCACGCTGGCCGGCAGCACCCAGCGGTTGTCACGAAGGCGGCTCATCGTTGCGCCTCCGGTGTGGCTGGCTGAGGTTGCCGGCCAGCGGCCGGCACTACCGTGGAGCTGGCTGGGGGAGAGCCCCCCTCTTGTTGAGGGGGGCGCGCCGAAGGCGCGGAGGTAAGGTGGGATGCCCCCGCGGCAGCCTGGTTTGCCGAAGGCAAACCTGGCTGAAGCAATTCGCTGGCCGCAGGCAAGCGAATTGCTGCGCCGGGGCGCAGCAGAAGCACGTCGCGGCCGCGATCAAGCTGCGCGGCCGGTTTCAGTTCGCCCACCAGGAAGGCATGGGTATCGTCCGGGCGCAGGCCGGTGATGGTGCCCACCGGGAATCCGGCCGGGAAGCGACCGCCAAGCCCGGACGTGACGATCTCATCGCCCACTTCCACGCCGGCGCTGAGCGGGATGTCGCGCAGTTCCAGCTTGTCGCCGCGGCCGTAGACGATCAGGCGCACGCCGTTGCGGGCCACGGTCACCGGTACCGCGTGATCGGGATCGGTCAGCAACAGCACGGTGGAGCTGCCCGCGGTCACGCTGATCACCTGGCCCATCAGGCCACCGGAATCGATCACCGCCTGGCCGACGTGCACGCCTTCGCGGCTGCCGGCATCGAGCACCAGGCGCTGTTTGACCGGGTCCAGGTCGATGTCCAGGATCGGCGCCAGCTGCACGTCCAGGCCACTGCGCTCGGCCACGTTCAGCAGTTCGCGCAGCTGGGCGTTGTCCAGCGCGGCGGTCTGCAGACGGGTCAGGCGGGCGTTGGCCAGCAGCAGCTGGTTGCGCAGCTCGCGGTTCTCGCTCACCAGCTGGCCGTGGCTGGCGGCGGAGTCGCGCACCTGCCCACCGAGCTTGCCAGGCAGACCGGCCAGCGCCCACACCGGCTGCACCAGGCTGTTGGCCTGCTCGCGCAGACGCGCCAGCCAGCCGGCCTGGTCGTCGAGGACGATCAAGGTGATTGCCAGTGCGAGATAGGCCAGCAGCCGCAGCGGGCTGGCGGCATCACCGGATCGGGAAGCGACGGGAGGTCCGGCGTAGGGCGGCACGGCAGCGATTCAACTGGCAGAAGGCGGATGGGAAACACGCGGGCGCCCCGCCGGTGCCGACCCGCCGATGTGGCGGGCCGCACCCCGGAGGGGCGCTGCGGGCGCAGGCAGCCGGGACGGCTTATTCCGGCGCAAAGAACTCGTTGCCGTGCATGTCGACCAGTTCCAGCGCACGACCGCCACCGCGGGCCACGCAGGTCAGCGGGTCGTCAGCCACCTGCACGTGCAGACCGGTTTCCTCGGAAATCAGGCGGTCCATGTCGCGCAGCAGGGCGCCGCCACCGGTCAGCACGATGCCGCGCTCGGCGACGTCGGCGCACAGTTCCGGCGGGGTCTGTTCCAGTGCCAGCTTGACCGCACTGACAATGCCCGACAGCGGCTCGTGCAGCGCTTCAAGCACTTCGTTGGAGCTGATCTTGATCATCTTCGGCACGCCCTCGGCGAGGTTGCGGCCGGAGATTTCCATCTCGATCGCTTCCGCCTGCGGGTAGGCGCAGCCCAGTTCGACCTTGATGCGCTCGGCGGTGGCTTCACCGATCAGCATGCCGTGGTTGCGGCGCACGTAGTTGGTGATCGATTCGTCGAAGCGGTCACCGCCGATGCGCACCGAAGCGGAATAGACGATGCCGTTGAGCGAGATCACCGCCACTTCGGTGGTGCCGCCGCCGATGTCGATGACCATCGAGCCACGGGCCTCGGTGACCGGCATGCCGGCGCCGATCGCGGCCGCCATCGGCTCTTCGATCAGGAACACGTCACGGGCGCCCGCCTCCTCGGCCGACTCCTTGATCGCGCGGCGCTCGACCTGGGTCGAGCCGGCCGGCACGCAGACCAGCACGCGCGGGCTCGGGCGCAGGAAGCGCGACTTGTGCACCTTCTTGATGAAGTGCTTGAGCATCGCCTCGGTGTAGGTGAAGTCGGCGATGACGCCATCCTTCATCGGGCGGATGGTGGTGATGTGGCCCGGGGTACGGCCGAGCATCTGCTTGGCCTCGGCGCCAACGGCTGCCACCGACCGGGTACCACCAATGGCGCGATCCTGGCGCACTGCGACCACGGACGGTTCGTTCAGCACGATTCCCTGCCCACGCACATAGATGAGGGTGTTGGCCGTGCCCAGGTCGATGGACAGGTCATTGGAGAACATGCCGCGCAGTTTCTTGAACATCTGGGAGTTGATCCTGAGGGGTGTCGCGCCCAACGCGGGATGGCGAAAAAATGGGCAGAAATCGAGGTCGATAAGCCTAGCAACCTGCCTGCCGCCGAGCAAGGAGAAATCCAGCTGAACCCGCGCCTTCACAGGCTTTCGGCCTGATCGGGCATCACCCGGTTCTGGCCCTGAGCGGCACCAGCGGGTAACCTTTGCGCCGTCGGGCGCCCAAGGGCGCCGTTTGCTTGCCTGCCGAAGTGGGCGGGCCCACCCCAAAATTCACCGCATAGGCTTACATCGATGTCCGCTCTGATCTGTGGTTCTCTTGCCTTCGACACCATCATGGTGTTCCCGGACCAGTTCAAGAATCACATCCTGCCGGACAAGGTGCACATCCTGAACGTGTCGTTCCTGGTGCCGCGCATGCGCCGCGAGTTCGGCGGCTGCGCCGGCAACATCGCCTACAACCTGCACCTGCTGGGTGGCGATCCGATCCCGATGGGCACGGTGGGTTCGGACTTCGGCCCGTACCGCGAGCACTTCGATGCACTGGGCATCGACCTCACCCGCGTGCGCGTGATCGACGAGCTGTTCACCCCGCAGGCGTTCATCACCACCGACCACGACAACAACCAGATCACCGCCTTCCACCCGGGCGCGATGATGCGTTCCTACGAAAACCACGTGCGCGACGTGCCGGGCGTCAGCCTGGGCCTGGTCGGCCCGGACGGCCGCGAAGGCATGATCCAGAACGCGCTGGAATTCCACGAAGACGGCGTGCCGTTCATCTTCGACCCGGGCCAGGCGATGCCGTTGTTCAATGGCCCGGAACTGCGCGAGTTCATCGAGCAGGCCGATTACGTGGTGGTCAACGACTATGAGTCGAACCTGCTGCAGGAACGCACCGGCTGGAACGAAAAAGAGATCGTCAGCCGGGTCAAGGCCTACATCACCACCCGCGGCCCGAAGGGCGCGGTGATCCACACCCCGGAAAAGAGCTACGACATCCCGCCGGCGCACGAGCGCCGCGTGGTCGATCCGACCGGCTGTGGCGACGCCTTCCGCGCCGGCCTGATCTACGGCATCCAGAAGGGCTACGACTGGCTGACCATCGGCCGCATGGGCAACCTGATGGGCGCGCTGAAGGTCGAGCACCCGGGCACCCAGAACCAGCGCTTCACCTTCGATGAGTTCAACGAGCAGTTCAAGCAGCAGTTCGGTTACGCGCTGAGCGTGTAACCAAACTGCCCGCGCATTTCTCCTTATCCCCGCGCCTTCGGCGCGCCCCCTTGAACAACAAGGGGGCTGTCCACCCGGCGCGCTATCGGGAATGCTCCTGGCGGGAATGTCTCTGGTGGGTGTCGACCTTGGTCGACACTGCCGGCCAGCGGCCGGCACCGCACCGCCCTGCCCTTCCGGCTCAGGGCTTGGCCTTCTCCGGCAAGCGGTACAGCTCTTTTTCGTAGGCCAGCGTGCCCACATCGCGTAGGCATGTGCGCGCCGTGCCAGTTCCGGCCGCAGCGGCTGCAGCTGATCGCTGGCCGGGTCGTAGCGGAAGCCCTGCGCGGGCTTGTCCGGCTGCAGGATGGCCACGTCGTTGCCCTCCATCCACGCCAGGTTGCGGTCGTACTGCATCAGCGCCCGTCCCGGCTGCAGCCGCTGCAGGTCGGTCAGGTCCTGCCCCACCGTCGGGGTGGGATCGGCAATGCCCAGCAGTGACAGCAGCGTCGGCGGCAAGTCGATCTGGCTGACGATGCGGGTATCGCGGCGCGCCTCGATGCCGCCGCCGAGGATCAACCCGGGAATATGGAAGTTGCCGATCGGCACCATGTTCCTGCCGAACACCCGCGAATCATGGTCAGCCACCACCAGGAACACGGTGTCGTCCCAGTACGGTGAGGCCATCGCCTTGCGGAAGAACTCGCCCAATGCATGTGCCGGAACTGCTGGTCGGCGCGGCCGAACAGGTCTTCATCCGACGCGCCCCAGGAACCGACGAATGCCGGCTTGCGGTAATCCTTGCGGTCCACGATGCGGGTGAAGCCATTGGCGAGGAAGAACTCGCGCATGTTGTCGAAGTGGCTTTCGCCGCCGTAGTAGAAGCCGGTGTCGTAGCCATGCCGCCCCAGCACATCGGCCAGGGTGAAGAATCGCTGGCGGCTGGCGGCTGGCGGCTGGCGGCTGGCGGACAGCTTGACCACCGATTCGGCCGGGGTCGGCGGGAACCCGGTCAGGACTGCTTCGATGCCGCGTACCGAACGCGTGCCGGTCGCATACAGCCGCTCGAATGCCCAGCCCTGCCTGCTCAGGCGGTCGTAACTGGGCGACAACGGCCGCCCGCCAAGACTGCCGATGAACTGCGCGCCCAGGCTTTCTTCCAGCACGATCACCAGATTGCGCGGCTTGCCCTGGTACTGCGGAAAGGAATCCAGAAATGGAGCCAAGGACACCCATGCCCCATCCTTGGCAGCGGGCCACACCGTACAACGTGCAACCCGACACACCCGCCAGCGCGGCAAGACCACCCGCCGGCACCTCCAACGCCCGCCGCAGCGCCGATCAGGCCGCGGCAGTGAGCGGCGACGGTTCCGCAACCGCCTGCGCTTCAACCCCTGCCGGACATTCGAAGCGCGTCCAGCCGGCCTCGCACAATGCACTGTGATGACAGCCGAGCGTTGGCCGCCGGCGCGGTCCCCAGGTTCCCGCCACAACGCGTCGAGAGCGCCGCGCTAGCCTCGCCAGCGCTCCAGCACCGCCGCGCAATCGGCCAGGTGCCAACAGGCCATGTCCGGCCACAGGTTGCCCGGGGCATTGACCAGCAGCGTGCGGGTGCCTGCCGCGCGGCCGCATTCCAGATCGAAGCGGTAATCACCCACCATCACCACCTGCGACGGTTCCACCTGCCAGCGCCGCAGGAAATACTGCAGCCCGGCGGGGGACGGCTTCGGCTCGGCCTCGTCACGGCCAATGATGGCGTCTTCGGCAAATACGTCACCCAGCCCGATGGCCTGCAGGGTGACCTGCGCCAGGCTGCGCACGTTGCGGGTCAGGATGCCCAGCCGGCAGCCGGTGTCCTGCAGCGCGCGCACCAGCGCCACCGCACCCGTCGCTGGCTGGGACGCAGCGGCCAGCGCACGCTCGTGCGCCAGCAGCCAGGCATGCTTTGCGCTGGCCTCCGCGGCCGGCAACCCGGCCAGGTGGGTGAGGATGTCATCCTCCTGCGGAATCGCCAGTTCGCGCTTGATCCGCGCGAAATCATGCACCGCCACGGTCAGCGTGCCATCCATGTCGAACACCCAGTGGCGGATCGTCGACAGTGCCGGCGCAGCCACCCGTGCATCCATGGTCAATGCCACCACGCCGGCATGCGGCTGGCATCCACGCCACCGGTCTCGAACACCGCCGTGCGGGTGCCACCGGCCTTGACCGGGAATTCGATGCTGATCGACTTGCCCTTGGCTGCCAGCTTCCACAGCGCCTTCTGGTCGGTGATGAACAGGGCGATCGCCTCGTCGGTCTTCGGCCGCCATGCCGCCATGGAGATCGGCCTGCCATCGTCCACCGTGACCTTCACCGTGCACTGCGGGCAGCGGAAATCGCCGGCCTGCAGCACCAGGTAGGCATGACGCTTCCATTCGGGGTGGTCGCGGAAAACCAGCTGCACCGGCTTGGCGCCGCTGCCATCCACATCCACCCGCTCCTTGCTGAAAATCTGTGCCGACACCTGGTTGCCCTTGTTGCCGACCGGAATCTGGTTGTACTGCCACAGCGCCTGCATGCGGCGCAGGTCGCGCGCGGCATCGCCCTTGGCCTTGACCTCGTCGAAGCCGGCGGCGATGCGCTCGGCGGCGGCGGTGTCCTTGTATTGATCCAGCAGCGAGGCGCCATGCAGGCGCGCGCGCTCCCAGTCCTGCGCGGCCACGGCCATGTCGTACTGCTTGGCCACATCCTCGGCCTTGGCTTCCTTCTGCGCCTGCACGGCGGCAGCGGCGGCCTCCTGCGCCTTGCGTTCTTCCTCGGGGTTGCTGCAGGCGGCCAGGGCCAGGGTGCAGGCGGTGAGCAGGATCAGTCGTTTCATGGCGGAGTCCTTTACGGGTGCTTCCCGATTCTATCGGCAGCGAAAAGCGGATACAGCAACGGCGGGTTTCCCCGCCGTCGCCGGTGAAGCAGTGCCAGGTTGCCGGCCAGCGGCCGGCAGTACCGTTTACTTTGCTTCAGCCTTGGCCAGCATGTCCTGCACCGAGGCGGTGGTGATCGGGTGGTAGCCCGGCTTGGCCTTCTCGAATGCCTGCTTGGCCAGCTCCAGCCCCTTCGGGGTCTTCACCAGTTCGGCGTAGATCGGCAGGATCAGCTTACGACGACCCACACGCTCGATGAACGCAGCGGCCGCTTCATTGGCCTGCTCGTAGCCGCTGCGGATGGTCAGCGGGTACCAGCGCATGGCGATCTCGCCATTCGGGGTGCCGGTGAAGTGGAATGCCTTGTCCAGCGTGGCCAGCTTGTCCAGCGGCTGGGTGGCGCCCAGGCCGTCGATGAAGCGGACCCACTCCTGGGTGCTCCACTCGGCAATCACCTGGCTGCTCGGCACGGTGCCGGCGCTGGCGAAGGCAATACGCGCGGTATCCACGCTGCTGAAATTGCGCGACTGCGCCTTGGCCGCGAACGCCGGAATGCCCGGCTCGTCCAGCCACGCCTTCAGTTCGGCCTCGGTCACCGCCGACGGATTCTTCGGCAGCAGGTTCTTTTTCAGGTAATCGACGAACTGGTCGGTGTTGGCACTCTGGAAGGCATGGTCATCGAACCAGCCGCGCAGGAACGGGTCGAAGGTTTCGCGACCGAAGCGCTGTTCCAGGAATTCCAGGAACCACGAACCCTTGACGTAGGCCACCTGGCTCAGGGCTTCGTCCGGGTCACGTTCGTTCAGCGGCGGCAGTGCCAGTGCCTGGTCGGCCGGGCTCATGTCCTTCACTTCGGCCAGCAGATCGGTCTGGTCGATCTGCTTTTCCATCTCGGCCATCTCCTTGCCGTACAGGGCTTCGGTGATGCGGCCCTGGACGTAGGTGGTGAAGCCTTCGTTGAGCCAGATATCCTTCCAGCTGGCGTTGGTCACCAGGTTGCCCGACCAGCTGTGCGCCAGTTCATGGGCGACCAGCGAGACCAGCGACTTGTCGCCGACGATCACGGTCGGCGTGGCGAAGGTCAGGCGCGGGTTTTCCATGCCGCCGAACGGGAACGACGGCGGCAGCACCAGCATGTCGTAGCGGCCCCAGCGGTATTCGCCGTACAGCTTCTCGGCGGCACCGATCATCTTCTCGGTGTCTTCGAATTCCTTGGCGGCCTTGCTGACCATGGTCGGCTCGGCCCAGACGCCGGAGCGGCCGGAGATCGGCTCGAACACCAGGTCACCGGCAGCAATGGCCAGCAGGTAGGACGGAATCGGCTGCGGCATCTTGAAGGTGTAGTCACCGTCACGCGCGGCCTTGGGATCGTTGTCGGCGCTCATCAGCACCATCACGTCCGGCCGCGAGACCACGTGCGCGCTGTAGGTGAAGCGCACGCTCGGGGTGTCCTGCAGCGGCACCCAGGAACGGGCGTGGATCGCCTGCGACTGGCTGAACATGAAGGGCAGCTTCTTGCCCTCGGTCATCGACGGCGCCAGCCACTGCAGGCCCGACGCGGTCGGTGCGGTGTGGTAGGTCACCTCGACCTTGGCCGGCTGTTCCGGGGTTTCGATGGTCAGCTTGCTGCCGAACACCTTGTCCACCGGGGCCAGCACGAACTGCAGCGGGCTGCGCGCGCCGTCGGCGGCGATCGCTTCGACCTTGGCGATGCTCAGTTCGCGGGTGTCCAGCACCAGTTGCTTGGCATCCTTCTGCTTCCATTCCAGGGTGTAGGTGGCGGTGCCGCCGATCTGCTTCTGGTCGAAGTCCAGCTTCAGGTCCAGCGCGATGTCCTTGACGACGACCTTGTCCGGCTCGGCGTACGAGCTTTCATCGTGGCTGCGGTTTTCGGCGTTCACGGGGGCGGCGGGAGCCTTCTGGGCAGTCGGGGCGGCGGCGGGTGCGGCCGCCTCCTGGGAGCAGCCGGCGGCCAGGGCCACGGCCAGCGGAAGGAGCATCAGCGGATTGCGCATGAATCGGGACCGTTACGGGGATCAAACCCCAATGGTACCTCTCCCCCGGCCAGGAAGCGTTGCGCGGTGCAGGGTAATGGCCGGCCCCGCGATGGCCCGGCAGGTGCCAACCTTGGTTGGCACGGATCCATCACCGCCTGCGGCGGGCATGTGCCGACCAAGGTCGGCATCTACCACGGCGGATTGCTGCGTCATCGCTCGCGGGCGGTCCCTGGGCCCACCTTGGCCTGCCGCTGGTAGGTGCCAACCTTGGTTGGCACGGATCCATCACCGCTCGCGGCGGGCGTGTGCCAACCAAGGTTGGCACCTACCAAAGCAAGGCTTACAGCTTGTAGCCGGAGTGGATCGAGACGATGCCGCCGGTCAGGTTCTTGTAGTGGCAGCGCTCGAAGCCCGCCTGCCCCATCATCGCCTTCAGCTCTTCCTGCGGCGGATGCTTGCGGATGCTCTCGGCCAGGTACTGGTAGCTGTCCGAATCGTTGGCGAACAGCTTGCCCAGCTTCGGCAGGATCTTGAACGAGTGGAAGTCATAGATCGGCTTGAACCAGTCCGCGGTGACTTCGGAGAACTCCAGCACACGGGCCTGGCCGCCCACCTTCAGCACGCGGAACATCTCGCGCAGGCCGGCATCCTTGTCGGTCACGTTGCGCAGACCGAAGGCGATGGTCACCAGGTCGAAGCTGTTGTCCGGGAACGGCAGGGCTTCGGCGTTGCACTGCACGTAGTCCAGGCCGAGCACCAGGCCGCGGTTGGTCAGGCGGTCACGGCCGACCGACAGCATGCCGGCGTTGATGTCGCCCAGCACCACCGAACCCTCGGCACCGACCCGCTCCTTCAGCAACGCGGCGATATCGCCGGTGCCACCGGCCAGGTCAAGCACGCGGTCACCCGGCTTCACCTGCGCGGTGGCTACGTAGTAGCGCTTCCATGCCCGGTGCACGCCCATGCTCATCAGGTCGTTCATCAGGTCGTAGTTGCGCGCGACCGACGTGAACACCTGGCCGACCAGCTTCTGCTTGTCCTTGGCGTCAACGTCGCGGAACCCGAAATGGGTGGTACCGGATTTGTAGGGGGATTCGCTCATGCCCCGATTATCGCACCGCCGGGCCCCTGCGGGGAACGCTGGCCGTATCATGGCGCCCCACGACCTACCGGAGCCCCGCATGATCACCACGCCCGACTACCAGGCCCTGCTGCAGACCGCCATCGCCGAAGCCCGCCAGGGCCTGGCCGAAGGCGGTGTGCCGATCGGCGCGGCGCTGTACCACAACGACGGCCGCCTGCTCGGCTGCGGCCACAACCGCCGCGTGCAGGAAGGCGACCCGTCCGTGCATGGCGAGACCGACGCCTTCCGCAAGGCCGGCCGCCAGCGCCGCTACCAGGACACCATCATGGTCACCACGCTGGCCCCATGCTGGTACTGCTCGGGCCTGGTGCGCCAGTTCAACATCGGCACGGTGGTGGTCGGCGAATCGCGCACCTTCCAGGGCGGCATCGACTGGCTGCGCGAGAACGGCGTCAACGTGATCGACCTGGACAGCCAGGAATGCGTCGACCTGCTGGGCGGTTTCATTGCGCAACATCCGGAAATCTGGAACGAAGACATCGGCGAATGAGCATCCGCCACGGCTGATGAGTCCGCCTTGATGAACGCTTCAGTGCCGGCACAGCCTTGTGCCGGCAGCATCTGCGCGCTTCGACGTGAACTGCTGCGCAGTCAGCTGCGTGCAGTGCACACGCGCCACTAACATCCTGCCGCGCAGCCACGTCTAGGGTGGAATGCAACCGGGGCCCCCGCCCCGGGTTGGAGCCGACCATGCAAGCGCATGCCGTACGTCCTCCCAGCGACCCGGCTCTGGCCGCGATCTGGGACCGACTGCAGCAGCAATACGCACTGCACCAGCGCAGTGCCCCGTTCTGGAGCGCCTACCAGGAGATGCAGCAGGATCTGCTGCACGACCATCCCCGCGACCTGGTGCGCCTGTGCAATGCGATGGCCGCCATGGCCGAACGCCTGGGTGCGGTTGAACACGCACAACTGCTGCGCCATCGCCACGCTGGCTGCACATCGCGCTGACGCGGCATGCACCACCGTCCGGGCCAGACTGTAACGGGTCCCCACTCCCTTTCACCTCCAACCGATTGGATCGTCATGCACGCTGAAGTTCCCGCCATTCCCCCTGTCATCAATGTCGATGCGGAGCTGGATTACTGGCGCCGCCAGCACGCCGATGGCGCACTCGCGCACACCTCGTTCGGTACCTATGTGCCGTGGATCAAGTTCGCTTGTGATTCGCTGATCACCCAACCGCGCGCCAGCAATGCGCAGCGCGATGAGCTGTTCCAGACCCAGTACGCCCTGCAGATCATGCCGCGCATGACCGAAGCGCAGGCCCGCGAATTCGTCGAACGCTGCTGGCAGCACGTCTACCTGGCCAGCCCGGTGCGCAGCCAGGAAGCCCCGCGCCTGCGCGCCTGAGCCCACGCTCGACTGTACGGCACCTGCACGGCCACGTGCCGATGATCGTCGTCATTCCAGTGGAACGATGACGATGAGCGCAAGAAACCTGTTCAATACGATCGCCAAGAAGGCCGCGGCCGCCACCGGCTCGCCGTGGACCTTCCTGGCTGCGGTGGCGATCGTCGTGCTGTGGGGCATCAGCGGCCCGATATTCAAGTTCAACGATACCTGGCAGCTGGTGATCAACACCGGCACCACGATCATCACCTTCCTGATGGTGTTCCTGATCCAGCACACGCAGAACTCGGACACGGCGGCGATGCAGATCAAGCTGGATGAACTGATCCGCGCCACCGCCGATGCCAACAACGAACTGCTGGACCTGGAAGAGCTGGACGAAGAGCGCCTGGAAGAAATCCGCGCCGAGTACGAGAGGATGGCCCGCGAAGCCGGCGACGCGCTGACGCGGGTACGCTCCTGCCGCACCGAGCGGCGGGATGACGAAGCGGTGTGACGGTGACGCTTGGCCTGACTGGCCCACGCCAATCTTGACCTGCTCCGGTAGGTGCCAACCTTGGTTGGCACGGATGCGTCAGCGCAGTCGGCTGGCCCTGTGCCAACCAAGGTTGGCACCCACCACAAGCGCGGCTTACCCGCGCTCGTGCCAGCCGCCGCCCAGCACCTTGTACAGCGTGATGCGGTTGGACTGCTGCGCCAGCTGCGTCTGCAGCTGTGTCTGCTGCGCGTTGTAGGCGGTACGACGTGCATCCAACAGGGTGACAAAGCTGTCCAGGCCGGCGTCATAGCGCGCCTGTGACAAGCGGTTGGCCTGCTCGGCCGCGTCCACCAGGCGCTGCTGCGAGGCGGCCTGCTCATCCAGGCTGACATTCAATGCCAGCGCATCGGCGGTTTCGCGGAAACCACTCTGGATCGACTTTTCGTACTGCGCCAGCGCGATATCGCGATCGGCGTTGGCCACCGCCAGGTTCGCGCGCAGCTTGCCGCCCTGGAAGATCGGCAAAGTGATCTTCGGCAGGAAGCTCCACACCCGCGTGCCGCTGTCGAACAGGCCCGACAGTTCACCCGAACCAGTGCCGATGCTGCCGGTCAGCGAGATGCTGGGGAAGAAGGCGGCGCGTGCGGCACCGATGTTGGCATTGGCGGCCAGCAGTTGATGCTCCGCCGCCATGATGTCCGGACGCTGCAGCAGTACGTCGCTGGGCAAGCCGGCCGGCGGCGGCGCCAGCGCAAGTACCTGCGGCGCGATGCTGTCCGGCAGCAGCGCCGGATCCAGCTGGCCACCGGCCAGCAGCGCCAGCGCGTTGCGGTCCTGGGCCAGCTGCCCACGCAGACGCGCGGCATCGGTGCGCGCGGTCTCGACCAGGGTGCGGGTCTGGGTCAGTTCCAGCGCCGAACTGCCACCACGCTCATGGCGTGCTTCGGCCAGGCGCAGCGAATCCTCATAGGTCTTCACCGTTGCTTCGGCGATCGCCAGACGCTGCTGGTCGGCGCCGTAGGTCAACCACGCGGTGGCGGTCTCGGCCACCAGGCTCAGCTGCGCGTTGCGGCGGTTGGCAGCTACAGCGAAGTACTGTTGCAGCGCGGCCTCGCTCAGGTTGCGCACACGGCCGAACAGGTCCAGTTCAAACTCGGCCACGCCGACGCCCGCGCTGAACTGCTCGGTCACCGGCACGTCACCACCGCGGCGGTCCATCTGCCCGGTCACGGCCACGCCCGGCACGCGGTCAGCGCGCTGCACGCGGTACTGGCCGCGCGCCTTCTCGACGTTGAGCACGGCCACGCGCAGGTCGCGGTTGTTGTCCAGCGCCTGGCCGATCACCTGCTGCAGGCGCTCATCGGTGAAGAAGTCGCGCCAGCCGATCGCGGCCGCATCGGCCACTTCGCCCTGCGCGGCTTCCGCTGGCCACTGCGACGGAATGGCCGGGGCCACCGCGGTGTTCTTCGGCGCCAGGGTGCCGCAGCCGGCAAGCGCCAGTGCCGCAGCGATGGAGAGGAACAGAGATGTACTTTTCATTGGAATGACTTCCATCGGTACTGCCGGATGGCAGGAGGTAGTGCCGGCCGCTGGCCGGCAACCTCGTTGGATTCACATCACGCGATCAGCAGCTGCCGGCCAGCGGCCGGCACTACCGTTTCGCATCAGCTGGTGGCGTTGCGCTTCTTGAACACGCGCTGCACCACGACGAAGAACAGCGGTACGAAGAACACGCCGAGTACGGTGCCGACCACCATGCCGCCCAGCACGCCGGTGCCGATCGCCTGCTTGGCGCCGGAGCCGGCACCGCTGGAGATCGCCAGCGGCAGCACGCCCATGCCGAAGGCCAGCGAGGTCATGATGATCGGACGCAGACGGTCGCGCACTGCGTGCATCGTCGCTTCGATCAGCCCCGCGCCCTTCTCCAGATGCTCCTTGGCGAACTCGACGATCAGGATCGCGTTCTTGCTGGTCAGGCCCACCGTGGTCAGCATCGCCACCTGGAAGTAGATGTCGCGCTCCATGCCACGGAAGGTGTTGGCCAGCACCGCACCAAGGATGCCCAGCGGCGCCACCAGCAGCACCGAGGTCGGCACGCTCCAGCTTTCGTACAACGCGGCAAGGCACAGGAACACGATCATCAGCGACAGCGTGTACAGCAGCGGCGTCTGCGAGCCCGCCTGGCGTTCCTGGTAGGACATCGCCGTCCACTCGACGCCGAAGCCCGCCGGCAACTGCTTGGCCAGCTGTTCGATCTCGGCCATGGCATCACCGGAGGCCACGCCCGGGGCCGGTTCGCCCTGGATTTCGGTGGCCGACACGCCGTTGTAGCGTTCCAGGCGCGGCGAACCGTAATCCCAGTGCTTGCTGGCGAAGGCGCTGAACGGAACCATCTCGCCCTTGTCGTTCTTCACCGACCAGAGATCGAAGTCCTCCGGCACCATGCGGAACGGCTGGTCAGCCTGCACGAACACGCGCTTGACGCGGCCGCGATCGATGAAGTCATCGATGTACGAGCTGCCCCACGCGGTGGCCAGGGTGGTGTTGACCTGATCGATCGACAGGCCCAGCGAGCTGGCCTTGGCCACATCGATATCGATGCGGAACTGCGGGGTGTCTTCCTGGCCGTTCGGACGCACGTTGGCGAGCTTCTTGCTGCCAGCCGCCAGGCCAAGCAGCTGGTTGCGGGCCGCCAGCAGTGCCTCATGGCCCTGGCCGCTGTTGTCCTTCAGGAAGAAGGTGTAGCCCGAAGCCGTACCCAGCTCCGGAATGGCCGGCGGCGGGAAGGCAAAGATGAAGGCATCCTTGATCTGCCCCAGTGCAGCCATCGCACGTCCGGTGATCGGCATCACGCCGTTGTCGGCGTCACGATCCTTCCAGTCCTTCAGCTTGACGAAGGCCATGCCCGCGTTCTGGCCCATGCCGGCGAAGCTGAAGCCCTGCACCGAGAACACCGATTCGACGGCACCCTTCTCGTTTTCCATGAAGTGCTTTTCGAGCGCGGCGATCGATTCCAGCGTGCGCTCCTGGGTTGCACCGACCGGCGCCTGCACCAGCGCCATCAGCACGCCCTGGTCTTCATTGGGCAGGAACGAGCTGGGCAGGCGCACGAACAGCACGCCCATCAGCAGGAACAGCGCAGCGACGATGCCCATGAACCGCCACGGACGGTGCAGGATGCCGCGCACGCCGCGCTGGTAGCTTTCGCTGGTACGGTCGAAGCCGCGGTTGAAGCCGTTGAAGAAGCGACCGGCGAAACCGCGGTGGGCGACATGGTGCTCGCCCTTCTTCAGCGGCTTGAGCATGGTCGCGCACAGCGCCGGCGTCAGCACGATCGCCACCAGCACCGACAACGCCATCGCCGACACGATCGTCGCCGAGAACTGCCGGTAGATCACGCCGGTGGAGCCGCTCATGAAGGCCATCGGCACGAACACCGCTGACAGCACCAGGCCGATACCCACCAGCGCACCGGTGATCTGGCTCATCGACTTGCGTGTGGCTTCCAGCGGCGACAGGCCCTCTTCGGACATGATGCGCTCGACGTTCTCCACTACCACGATGGCATCGTCCACCAGCAGGCCGATGGCCAGCACCATCGCGAACATGGTCAGCATGTTCACCGAGAAGCCCAGCACCGACAGCACGCCGAAGGTACCCAGCAGCACCACTGGTACGGCGATGGTCGGGATCAGGGTGGCGCGGAAGTTCTGCAGGAACAGGTACATCACCACGAACACCAGCACGATCGCTTCGAGCAGGGTCTGCACCACGCCCTTGATCGACACGCGCACGAACGGGGTGGTGTCGTACGGGATCTCGGCCTTCAGGCCGGCCGGGAAGAAGCCTTCCAGTTCCTTCAGGGTTTCATCGACACCGGCAGCGGTATCCAGCGCGTTGGCGCCGGTAGCCAGGGTGACCGCCAGGCCGCTGGCCGGCTGCCCGTTGTAGCGGGTGACGAAGTCGTACGACTCGGCGCCCAGCTCGACGCGGGCAACGTCGCCCAGGCGCAGTTCGGCACCGTCCTGCGCGCCGCGCACGATGATGTTGCGGAACTGTTCCGGGGTCTGCAGGCGCGACTGCGCGTTGATGGTGGCGTTGAGCTGCTGGCCCTTCACCGACGGCGCACCACCCAGCTGGCCGATGGCCACCTGCGCGTTCTGTGCTTTCACCGCAGCAACCACTTCCGGCACCGACATGCCGTAGGTGTGCAGCTTGTTCGGGTCCAGCCAGATGCGCATGGCGTACTTGCCACCGAACACCTGGATGTTGCCCACGCCCGGCACGCGGCTGAGACGGTCCACGACATTGGAACCGACGTAGTCGGCGATGTCGTTGGCGTCCATGCTGCCGTCTTCGGACACGAACGCGATGACGTTCAGGAAGCCCGAGCTGGACTTGGCGACGTTGATGCCCTGCCGCTGCACTTCCTGCGGCAGCAGTGGCATCGCCAGCTGCAGCTTGTTCTGCACCTGCACCTGGGCGATGTCGGGGTTGGTACCGCTCTCGAAGGTCAGGGTGATGGTGGCCTGGCCGTTGGACGAGCTGTTGGAGGAGAAGTAGATCAGGCCATCAAGACCCTTCATGTTCTGCTCGATGATCTGCGTCACCGAGTCTTCGACCACCTTGGCCGAAGCACCCGGGTAGCTGGCGCTGATTTCCACCGCCGGCGGTGCGACGTTGGGGTACATCGAGATCGGCAGCTTGAACAGGGCCAGGCCGCCGGCGAGCATGATGATGATCGCGATGACCCACGCGAAGATGGGTCGATCGATGAAGAAACGTGCCATGGGGTTCTCCGCTTACTTCGCGCCTGCGGCCGCAGCTGCAGGTTGGGCGGCGGCCGGCTTGGCCGGGGCGGCGCCCTGTTCGGTGGCGTTCACGGGCATGCCCGGGCCGATCTTCTGCAGGCCTTCGACGATGACCTTGTCGCCAGCCTTCAGGCCGTCCTCGACCAGCCACTTGTCGCCGACGGTGCGGCTGACCTTGACCGGGCGCACTTCGACCTTGTTGTCCTTGCCGACCACCATCGCGCTGGTATCGCCCTTCGGATCGCGTGCGATGCCCTGCATCGGCACCAGCACCGCATCGCTGCGCACGCCGCCGCCGATCACCGCGCGCACGTACATGCCCGGCATCAGCAGGCCATCGGGGTTGTCGACCTTGACCCGCAGCGCGAAGCTGCCGGTGGCCGGATCGACGCTGACTTCGGAGAACTCCAGCGTGCCCTTGTGTTCGAAGGTGCTGCCGTCTTCCATAAGGATGCTGACCGGCGTCTGCTGGTTGTCCTGCAGGCGGCCGGCCGCCAGTTCGCGGCGCAACTGCAGCAGCTCGGCCGAGGACTGGGTGAGGTCGACGTAGATCGGGTCCAGCTGCTGCACGGTCGCCAGTGCAGTGGCCTGGCCTGCGCTGACCAGCGCCCCCTGGGTGACGCTGGACTTGCCGATGCGGCCGCTGATCGGCGCGGTGATGCGCGCATAACCGAGGGTCACGTTGGCGGCATCCAGTGATGCCTTGGCGGCGCCGACATCGGCCTCGGCCTGCTTCTGCGCGGCCACGGCGTTTTCCAGATCCTGCTGGCTGACCGCGTCGACCTTGGCCAGCTCGGTGATGCGCTTGGCGCTCAGGCGCGCCGCATTGGCGGTGGCTTCAGCGCGGGCCAGCTGTGCGCGCGCGCTGTTGGCCTGGGCGCGGTAGCTGGCGTCCTCGATCTGGTACAGCGGCTCGCCGGCCTTGACCATCCCACCCTCGGTGAACAGCCGCTTGGCGACGATGCCGTTGACCTGCGGGCGCACTTCGGCCACCAGGAAGGCATTGGTGCGGCCCGGCAGCTCACGGGTCAGGCCGACAGTCTCGGACTTCAGCGTGACCACGCTGACCTGGCCCGGCCCCTGTTCGGGCGCCTGGGGTTGGCCGCCACAGGCAGCGACGGTCGCAGCGATCGCCAGCGACAACGCGAAGGGTCGGATTCGGCTCAGCAACATGATGGGAATGGCTCTTGAAGGGAGGGATCTCAGTTGGCACTGATACGGCGAACCCTCCCCTTGCAGGAGCGGAGACCGCGCGGACAGCGCCCACCCGGGTGGAGTGGGAGCCAGGACTGGCCTGCCACGCACACGACGGGAATGATGGGAGGGAAATATACATACATGCGTGTTTGTTTGTAAACCGGTACAATTCAGCCACGTTTCACGCTAACTCGTACCCACTCATGGCCCGCAAGACCAAAGAGGACACCCAGGCGACCCGGGAAGGCATCCTGGACGCCGCCGAAACCTGCTTCCACGAGCATGGCGTCGCCCGCACCACGCTGGAGATGATCGGTGCCCGCGCCGGCTATACCCGCGGCGCGGTGTACTGGCACTTCAAGAACAAGGGCGAAGTGCTGGCGGCGATGATCGAACGGGTACACCTGCCTTTCATGCAGGAACTGGAGCGCACCTCCAGCGACCAGCGCGATACCCCGGTGCACGATCTGCGCGCGGTGATGATCCACTCGTTCATCGAGCTGTCCGAGGACGAGCGCCTGCGCAAGACCATGGAGATCATGCTGCGCAGCGATGCCTCGGCTGATACCAGGGTACTGACCGAACTGCAGCAGGCCGGCTTCCGCGATGCCCTCGACCGGATGGAGCGTGCCCTGCGCCGTGCCCAGGACCTCGGCCAGCTGCGCGACGGCGCCGACCCGAAGATCGCCGCGCGCATGCTGCACGCCACCGTGCTCGGCGTGCTGCACGGGGCCATGGTCGAACCGGACCTGATGGACCTCAAGCGCGATGGCATGCTGGCGCTGGACATGACCCTGGCCGCCTACGTGAAGGAAGGCATGTTCGTACCGGGTTCGGTGCCGGAGCCGCTGCCGGAAGCGTGAGGGTCGCCGGGCATGGCCCGGCGCTACCTTGGTAGATCCACGCCATGCGTGGATGCGAACGGACAAACAAAAAGGCCGCCTTTCGGCGGCCTTTTCGCATTCCCGGTTACAGGATGTAACGGCTCAGGTCCGGATCCTGCACCAGCTCACCCAGGTGCGCATCGACGTAGGCACTGTCGATGGCCAGGGTCTCACCATCGCGGTCCGGTGCTTCGTAGCTGAGCGAATCCAGCAGGCGCTCCAGCACCGTGTGCAGACGGCGCGCACCGATGTTCTCCTGGCGCTCGTTCACCTGGAACGCGATCTCGGCCAGGCGGTCGATGGCGTCGGTGGTGAAGCTGACCTTGACGCCTTCGGTGGCCAGCAGCGCTTCGTACTGCTTGGTCAGCGCCGCCTTCGGTTCGGTCAGGATGCGCACGAAATCCGCCTTGCTCAGCGCACCCAGCTCCACGCGGATCGGGAAGCGGCCCTGCAGCTCGGGAATCAGGTCGCTGGGCTTGGCCAGGTGGAACGCGCCCGATGCGATGAACAGGATGTGGTCGGTCTTGATCGTGCCGTACTTGGTGGACACGTTGGACCCTTCCACCAGCGGCAGCAGATCGCGCTGCACGCCTTCGCGCGAGACATCACCGCCAGACGAGCCTGCATCCCCGCGCTTGGCGACCTTGTCGATCTCGTCGATGAACACGATGCCGTGCTGTTCGCAGGCTTCGATCGCGGCAGTGCGGATATCGTCCTCGTTGACCAGCTTGCCGGCTTCTTCTTCCTGCAGCAGCGGGCGCGCGGCCTTGATGGTCAGCGTGCGCTTGTGCGCCTTGGCGCCACCGCCGAGGTTGGCGAACATCGACTTCAGCTGCTGGCCCATTTCCTCCATGCCCGGCGGGGTCATGATGTCCATGCTGACGTTGGCGGTCAGGTCGAGCTCGATCTCGCGATCATCCAGCTCACCGTTGCGCAGCATCTTGCGGAACTTGATGCGGGTCTCGTTGTCCTGCGCCGACGGTTCGTTGCGCGCAGCCTCGGGGTCGAAGCCGATACCACCACTGCGGCGCGGCAGCAGCGCATCGAGGATGCGGTCTTCGGCGCGCTCTTCGGCCTGCGTGCGCACGCGCACCTTGGCCTGCTCGCGGTACAGCTTGACGGCGGTATCGGCCAGGTCGCGGATGATCTGTTCGACGTCCTTGCCGACATAGCCGACTTCGGTGAAGCGGGTCGCTTCGACCTTGACGAACGGCGCGTTGGCCAGCGTGGCCAGGCGGCGCGCGATCTCGGTCTTGCCGACGCCGGTCGGGCCGATCATCAGGATGTTCTTGGGCATGACCTCGTTGCGCAGCTCGGGCTGCAGCTGCATGCGGCGCCAGCGGTTGCGCAGGGCGATGGCGACCGCGCGCTTGGCATCATGCTGGCCGACGATGTGCCGGTCCAGTTCCTGCACGATCTCGCGCGGGGTCATGGTGGCGGAGGAAACTTCGATCTTGTGCGGCATGGGTGTGCTCACGAATTCGTTGTCGGTAGCGCCGGGCCATGCCCGGCGGATCGGGAATGCCTGTGACGGTTCCCCGTCACAGCTCCTCGACCACCACGTTGCGGTTGGTGTAGATGCAGATGTCGCCGGCGATGTTGATCGCTTCACTGGCGATGGTGCGTGCGTCCAGTTCGGTGTGCGCCATCAGCGCGCGTGCAGCGGACAGTGCATACGAACCACCGGAACCGATGGCGATGATGCCGTCCTCCGGCTCGATCACATCGCCGGTGCCGCTGATGATCAGCGAGGTTTCCTTGTCGGCCACCGCCAGCAGGGCTTCAAGCTTGCCGAGGCGACGCTCGGTGCGCCAATCCTTGGCCAGTTCCACCGCAGCACGCTGCAGCTGGCCGTGCTTTTCCAGCTTGGCTTCGAACAGCTCGAACAGGGTGAAGGCGTCGGCGGCGGCACCGGCAAAGCCGGCCAGCACCTGGCCATCACGGCCGAGGCGGCGGACCTTGCGTGCGTTGCCCTTCATCACCGTGTGGCCGAGGGTGACCTGGCCGTCGCCGGCAATCGCCACGTGCTCGCCGCGACGAACGCAGACGATGGTGGTGGCGTGGAAAACGGTGGGATTCTGACTGGGGTCCATGCGGCCTCCGATAGCTGTTCACGGGACATGGGGACAGCCGCCGAAGCGATCAAGCCCGTGCCGATAGCTGCCGTTCAGCGCTTGGTGGCGCCCCATGGGCAGAGGGGCGCCCTTCCAACGAGCGCATCGCAATGCGCGCGGAACCCACCGCCCGAACGTGGAACGCCTGCCGTTCAGCGTTTGGCCTGCGAAGGGCGGTCCGGATTCGGCTCAATCCCCAATGCCACGTACCAGTCTGCGCCCTGGGTTTCGATGGGGTGCTGGGTGCGGCCCGAGCCGTTGCCACAGGCCAGTGCGTCGGCGGCGCAGTATCGATCGCAGCCCCAGCAGATGCGCTCGGGGCCTGCGGCCACAATGCGCCACTGCGCCCCGCCCTGCCCTGATGCAGATCAAGCGGAGGCTGTTGCGCTCGCCGGGCATGGCCCGGCGCTACCCCCCCTTGTCGGGCGGGTCTTTGCGTCGTTTCGCGCGCGGGTGCGCCGCATCGTAGACCTTGGCCAGATGCTGGAAATCCAGGTGCGTGTAGATCTGCGTGGTGGCGATGTCGGCATGGCCGAGCAGTTCCTGCACACCGCGCAGGTCGCCGGAGGATTCCAGGATGTGGCTGGCGAAACTGTGCCGCAGCATGTGCGGGTGCACGTGCTTGAACAGGCCTTGGCGCTGCGCCAGCTGGCGGATGCGGATCTGCACCGCACGCTGGCTGATCGGCCCGTTACGGCCGGGGAAAACCGGTGTGGCGGCGCCACCGCCGCTTTCGCTGCGCCAGGTCAGCAGCGCCTCGCGTGCCGGCTTTCCGAAGGGAACGCGACGTTGCCGGTTGCCCTTGCCCATCACGTTGACCAGGCCACTGGCGAAATCCAGATCGCGCCAGGTCAGCGCGCAGACTTCGCTCAGGCGCAGGCCGGAGGAATAGAACAGCTCCAGCAGCGCGCGGTCACGACGACCCAGCTCGCCCTCCGGTTCCAGTTCAACCAGCTGCACGGCTTCGTCGGCATCGAGTACCTGCGGCAATCGTCTCGGTGCGCGCGGTGCTTTAAGCGTCGCTGCCGGGCTGGCCTCGATACGGCCATGCTTGAGCAGCCAGGCATAGAAGCTGCGGCAGGCCGACAACCGGCGCTGCAGGCTCTTGGCCGACAGGCCACGGCGGTGTTCGTCGGCAACGAACTGGCGCACCGCGTCGACATCCAGCGCCTCCACGGCCACGCCGCGGGGCTCGGCCCACACCGACAATGCGTCCAGGTCGCGGCGGTAGGCATCGAGCGTATGCGCCGACATCCGCCGCTCCACCTGCAGGTGCTGCAGGAACGCCTGCACCGCGCTCATCGTCGTCGTTTCCCGCTCAATCCGCGAAGCGCTTGAGCCCGGTCACCAGGGCCTCGCCCATCATCCGCAGGAACAGCGTGCCCATGCCGGGATAGAAGCGGTTCGGATCATGACTGCCCACTGCGATCAGGCCAACGCCCGGCAACGGCAGCAGCGCGGTGGTCTGCACTTCCTCGCTGCGCGCGCCGTACAGCACCGCGTTCTTGTCGCTCTGCAGGCGGCCACAGATCGGCTCACCATCCTTCAGGCAGTCGCGGAACGGGCCCAGCTGCGCATCATCGGCAGCCAGCACCTGCAGCCACTCGGCCTGCTCCAGCCCGGCCACCGGCGCATGCACCACCAGCCGCACCAGATCGCCGGCGAAGTCTTCCTGCAGCGACGCCGCCATCGCGCGCAGCGTATCGGCGGCATTGTCCTGCTTCATCAGTGCCAGGGTGAGCTGATGCGTGCGCACCGCCAGCCGCTCGTTGACCTGCGCGGTCGCGCCCAGGTCGGCCAACCGTCGCGCCAGCTCGCGGTTCTTCTCGCGCAGCACTTCCAGCTGGTAGCTGGCCAGCGATGCGGTCGGGCCGTCATCGCGTGGCACCACCAGGGTCAGCGCCAGGTCCGGGAACTGCTTGAGGAAGCCCGGATGACGCCGCAACCAGGCGGCGACTTCATGGGCACCGAGCTTGTCGACGGTCTCAGTCATGCGATCCACTCCCCTTCGAAGACGAATGCGGTCGGGCCAGCCATCACCACCGGTTGGCCATCGCCGGGCCACTGGATGCGCAGGTCGCCTCCGGGCAGGCTGATGCGCGCATCGCGCTGCAGGCGGCCGCGATGCATCAGGGTCACGGCGGCGGCGCAGGCGCCACTGCCGCAGGCCAGGGTTTCACCCACGCCGCGCTCGAACACGCGCAGGCGCACATGTTCCGGGCCCATCACCTGCGCGAAGCCCACGTTCACCGACTTCGGGAACGAGGCATGCTGCTGCAGCAATCCACCCACGCGCTCAACCGGCGCAGCGTCGACCAGGCCCACTTCGATCACCGCGTGCGGATTGCCCATCGACACCGCCGCGAAACGCACGGTCTCACCCTGCAGTGGCAGCAGGTATTCCTCGCGCGGGTGGGCGAAGCCGATCAGCGGCACCTGCGCCGGTTCGAACAGCGGTACGCCCATCGCCACCGCGTACTGGCCATTGCCGAGCACATCCACGGCGTGGCTGGCCAGCGGGCTGTCGATCACGAAGTGATCGCCCTGCGCACTGCCCTCGCGCACCAGCCAGGCAGCGATGCAGCGCGCGCCGTTGCCGCACTGTTCGGAATTGGAACCATCGGCGTTCCAGATGCGGTACGAGGCGACGGAGCCTTCGGCGCGCGGCGGCTCGATGGTCAGGATCTGGTCGCAGCCGACGCCGGTATGGCGGTCGGCCAGGCGTGCGGCCAGTTCCGGGGTGGGCGGCGGGGTGCCGTCGCGCAGGTCGATCACTACGAAATCGTTGCCCGCGCCGTGCATCTTGCTGAAGCGCAGGCCGTTGGAAACCGCCTTACTCATTCCCGTCGTCCACCTTCTTGACCGGGTCCGGGGTCACCGACGGACTACCGTCGCGGGGGTCCTGGGTGGCAGCAGGCGTGGCGTCGGCATCAGCGGCCGGTTCGACGGTTTCTTCCACCGGTACCGGCTTCTGCGGCAGCACCAGCGGGCCCTTGTTGCCGCATGCGGCGAGGAACAGCAGCGAGGCCGCTGCCAGCGGAATCAGGATGACGTTGCGATGGGGGATGTTCATGCCCCGAGTATAGCCATTGGCGGCTGAGCGGTTGGTGCAGGGTGCCGCGGCGCGCATCCGCCGGGCATGGCCCGGCGGGAGAGATCAATCGGCCGGTGGCAGCGGCCGGGTCCACAGCCAGATCGCCACCACGGTCATGCTGCCGATGGAGAACCACTTCACCCAGGCCACCGGCACGCACCACAGCATGATGCCGGCGCACACCGCCATGGTGATCGTGGCCATCCATTTGCCGTAGCGGCTGACCGCACCATGTGCCTGCCAGTTGGTGATGGCCGGGCCGAAGCGCGGGTGCTGCAGCAGCCAGGTGTGCAGGCGCTCGGAGCCGCGCGAGGCGGCCCAGGCCGAGATCAGGATGAATACGGTGGTGGGCAGCCCCGGCACGAAGATGCCGACGATGCCGGTGCCCAGGCTGGCGTAGGCCAGCAACCACCACGCCCAACGGAACCGCACCGGCCGGGCGGGCGCTGGCAGGTCGTTGGTGGCAGGCGGTTCGGGCGGGCGCATCGCGCAAGGATACCGAGCGCAGGTGGCGGCGGCGATATCACCGCCGCCACGATGCGTCATTCCGTCGCAGCGCCGGCAGCGGGCGTTTCGATGCCCAGCTGCTGCAGCACGAATGCATAGGACTCGGACAGTTCGCGGTAACGCTGGAAGCGCCCCGACTTGCCGCCGTGGCCAGCTTCCATGTTGGTGCGGAACAGGATCGGGAAGGAGCTGGTGTTGTCATCACGCAGCCTGGCCACCCACTTGGCCGGCTCCCAGTACTGCACCTGCGAATCCCACAGGCCGGTACCCACGAACAGCGACGGATAGGCCTGCTTTTTCACGTTGTCGTAGGGCGAGTAGGACAGCATGTACTCGTAGTACGGCTTCTGCTCGGGGTTGCCCCACTCGTCGTACTCGTTGGTGGTCAGCGGGATGGTCGGGTCGAGCATGGTGGTGACCACGTCCACGAACGGCACCTGTGCCACCAGCACGCGGTAGTCCTGCGGCGCCTGGTTGGCAATGGCGCCCATCAGCAGGCCACCGGCGCTGCCACCGGAGGCGGCAACACGATCCTTCGCCGCCCAGCCCTGCGCCACCAGGCCACGGGTGACGTCGATGAAGTCGTTGAAGGTGTTCTGCTTGTGCAGCAGCTTGCCGTTCTCGTACCAGTCGCGGCCCATTTCCTGACCGCCGCGGATGTGGGCGATGGCATACACCACGCCACGGTCGAGCAGGCTCACCGCGGTCTGGTTGAAGTATGGGTCCATCGACATGCCGTAGCTGCCGTAGGCGTACTGGAACAGCGCGCCGGTGCCATCCTTCCTGTAGCCCTTGCGATAGACCAGCGACACCGGCACTTTCACCCCGTCGCGCGCGGTGATCCACACCCGGTCGGTTTCGTACTCCGATGCGTCATAGCCGATCACCGGCTGCACCTTCAGCTGGCGACGCTCGCCGGTGGCGGTATTCAGTTCGAATACCGTGGTCGGGGTGGTCATCGAGGTGTAGACGTAGCGCAGCCACGGGGTGTCAGCCTCGGTGTTGTCGCCCAGGCCCATCGAATAGGCCGGCTCGTCGGCCTTCACATAGTCGCTGCGGCCGTCCTTGAACAGCAGGCGGATGCGCTCCAGGCCTTCGGAACGTTCGGCGATGGCGGTGTAGGTATCGAACAGTTCGAAGCCTTCGATGAACACCGCATCGTCGTGCGCAATCCAGTCCTTCCACTGCGCGCGCGAGGTGGCATCGGTCGGTGCGGTCACCAGCTTGAAGTTCTTCGCACCATCGTTGGTGCGGATCACCCAGCGGCCGTCGTAATGGTCGGCGTCGTACTCCACGTCGCGCTGGCGCGGGGCGAGCACGGTGAACGTGGTCGGGTCGCTGGCCGGCGCGTAGCGCTCTTCGGAGGACACGGTGCTGTGCACGCCGATGGTGATGAAGCGATCGTCGCGGGTGCGGCCGATGCCCATGTAGAAGCTGTCGTCCTTTTCTTCGTAGACGACGGTGTCGGCGCTGGCCGGGGTGCCCAGCACGTGCTTCTTCACCCGCACGGTCAACAGCGTTTCCGGATCGTTCTCGACGTACAGCACGGTGCGGTTGTCGTCGGCCCAGACCAGGTCGCCGGAGGTGCCGGTGATCGTGTCCGGCAGCACCGCGCCGGTGCGCAGGTCCTTGAAGCGGATGACGTACTGGCGGCGGCCCACGTCATCATCGGCCCAGGCCAGCAGCTGGTTGTCCTGGCTGACCTCCATCGAGCCGACGCTGAAATAGCCCTTGCCGGCAGCCATCGTGTTGACGTTGAGCAGGACTTCCTCCGGCGCGTCCATGCTGGCCTTGCGGCGCGCATGGATGGGATAGTCCTGGCCGGTCTCGTAGCGGCTGTAGTACCAGTAGCCGCGCTCGCGCGCCGGCACACTGGCATCGTCCTGCTTGATGCGGCCGACGATCTCGCCGTACAGCGCATCCTCCAGCGGCTTCAGCGGTGCCAGCAGCTGGTCGGCGTAGGCGTTCTCGGCCTGCAGGTAGGCCAGCATGGCCTTGTCCTCGCGCGTGTCGTCGCGCAGCCAGTAATAGTCATCGTTGCGGGTCGCGCCGAACGGCGCCTTGACCACGTGCGGACGCTTCTCAACATCCGGCGGAACGGGCGGGGCGGCGACGGTGGCGGTACTGGTCATCAGGCTCGCAAGCAACAGGCAGAGAGTGGATTTCATGAGATAAGGCTCCTTGATCGGCAATGCAATGGCGTCCTTGCGCCTGAGTCTGGGTTGCAGGGGGGCTGTGGGCAACCCTGCAGATGGTCACGACCGCATGCCTGGGTAGTGCCGGCCACTGGCCGGCAACCGCAGCAGACCATTCATCCCGAGGTTGCCGGCCAGCGGCCGGCACTACCTGGACCGGCGGCGTACCATGTGCGCATGAGTACCCTGCCCCACACGCCGGGCTACAGCCGGCGCAGCCACGAAATCGCTCCCTTCCATGTGATGTCCCTGCTGGCCCGCGCTCAGGCGCTGGAACAGGCCGGTCACGATGTGATCCATCTGGAGATCGGCGAACCGGACTTCACCACCGCCGAACCGGTCGTGCGTGCCGGCCAGGCGGCGCTGGCCGCCGGCCACACCCGCTACACCGCCGCACGCGGCCTACCCGCTCTGCGCCAGGCGATCAGCGGCTTCTATCGCAGCCACTACGGCCTGGATATCGACCCCGAACGCATCCTGGTCACGCCGGGCGGGTCCGGCGCGCTGCTGCTGGCCAGCAGCCTGCTGGTCGACCCGGGCCGTCACTGGCTGCTGGCTGATCCCGGCTATCCCTGCAACCGCCACTTCCTGCGACTGGTGGAAGGTGGCGCGCAGCTGGTGCCGGTGGGACCCGAAACGGCCTACCAGCTGACCCCTTCGCTGGTGCAGCAGCACTGGAATGGCGACAGCGTCGGCGCACTGGTGGCGTCGCCGGCCAATCCCACCGGTACCGTGCTGTCAGCCGATGAACTGGCGGCACTGTCTGCTTCGCTGCATGCGCGCGGCGGTCACCTGGTGGTCGACGAGATCTATCACGGCCTGACCTACGGCCAGGATGCAGCGAGCGTGCTGCAAGTGGACGACAGCGCCTTCGTGCTGAACAGCTTCTCCAAGTACTTCGGCATGACCGGCTGGCGACTGGGTTGGCTGGTGGCACCGCCGGCGGCAGTACTCGACCTGGAGAAGCTGGCGCAGAACCTGTACATCAGCGCCTCGAGCATCGCCCAGCATGCGGCCCTTGCCTGTTTCAGTGAGGAGGCGATGACGATCTTCGAGCAGCGCCGCCAGGCCTTCCAGCAGCGCCGCGACTTCCTGCTGCCGGCACTGCGCGAACTGGGCTTCCGCATCGAAGTGGAGCCGCAGGGTGCGTTCTACCTGTACGCCGACGTCAGTGGGTTTACCGATGACGCGCAGACGTTCTGTGCGCACTTCCTGGAGACCGAGCACGTGGCGTTCACCCCGGGCCTGGATTTCGGCTTCCATCGATCGAACCAGCACGTGCGCCTGGCCTATACCCAGGAAGTGCCGCGGTTGCAGGAGGCGGTGGAGCGGATCGCGCGTGGGTTGAAACATTTCCGGTAGCGCCGGGCATGGCCCGGCGCTACCGTTCAACGAATGCCCAACGAAAAACGCCGCCCGAGGGCGGCGTTTTTCATTCCATCATTTACCGCCCAACCGCTCCCACAGGAAGCTGTAGGCCAGTGCGGACATGTGCGCGGCCTGCGCGTTGTTGGCCGCACCGCCATGACCCCCTTCGATGTTCTCGTAGTAGGTCACGTCCTTGCCGGCATCGATCATCTTCGCGGCCATCTTGCGGGCGTGGCCCGGATGTACTCGGTCATCGCGGGTGGAGGTGGTGAACAGCACCGGCGGGTAGCTCTTCTTCGCGTCGAACAGGTGGTACGGCGAGAAGGTCTTGATGAACTCCCAGTCGCTGGTGTCCGGGTTGCCGTACTCGGCCATCCACGAGGCGCCGGCCAGCAGGTGGCTGTAGCGCTTCATGTCCAGCAGCGGAACCTGCACCACCACCGCACCGAACAGCTCCGGATACTGGGTCAGCATGTTGCCGGTGAGCAGGCCACCGTTGCTGCCGCCCTGCACGCCCAGGTGCTTGGCCGAGGTGATCTTGCGGGTGACCAGATCCTGGGCAACCGCGGCCATGTCTTCATAGGCCTTGTGGCGGTTCTGCTTCAGCGCCGCCTGGTGCCAGCGCGGGCCGTACTCGCCACCACCACGGATGTTGGCGACCACGTACACGCCGCCCTTCTCCAGCCACGCGCGGCCCATGCCACCGGAATACGCCGGGGTCAGCGAGATCTCGAAGCCACCGTAGCCGTACAGCAGGGTCGGGTTGGAACCATCGAGCTTCATCGCCTTGTCGTGCACCACGAAGTACGGCACGCGGGTGCCGTCCTTGCTGGTGGCGAAGTGCTGTTCGATGACCTTGCCGTCGGCATCGAAGAACGCCGGCATGGTCTTCAGCACTTCCGGCGCCTTGCCGATGTCGGCGATGGCCAGGGTGGTCGGGGTCAAGTAGTCGGTGGCGGTCAGCCACACTGCATCGCTGTCATTGCTGTCGACAGCACTGACGCCCAGGGTGCCGAAGGCCGGCACGCCGACGAAATCGCTCTTCTGCCAGCCCTTGGCGGTCGGGGTCAGCACCGACAGGCGGTTCTTGACGTCGTCCAGCACGTTCAGCACCAGGTGGTTCCTGGTCCACGAGGCGCTGGCCAGCGAGGTGGTCGCCGTCGGGGTGAACAGCACCTCGAAGTCGCGCTTGCCAGCCAGGAAATCATCCAGCTTGGTCACCAGCAGTGCGCCGGAGGCGTAGGTCTTGCCACCCACGGTCCACGGATCGCGCAGTTCCAGGGTCAGCCACTGCTTGTGCAGGCCCTTCTCGGCCGAGTTCGGCGCATCGATCCTGGTCAGCTTGCCATCGTCGCCGCGCAGGTAGATCTCGTTGTTGTAGAAGGCCAGCGTGCGGCTGACCAGGTTGCGCTCGAAGCCCGGGGTGTCATCGTGCATCGCCGCGATGTACATGTCTTCCGGCTTGCCTTCATAGACCAGGCTGGCCGTGGACATCGGCGTGCCACGCTTCCACAGCTTGGCCACGCGCGGGTAACCGGAGGTGGTCATCGAACCGGTACCGAAGTCGGTGTAAACGAACACGGTGTCGCGGTCGATCCAGCTCAGGCCGCCCTTCGATTCGGGACGGAAGAAGCCGTCCTTGATCCAGCTCTTGCTGGCCAGGTCGAACTCGCGGGTGACATCGGCGTCGGCACCGCCGCGCGACAGCGCGATCAGGCAGCGGCTGTAGTCCGGACGCAGGCAGTCGGCGCCGTGCCAGACCCAGTTTTCGTTCTCGGCCTTGTTCAGCGCATCCAGGTCGAGCACGGTCTCCCAGGTCGGCGAGGCCTTGCGGTACTCGGCCAGGGTGGTGCGACGCCACAGGCCCCGCTCGTGCTGCTTGTCCTTCCAGAAGTTGTAGTAGTAGTCACCGATCTTCTGCACGCCGGGAATCTTGGCGTCCGAGTCGAGCACCTCGCGGATGCTGGTCTCCATCTGCTTGAAGGCCGGGGTCTGCGCCAGGCGCGCCTCGGACTTGGCGTTCTGTTCCTTGACCCAGGACAACGGCTTGTCGCCGGTGACGTCCTCCAGCCAGGCGTAACGGTCGGTGTCTTCAGCTGCCACGGCGGTACCCACCGAGGCAGCGGTCATCATGCCGGCCAGCAGGCAGGCGGAAGCGAATCGTGACATTGCAGCTCCAGGCAGTCATTAGCCTTGGAACGCTAGCATGGATGACCGGTGCCGCCCCCGTGTCGAAGGTCAGGCCGTGGCGGTGCGCGCCTTGCGCGTACGTGGCTGGGAGCGGCGCCGGGCCTGCCCAGTGTCGCGTCGCAACCAGCGCAGCGCTGCCCGCGTCGGCAACGGGCAGCGCAGCAGGGCCCACCATGCCGCCAACGGCATGCCGACCAGCCACAGCGGCAACCAACCCAGCCAGGCACTGCTGCCGCGAGCGGCCGGCCACACCAGCACCACGGCCAGCCCGGCCAAGGCGAACTGCGGCACCACCCGCAGCAGGCGGGGATCAGCACGTTCGCTGACACGTTCAGCTGGAAGGCGGTGGCGGGGACGTGTGCGCATGTGGATTCTCCGGTGGTCGATGCGGGCCAGCTTGGCTGCGGGGCTTCTCACCGGCTGCGACACCATTGACGGATTGCGTGCACACAGTGACCATGCGCGGGCAAGCCCACTGGAGCCCGCTCCCGCATGACCTCGATCCGCCCGCTCTGCGCTGTGTTGCTGGCCCTGTCCCTGGGCGGTCCGGCAGTGGCTGCCAATTCCCCACCGTCGTCCCGCAACAGCGCCGCAGAGGCCTCTGCAGACGGGGTGATCGACCTGCAGCGCTTCATGGGGACCTGGTACGTGATCGGCCGCGTGCCGAACTTCATCGAACGCGGCCACGTCGCCAGCGTCAACCAGTACGAGCTGCGCGAGGATCACAAGGTCGTCATCACCTATCGCTACCGCGATGGCTTCGGCGAGCCCCTGCAGGAAATCCGCGCGCGTGCCAGTGTTGATCCGGAGAGTGGCAACCATGGCTGGCGCACCTGGTTCTACCGGGTCGTGCCGACCCATTCGCGGGTGCTGGAAGTAGCGCCGGACTATTCCTGGGCGCTGATCGGCTACCCGGGCCGCGAGATGGCCTGGATCTTCTCGCGTACGCCGGACATGGACAAGGCCCTGTACAAGGACCTGGCCGAACGCCTGCGCGACGAGTACGGGGTGAACACCGACAAGCTCAAGCGCGTGCCGCAGCACGCCGAACAGGTCGGCAAGCTGGGCTACGAAGTGCCGAACGTGCGTTGATCGAATGCGGTAGTGCCGGCCGCTGGCCGGCAACTGCACGTTGCGTCAGGAATTCACGAGGTTGCCGGCCAGCAGCCGGCAGTACCAAACACGAGGTTGCTGGCCAGCGGCAGCGGCACGCCCCGAACGATGCAGGGCGCGGCCCGGCATTCTGTTATCTGCGGCTGTAATGCGCGACCAGGCGGTCGCCCAGCATCTGCAGCAGCTGCACCAACACCAGCAGCAGGACCACGGTGACCAGCGCCACGTCGGTATGCGATCGCTGGTAGCCATCGCGGAACGCCAGGTCACCGAGGCCACCGGAACCGATCGCACCGCCCATCGCCGTGAAACCGATCAGGGCCACGGTGGTCACCGTCGCACCGGCAATCAGGCCCGGCCGTGCTTCGGGCAGCAGCACGCGGGTGACCAGCTGCCAGGTGGTAGCGCCCATGGCCTGGGTCGCCTCGATCACTCCGCGATCCACTTCACGCAGCGCGGTTTCCACCAGGCGCGCATAGAACGGCGCAGCACCGATGACCAGCGGTACGATCGCGCCACGCACACCCAGCGAGGTACCCATCATGAACAGGGTCACCGGGATCAGCACGATCATCAGGATGATGAAGGGCACCGAGCGCAGCAGATTCACCACCAGCGCAAGCACTCCGTAGGCGAACGGCCGGCGCTTCAGCTGTGGCGCACCGAACAGGTACAGCAGCACGCCCAGCGGCAGGCCGATGGCCAGGGTCAGTGGCAGCGAACCGGCCAGCATCAGCAGGGTGTCGATGGTGGCCTGGCCGATGTCGGCCCACTTGCCTGCATCCAGGTGGCGGAAGAAGCCGCCGGCGGTAGCGATGATCATCGACGCAGTTCCTCAACGTGCACGCCGGCAGCCACGAACGCGGCCTGCGCGGCGGACTGGTCACCGCCCACCAGGGCGACGATCAGCTGGCCATACGGGGTGTCCTTGATCCGGTCGATACGGCCGGACAGGATGTTGTAGTCGACCCCGGTCTGCCGCGCGACACTGCCGAGCAGGGGTTCGTAGGTGTCGGCGCCGAGGAAGGTCAGGCGCACGACACGGCCACCGACAGCGTCGAAATCGCGGTGCAGCGTGCCCTCGTCCACCTGCTCCGACTCGTTGACGAAACGGCGGGTGGTCGGATGCTGCGGGTGCAGGAACACCTTCGTCACCGGGCCGGTCTCGACCAGCTGGCCGGCATCGAGTACAGCCACACGATCGCAGACGCGACGGATCACGTCCATCTCGTGGGTGATCAGCACGATGGTCAGGCCCAGTTCGCGGTTGATCTTCGACAGCAGCGCCAGCACTGAGGCGGTGGTCTGCGGATCGAGCGCGCTGGTGGCCTCATCGCACAGCAGGATCTGCGGGCGGGTGGCCAGTGCGCGGGCGATGCCCACGCGCTGCTTCTGCCCGCCCGACAGCTGCGCCGGGTACTTGTCCGCATGCGCCTGCAGGCCGACGGTCTGCAGCAGTTCGGCCACGCGTGCTTCGATCTCGGCCTTCGGCGTACCGGCCAGTTCCAGCGGGAAGGCGACGTTGCCGGCCACCGTGCGCGAGGACAGCAGGTTGAAGTGCTGGAAGATCATGCCGATCCGGCGGCGCAGCGCGCGCAGGCCCTCCGGCTCCAGCGCGGTTACATCTTCACCGGCGATCAGCAGACGGCCACCGCTGGGCTCCTCCAAGCGGTTGATCATGCGGATCAGCGTCGATTTGCCCGCTCCGGAATGGCCGATGATGCCGAACACCTCACCGGCCTCGATGGTCAGGTCCAGCGGCTGCAGCGCGCTGACCGCGCGGCCGGCAACGGCATAGGATTTGTGCAGGCGCTGGAACTCGATCACGGGATCAGCTCACCGGGAGGGCGATGGAAGGGGGCGTGCAGCCTACCAGCGCCGGCGCTCGCGCGCCCGCGCCATGGGCCAGAATGTTATTCCTTTTGGTTCTAAGTCGCTCGCATCGGCGCATTGGCAGGGGCTCTGACCCATTCCCCGGCCACACCGGTTCAGGGATGGTCCAACGGTTTCGGCGGTTCCTGCCGGTTCAGCCGCTCGCGGTGCAGCAGGTACAGGCCCGAGGCGACGATGATCGCCGCACCCGCCCAGGTGTAGCCGTCCGGCAACTGCCCCCAGAACGCAAGGTCCCAGCCGATCACCCAGACCAGGCCGCTGTACTCCAGCGGCGCGATCATCGAGGCCTCACCCAGCTGGAAGGCCTTGGTCAGCGCGATCTGGCCCAGCGCTCCGGCCAGGCCCATGCCGGCGATCAACGGCGCATGCGCCATCTGCAGCGGTACCCAGCCGGGGATCGCCAGCAGCCCGGCGCCGATGGCCATGATGACCAGGAACCAGACCACCATCGACTGCGAGGTATCGGTGCGGGTCAGCAGGCTGACGGTGATCGCGGCGATGGCATAGGCGGTGGCAGCGGCCAGCACCATCAGGCCCGGCACCGAGATGAAACCGCCCACGCCCGGCCGCAGCACCACCAGCACGCCGACCAGGCCGATGCCGATGGCCACCCAGCGCCGCGGCCCTACCCGCTCGCCCAGCAGCGGCACCGACAAGGCAGCAATCAGCAGCGGCGCGACAAAGTAGATGGTGTAGGCGGTGGACAGCGGCAGGTCGCGCAGGGCGAACACGAAGCAGCCGATCATTGCCATGCCCAGCCCGCCGCGCAGCAGGTGCAGGCCCCAGCGACGCGGAATGAGCGAACGTGGCCCGGCACTGGCCAGGACCCAGACCAGCACGAAGGGCAGCGACGCGATGCCCCTCAGGAAGGTCACCTCCAGCGAGGGATAGCTGGCCGAGAGCTGCTTCATGCCGGCGTCCATCAGCGAGAAACAGGCGACGGCGGCGACCATCCAGGCCACGGCGCGCGAAGGGGAGCGTTGCAGGTTCATGGCCCATTATCACCGACCGCGGACGTTGCCGCCGCGACCGGCGCGATAGAATGAGCGCCACTGATTTCTGCGGAGTAACGCCCATGCCTTCCTTCGACGTTGTGTCCGAAGTCGACACCCACGAACTGACCAATGCGCTCGACCAGGCCAACCGCGAGCTTGCCACCCGCTTCGACTTCAAGGGCGTGGACGCCAGGTTCGAGCGAGACGGCGAAGTGATCACCCAATCCGCGCCGAGCGAGTTCCAGCTCAAGCAGATGAACGACATCCTGCGCGCACGCCTGGCCGCCCGCAGCATCGATGTACTCAGCCTGGAATATGGCGACGTGGAAACCAACCTGGCGCAGGCCCGGCAGAAGATCACCGTCAAGCAGGGCATCGAGCAGAAGATCGCCAAGAAGATCGCCGCGGCGCTGAAGGAAGCCAAGCTGAAGGTGGAAACCCAGATCAACGGCGACAAGCTGCGGGTGATGGGCAAGAAGCGCGACGACCTGCAGGATGCCATCGCCGTGCTGAAGGCCGGCAAGTTCGAACTGCCGCTGCAGTTCAACAACTTCCGCGATTGATCGACGCCGGGGTGTAGCGCCGGCCCCCGTTGCCGGCCTCACTCGCGCAGCAGTCTGTACAGCGTTGTCCGCGAGATTCCGAGTTGGCGTGCAGCGAGGCTGAGGTTGCCGTCGGCAGCATGTGCGGCACGCCGCGCTGCATCGCGCTGCTGGTCACGCAGTGGCGCCGCCTGCACGGGCGCCGCGGCCATGGCCGGCGAGCGCGTCCGTGCAGCGCGCGGTGCCTGTAGATGCTGCAGATGGACCGCGCTGCCCTCGCCCAACCGCACCCGATGCGCAGGACCAGGCTGCAGCAGTCGGCGTCGCTGTGCGGCGCTGGCGCCGGCAAACAACGTATCCAGCGAAAGCAACGGCAGCGGCCCGCGCCGTGGCAGGCCAAGCAGACGCCGGGCGACGCGGTTGGCGGCAAGCAACTGGCCGTCTTCCTGCACCGCCAACAGGCCCTGCAGCGGTGATGCCAGCCAGCGCGGATCATGCTGCACCGCCAGCAGGTGCACATTACTGAGCGTGTGCATCAAGCGGTTCTCGATGGCCAGCGCTGCCTGCCGGAAATAGCCCTGCAGCAATGCCGGATCGCGTTCCCCCAACCCGGTGATGTCGATCGCACCGCAGACTTGCCCCTGCAGGTCATGCAGCGGCTCACTCAAGCAGAACACGGGGGCGAACCGCTGCAGATAGTGTTCGTTGCCGCGTACCAAGGCGGGCAGGTCGTCGGCCAGGCTGACCGCAGGCGCGGTGGTACCGATCTCGGCCTCGCCCAGCCGCCGTCCCACCTGGATCGGCCGCAGCAGCGGCGCATCTTCCAGGCCATGGGCGCGATGCACGATCACCATGCCCTCGCGGTTGGCGCAGAACATCGTCCATCCCCGCGCACCGAACGCGGACCACAACTGCTCCAGCTCGGGCTGCACGCAACGCGCCAGGCGACGGTCGTTGCGGGACTCCAAGTGGTGGCCGTTGCCCTGCAGCGGCGGGTAATACGGCTCCTGCCCGGGGTGCACACCGGCTGCATGCGAGCGCTGCCAGGACTGCTGCAATGGCAAAGGCAGCATCGCCAGCGACTGCACATCGCCCTCGGCAAAGGCGGCACGGGCCGCCGCCAATTGCTGTTGCCCGACTGTCGTGGCCATCATGGACGCAGGGTACACCCGCGCACGCCACGCCCGCGTTACGTCCCGACAACGGAGCATTTCTGTTTTCGTCAGGCGTTCATGTGTCGACCAAGGTCGACACCCACCAAGAGCAGGCCATGCCATTCCAACAGATTCCGGAGATCTGTCGAAGGCGGGGTGGGTCCGGTTGCGGGGGTGTCCGCGGCATGGGCCCGAGGCATGCCTCGGGTGGGTTGGGCAGGACGCCCAACCCTGGTCTTGCCGTGTGCGCAGGACAGCGCATACGAGCAAGCCGCGGCCAAGCCTACAGGGACGCATTTACGGCGTCCCCCGCAACCGGACCCACCCCGCCATCCCACGGATAGCCAGCTGTTGCTGTTGCTTCGGCCGTTGCCGTTGCCGTTGATTCGGCGGGTGCAGGGCGCAGCCCTGCAGACCCAGTCCACCCTCACCTCACGCCGCGATCCGCAGGATCGGCTTCAGCGTGATGCCCCGCGTACTGTCCTCGGCGGCCTGGTTGATCTGCTCCAGCGGATAGAACTTCACCAGCCTGTCGAACGGGAAGCGCCCCTGCTGGTACAGCGTCACCAGCTGCGGAATGAACACCTGCGGCACGCTGTCGCCCTCGACGATGCCGCGGATGCTGCGGCCACCCAGAAGCAGGTTGTTCACATCGAAACTGGCGGTCGTGCCCAATTTCGGCGCGCCAACCACGCCCATCATGCCCAGCCCGCCCAGCGCCTCGATACCTGCGGAGAGAACCTCCGGACGACCGGTGGATTCCAGCGCGAAATCGGCACCGCCACCGGTGATCGCACGCACGGCCTCGATCACGTCGGTCTCGCGGCTGTTGACCACGTGTGTGGCACCCAGCTCCATGGCCAGCTGCAACCGCGAGGGCACCACGTCGATGGCAATGATGGTGGTGGCACCGGCGACCTTGGCCGCCATCACCGCGCTCAGGCCGACCGCACCGGCGCCATAGCTGGCGAAGCTGCTGCCCGATCGCACCTGCAGCGAGTTGAGCACCGCACCGGCACCGGTCTGGATACCGCAGCCCAGCGGGCCGAGCAGCTCCAGCGGCGCATCCTCAGGCACCCTGATCGCGTTGATCTCGCGCGCCAACGCAAACGTGGCAAACGACGACTGTGCAAAGAAGTGATCGTGCAGCGGCTGGCCCTGTGCATCGGTGATGGCGGTATGGCCGTGGCCATCGTCGCCACCGAAGTTCAGCGCGAAGAAATCGCGACAGTACGCACCATGTCCACCCCGGCAGGGATTGCAGTGGCCGCACTGGCCGTAGGTCAGCACCACGTGGTCGCCGGCCTTCAGTTCACGCACGTTGGGGCCGACCGCCTCGACGATGCCTGCGCCCTCATGGCCCAGCACCGCCGGCAGCGGCACCGGATAGTACTGGTCACGCACGATCAGGTCGGTGTGGCACAGGCCGGTCGCCACGATCTTCACCAGCACTTCGTCGTCCTGCGGGCCGCGCAGGCGCGCCTGCTCGATGACGAAGGGCTGTTCCTTGCCGCGCACCACGGCGGCGGTGATGTCACGCGATCCACTGTTGCTGCTCATCGTTGCGTTCTCCTCGATCAGATGGGATAGGCCGGGGCTTCGCCCTTGACCGTCATCCATTGCCACTGGGTGAATTCCTCCACGTTGGCCGGGCCACCGATGCTGGTGCCGTTGCCGGACGCGCCGACCCCGCCGAAGGGATTGATGACCTCATCGTTCACGGTCTGGTCGTTGATGTGCAGCAGACCGGTACGCAGGCGCTCGCCCAGCTTCAGCGCGCGGCCGACATTGCGGGAGACGATCGCCATCGACAGGCCGTACTCGCTGTCATTGGCCAGGCGCACGGCTTCGTCGTCGTCATCGAACGGCACCACCACCGCTACCGGCGCGAAGATCTCTTCGTTGAACGCCGGATTGTCGGCGCTGACGTTGCCGAGCACGGTCGGTGCGAAGAACAGATCCTGATGGGTGCCACCGGTTTCAAGGGACGCACCGGCCTTCACCGCGTCGTCGACCACGCGCGCCGCATGGTCGCGTTGCGCGGCATTGATCAGTGGCCCCAGCGCCACGTCCTCGCGTGCCGGGTCGCCCACCTTCAGCGACTTCGCCTTGGCCACCAGCTTCTGCAGGAACGCCTGATGGATGCTTCGCTGTACCAGCACGCGGCCGGTCGCCATACATATCTGGCCCTGGTGCAGGTAGACGCCCCACGCGGTATTGGCCACCGCCAGATCGAGGTCGGCATCATCAAGAATGATCAGTGAATTCTTGCCACCCAGCTCCAGCGAGACCTTCTTCAGGTGCTTGCCGGCGGCTTCGCCAACCTTGCGTCCAGCCGCCGTCGAACCGGTGAACTGGATCATAGCTACATGCGGATCACCGGTCAGCGCGGCACCGGCGGCACCGTCGCCGGGCAACATGTGCAGCACACCCTGCGGAAGGCCGGCCTGCTCGAACAGGCGTGCGATCACCGCACCACCGCACACCGCCGTGCGCGGGTCAGGCTTGAGCACCACGGCATTGCCGAGAGCGATGGCCGGGGCCACCGCGCGCATCGCCAGGTACAGCGGGAAATTGAACGGTGAGATCACCCCCACCACACCCAGCGGACGGCGCCGTGCCAGATTCAGCCGCCCGGGCTCGGACGGCAGGATCTCACCCACGCTGCGCGAGGGCAGTGCAGCGGCCTCATGCAGCGCCTTGATGGTCACCTTGGCCTCGAAACCGGCCTTCAGGCGGGTGGAGCCGCTTTCGCGGACCAGCCACTCGACCAGCGTATCGATGTTGTCTTCGGCCAGGCGCGCAGCCTTGCGCAGCACCACGGCGCGCTGTTCGTAAGGCGCCGCCGCCCATGCCTGTTGTGCCTGCGCCGCAGCGGCTGCAGAACGCGCGACCTGCGCCGCGTCGGCCAGGCCGATCTCACCAAGCGACTGCCCGGTGGCGGGCTCGATCACCGGCTGGCGCTGTGCGGCAGCGCTCCATTGACCATCGAAGAAGGCGCCTGACCAGAGTGTGTCCGGCAGCCATGGGGAAGATGCAGTCATGTGAAGTCCTCCTGTGTCGTGCCGCCATTGCACGCCTGGCCCGCTGCGTCGGCAATCGGCCATTGGCGTGATATCGGCAAGGGATTGAATCGATGGGAATTTCCAGCATCGCCGTTGTCCAGTTCCTGCACAGTGAACGGCGCCCCAGCATCGGCGTGCCTACAATGGCCACCCCCGCCAGCCGATGCGCCCGCCATGACCGACACCCCCCTGCCCACCGATGACCCGATCGCCGCCACCCGCCTGTGGTTGGAGCGCATCGTCATCGGCCTGAATCTGTGCCCGTTCGCAAAGGCGGTGTACGTGAAGGACCAGGTCCGCATCGTGCTGAGCGACGCGACCACACCGGAAGCCCTGGTGGAGGAACTGGCCGAAGAACTGGTGCTGCTGCGCGACACGCCGGCCGAACAGATCGATACCACCTTGATCGTGCACCCGCAGGTGCTGACCGACTTCCTCGACTACAACGACTTCCTCGACAACGCCGATGCGGCGATCGAGGCGCTGGACCTGCAGGGCATCCTGCAGGTGGCCAGCTTCCATCCGGACTATCAGTTCGATGGTGTTGCCGCTGATGACGCCAGCAACTACACCAACCGCGCGCCCTACCCCACCCTGCACCTGCTGCGCGAAGACAGCGTGGCACGCGCGGTGGATGTCTACCCGGACCCGGACGTGATCGTCGAACGCAACATCCAGACCCTGGACCGGATCGGTGTTGAGGGCTGGCACCGTCGTCTGCGTGGTGAAGACCTGTCATGAGCGCAGTGCCGCCGATTGCCACCTGGCCGGTTGCGCCGCTGCACGGCAGGGTCGTGCTGGTCACCGGCGGTGCCAATGGCATCGGCCGCGGCATCGCCCAGGCGGTGCTCGGGGCCGGCGGCCGGGTGCTGATCGGTGATCTGGACATGGAGGCGGGCCTGGCCTGCCTCGCCGAATGGCAGCGCGGCGATGATGCGGCGTTCCAGCGGCTGGACATCACCGACGAAAGCAGCGTGCGCGACTTCATCACCGTCGCCCTGCAACGCTTCGGCCGCATTGACGGCCTGGTCAACAATGCCGGCATCGCCGGGCCGCACGGCACCCTGCTGCAGGACATGGAGTGGGAAGAATGGCAGCGCCGGCTTTCATCGCTGCATGGTGCGTTCCTGTGCAGCAAGCATGCGTTGCCGGCGCTGTCGGTCGATGCAGGCGCGATCATCAACATCGCGTCGACGCGCGCCTGGCAGTCCGAGCCGCACAGCGAAGCCTACGCAGCGGCCAAGGGCGGGCTGGTGGCCTTCACCCACGCGCTGGCGATCAGTGCCGGACCGGCGGTGCGGGTGAACAGCATCAGCCCCGGCTGGATCAGCACCGATGCCTGGCAGGCGCCATCGCACCGGCACGAGCCGCAGTATTCGGTCACTGACCATGCCCAGCATCCGGTGGGTCGGGTCGGGCAACCGGAGGATATCGGCGCGCTGGCGGTGTACCTGCTTTCATCGTTGTCCGGATTCAGCACCGGCCAGGATTTCATCGTCGACGGCGGCATGACCCGGAAGATGATCTACGCCGAGTGATCCCGTGCCAACCAAGGTTGGCACCTACCAGGGCATCAAGCATCGATTTCCAGTAGATCCACGCCATGCGTGGATGACGGTAGCGTGCTTACGCCATACCGGAATGCCGCAGCAGCGCATCGATCTGCGGCGCACGGCCACGGAAGGCCTTGAAGTTTTCGGCGGCCGGACGACTGCCACCGCGCGACAACACCTCGTCGCGGAAACGCGCGCCGGTCGCGGCCAGCGCCTGCGGCGCTTCCTCGAACGCGGCGTACGCATCCGCACTCAGCACTTCGGCCCACTTGTAGCTGTAGTAACCGGCGGCATAGCCACCGGCGAAGATGTGGCTGAACTGATGCGGGAAGCGATTCCAGCTCGGCGGATGGTTCACAGCCACTTCCGCACGCACGCGCTCAAGCAGTGCCAGCACGCTGTCCTGCGCTGCTTCGAACTGACTGTGCAGCAGCATGTCGAACAGACCGAATTCGAGCTGGCGCACGGTCGCCATGCCGCTGTGGAAATTGCGTGCGGCCAGCATGCGCTCGTACAGCGCACGCGGCAGCGGCTTGCCGCTGTCCACATGCGCGGTCATGCCCTGCAGATGGTCCCATTCCCAGCAGAAGTTCTCCATGAACTGGCTCGGCAGCTCCACCGCATCCCACTCCACGCCGTTGATGCCGGCCACGCCCAGTTCGCCGATCCGGGTCAGCAGTTGATGCAGGCCATGCCCCATTTCATGGAACAGCGTGGTCACTTCGTTGTGGCTGAAGGTCGCCGGCTTGCCACCGGCGCCACGGCCGAAGTTGCACACCAGGTACACCAATGGCGTCTGCACGCTGCCATCGGCGCGCTCGCGGCGGTTGCGGCAGTCATCCATCCACGCGCCGCCACGCTTGCCTTCGCGGGCGTACAGGTCCAGGTAGAACTGGCCCACCAGGTTGCCCTGCGCGTCCACCAGGCGGAAGAAGCGCACGTCCTCATGCCAGACCGGCGCGCTGTCTTCCTGCACGCGCAGGCCATACAGCTGCTCGATCACCGAGAACAGGCCGCCGAGCACTTTCGGCTCGGTGAAGTACTGCTTCACTTCCTGCTCGGAATAGCTGTAACGCGCCTGCTTCAGCCGGTCGGCGGCGAACGCCAGATCCCAGGCCTGCAGGCTGTCGATACCGAGATGCTCGCGGGCGAACTGTTCCAGCTCGGCACGGTCCTTGGCGGCGAACGGCTTGGCACGCGCAGCCAGGTCACGCAGGAAACCCAGCACTTCGGCGGGGTCCTTGGCCATCTTGGTGGCTACCGAATAGTCGGCGTAGGAATCAAAGCCCAGCAACGCGGCCAACTCGGCACGCAGTGCAAGGATGCGATCAATGTTGCCGCCGTTGTCCAGCGCATCGTCGCCGAACTCGGACGCGCGTTGCGCACTGGCGCGGTACAGGATCTCGCGCAGGTCGCGATCCTCGCCCCAGGTTTGCACCGGCAGGTAGCACGGCATCTGCAGGGTCAGCTTCCAGCCCGTCTTGCCGTCCTTCTCCGCTGCCGCGCGTGCAGCGGCCTTCACGTCGTCCGGCACGCCAGCCAGACGCGCCGGGTCTTCGACGATCAGCGACCACGCATCGGTGGCATCGAGCACGTTCTGCGAGAACTTCGCCGACAGCGCCGACAATTCTTCCTTGATGGCGGCGAAACGCTGCTGCGCGCCCGCATCCAGTTCGGCACCGCCCAGGCGGAAATCACGCAGGGTGTTTTCCAGCACCTTGCGGCGCGCCTCGTCGAAACCGGCCGCTTCGGTGCTGCCCGCCAGGGCCTGGTACTGGCGGTACAACGCCAGGTTCTGGCCCAGTGCACTGGCAAAGCGGGTCACCCGCGGCAGGTTGCTGTTGTACACCTCACGCAGTTCGGGCGTGTTGACCACGCCCTGCAGATGGCCGACCAGGCCCCAGGCACGCCACAGTCGTTCGGTGGCATCGTCCAGCGGGGTAACGAAGGCCTGCCAGCTGACCGGCTGCACCTGCTCGGCAGCGCTGACCGCCGCCTCGGCCTGCGCCAGCAGCACGTCCAGCGCCGGCGCCACATGTTCGGGGCGGATCGCCTCGAAGCGCGGCAGGCCGGAAAAATCGAGCAGGGGGTTGGCAACGGTCACGGCAGGTCTCCAGAGTACGGGCCCGGCAGCGCGGGCAGCCAGACCGATATGGCGCTTGCCGGGCTGGCAGACAAGGGGCGTCGGGCCATTGTTCACGTCGGCCTTACGGCCGTCGGCTGAAGCTTGCGGCGCGGGGGAGACCGCAGCGGAACGTGTCGAGGAGGCCCCACATGGAAGGTCTGGCTCCAGCTCCATCCGCAGTATGTTCACCATCGCTGGCGCTGTCGGCCAGCCCGACCGAACTGGCCTGGATCGCCGCGCTGTGCGATGCGGGCGACGATGCGCCGCGCCACCTGCAGCAGTTGCAGGCACTGCAACACCAGGGCGGCAGGTTCAGCGACGAGCAGGAGTGGTATCCGTTCGAGGTGATCGAACGCGGCGCCAGCCAGGTGCAGTCAGGGCACGAGCGCGAGTTCGTCATCTGCGTGCTGCTGTGGCTGCAGGCCCTGGCCCAGGGCCGGGCCAGCAGCCTGGACCCGCGCCTGCACCTGGACGACCGCGCCGTGGAGATCGAGGCCCTGCCCGATGCCCTGCGCGATGCGGTGCTGGATGCGTTTACTGCAGCCGGATATTGATCGGGGTGCGACTCACCGCTGCGCTCGCCGGGCGCGCCCCGCCGCTACCGGCTCGGGTGATCGGTAGCGCCGGGCCATGCCCGGCGGAAATGCCGGCCGGCTACAGCGCTTCCAGGCTGCACCACGGCAATCCAGGCAGGCCCTGCCCGGCCGCCGCCGCCGCTACCTGTGCGTCGGCCGCTTCCACATCGATTCCCTGCCGCACATACCAGGCCGGGTCGTAATAGCTGTGCGCATAGCGATCGCCGCTGTCGCACAGGATGCTGACGATGCTGCCCTTGCGACCCGCCTCGCGCATCCACTGCGCGGCCTGCAGCACGCCGATGAAATTGGTGCCGGTGGAGCCGCCGACGCGGCGCCCCAGCTGGCGGCTGACGTGGCGCATCGCAGCCAGGCTCAAGGCGTCGGGCACCTTCACCATGGCGTCGACACTGGTCGGAATGAAGCTCGACTCCACCCGCGGCCGGCCGATGCCTTCCACCCGCGAGCCGCCGTTGCAGGTCATGCCGCGCCACGCGTTGCCGCCGGCCAGGGCAGCCTGGTAGCCGTCGAAGAACACCGAGACTTCCGGGTCTGCACACAGGATGCGGGTGTCGTGCCGGCGATAGCTGACGTAGCGGCCGAGCGTTGCGGCCGTACCGCCGGTGCCGGGGCTGCACACGATCCAGTCCGGAATCGGGCTGGGCTCCTCGGCCATCTGCTTGAAGATGGATTCGGCGATGTTGTTGTTGGCTCGCCAGTCGGTGGCGCGCTCGGCATAGGTGAACTGGTCCATGAAGTGGCCGCCGGTTTCGCGGGCCAGCTTTTCCGAATCGCAGTTGAGGTCGCAGGCGCGCTCGACCAGATGGCAGCGGCCACCGTGGAACTCGATTGCCGCGATCTTCTCCGGCGACGTCGTGGCCGGCATCACCGCGATGAACGGCAGGCCCAGCAGTCGCGCGAAGTAGGCCTCGGACACGGCGGTCGAGCCGCTGGAAGCCTCGATCACCGGCCGCCCTTCGCGCAGCCAGCCGTTGGCCAGGGCATACAGGAACAGCGAGCGCGCCAGCCGATGCTTGAGACTACCGGTGGGATGGCTCGATTCATCCTTCAGGTACACCTCGATGCCCTCGAACCCGGGCAAGGCCAGCGGGATCAGGTGGGTATCGGCGGAACGGTTGAAATCGGCTTCGATCTTGCGGATGGCGGCGGCCACCCATTCACGCTGCGACATGGCGGGCAATGGTCATCAGGACGGAACGGTGCGATCTGTCCATTGTACGTCGCGGTGCCGTCAGCTGCCGGCCCGTAGAATGACGTCTATCCGGCCGGCAACGGCCCTGTCTGAAGGACCTCCCCCATGACCATTCCCGCCCTGCGCGATGTCCCCGGCGTCGCCGCCCAGGCCCCGGCCGAAACCACCGGCTTCGTCTTCAACCACACCATGCTGCGGGTCAAGGACGCCACCGCCTCGCTGGACTTCTACACCCGCGTGCTCGGCTACCAGCTGATCGACAAGCGCGACTTCGCCGAAGCCCAGTTCAGCCTGTACTTCCTGGCCTATGTGCCGGCCGGCGCCGTGGTGCCGGAAGATGACAACACCCGCCGCCTGTGGATGGCCGGCCTGCCGGGCGTGCTGGAACTGACCCACAACCACGGCACCGAGACCCAGGACGGCTCCGTCTACCACGACGGCAACAGCGACCCGCGCGGCTTCGGCCACATCTGCGTGTCGGTGCCGGACATCGAAACGGCCTGCCAGCGTTTCGAGGAGCTGGGTGTCACCTTCCAGAAGCGCCTGACCGACGGCCGCATGAAGAACCTGGCCTTCATCAAGGACCCGGACGGCTACTGGGTCGAGATCATCGCCAACGCCTGACCCAGAAAGGGGCACAATTCCGGTAGCGCCGGGCCATGCCCGGCGGCCTTGAGCAGGCCGCGCTGCGCGCTCGCCGGGCGCGGCCCGGCGCTACCGACTCCGCCCCCCTTTTTTGCGAGGTTCGTATGGAAACGATGGAACTGCACCGTGGCCGCCTGATCGACCACATCCAGCTGGTAGTGCGCGATCTGGCGGCCAGTCGCCGCTTCTACCAGGCGGTGTTCGACACGATCGGCATCCCGGTGGCCGGTGAAGGCGATGACTACTTCTGGGCCGACGAGCTGTTCATTTCCAGCGCCAGCAGCGAGGCCGCTGCCGGCCAGCTGACCGGTCGCCACCATCTGGCGTTCCAGGCCCGCGATACCGCCACCGTCGATGCTTTCCACAGCGCTGCGCTGGCGGCAGGCGGCACCGACAACGGCACGCCGGGCGAACGCCCCTACCATCCGGGCTACTACGGCGCCTTCGTGCTCGATCCGGATGGCAACAACATCGAGGTGGTCTACCACGGCCCGGCGAACTACAGCGCCGATTCGGTGAAGGTGAGTTTCTGAGCCGGCAGAAGCGCTGAAACGAAGAAGCCGGGCATTGCCCGGCTTCGTCTCATCGCACTGCGCAGGCCTCAGTGGGCCGCCATGTAGATGTCCTGCAGCACGGCCTTTTCCAGCTCCAGCTCGCCCAGCAGGTTCTTCACGATGTCACCCAGGCTGAGGATGCCGACCAGCGTGGCACCATCGGTGACCATCAGGTGGCGACGGCGCGAGTAGGTCATCAGGGACATGGCCTGCTTCAACGTGGCGTCCGGCGCGATGCCTTCCAGACCGGTGGACGGCAGGCTGGAAATCACCCGTCGGCCAGCCTGCGGACCATCATCGGCCAGGCTGCGGACGATGTCCTTTTCGGAGATGATGCCGACCGGGGCATCATCCTTCATCACTACCAGCGCGGCGATTCTATTCGCGCTCATCTTGTGCGCGGCGGCACCGATCGTGTCTTCCGTGTCGATGGTGATGACAGCTTCTTTCTTGGATTGCAGGAGCTCGCGGACGTTCATTCTTGTTTCCTGGTGCAGGTCACTGAAGTCAAAAAAGTGTGCTCTGCCGATTCGCCCCCTCCCCGGGAACAGACCCTTCAGCGCACGTCTGGCGCACTTTGCCGGATCTGGCATTTCGCCAGCAGGCGGGCTAGGTGCTGCAACGCGAACGAGGCGGGTTCAACGGCTCAACCCGGATCTCGGTCAACTCGATTCTACGACTGCGTCCATCGGTCACTAGCGGCATCGATGGGACAGTACGTCGTAGGAACCTTCGACGCTTCCGAGAATCGCACCCGGGCTGAAACCGGCGCTGAATGCAGGCGATATCGTGCATTAAAGATTGATTGCGTCCTGCCGACGCGGGACAGAACACCCGACGCCTGTCCCACTTGCGGTTGCCAACGGCGCAAACGAAAGGGGCCACGTGGGCCCCTTTCGCATGCAGCATCCAATGGATCCGGCGGCCTTACTCCACCGTCACGCTCTTGGCCAGGTTGCGCGGCTTGTCCACGTCGGTGCCGCGTGCCAGCGCGGTGTGGTACGCCAGCAGCTGCACCGGGATGGTGTGCACCACCGGGCTGAGCACGCCGGCATGGCGCGGGGTGCGGATCACGTGCACGCCCTCGGACTCGTTGAAGTTGCTGTCCTGGTCGGCGAACACGAACAGCTCGCCGCCACGCGCACGCACTTCCTGCATGTTGGATTTGACCTTCTCCAGCAGGCTGTCGTTGGGCGCGATCACCACCACCGGCATGTCCTCGTCCACCAGCGCCAGCGGCCCGTGCTTGAGCTCACCGGCCGGGTACGCCTCGGCGTGGATGTACGAGATTTCCTTCAGCTTGAGCGCGCCTTCCAGGGCGATCGGATAGTGCAGGCCACGGCCCAGGAACAGTGCACTGCTCTTGCGTGCGAAGCGCTCGGCCCATGCGGCGATCTGCGGCTCCATGTTCAACGCATGCTGCACGCTGCCCGGCAGGAAACGCAGCTGCTCCAGGTAGTCCGCTTCCTGTGCTGCATCAACGCGGCCATGCAGCTTGCCCAGCACCACGGTCAGCTGGAACAGCGCGGCCAGCTGGGTGGTGAACGCCTTGGTCGAGGCCACGCCGATCTCGGCGCCGGCGCGGGTGTAGCAGACCAGTTCGCTGGCGCGCGGAATCGCACTTTCCGGCACGTTGCAGATCGACAGCGTGTGCGTGTGGCCCAGCGACTTGGCGTACTTCAGCGCCTCCATCGTATCCAGCGTTTCGCCGGACTGGGAGATGGTCACGATCAGATGCTTCGGATTCGCGTAGGCCGCGCGGTAGCGGTACTCGCTGGCGATCTCCACGCTGCACGGCAGGCCGGCGATGGCCTCGATCCAGTAGCGCGCGGTCAGGCCCGAGTAGTAACTGGTACCACAGGCCAGGATCTGCACGCCCTCGATGCCCGACAGCACCGCTTCGGCATTCCTGCCGAACAGTTCGGCCGGGAAGCCACCAGCGTCGATGGCCGCTTCGATGGTGTCGCCCAGCGCACGCGGCTGCTCGTGGATTTCCTTCTGCATGAAGTGGCGGTACGGGCCCAGTTCCAGCGAGGCCAGCGAGACATCGGAGAGATGCACATCGCGCTCGATCGGCTGATCGTGGCCGTCGAAGATGCGCACCCCATCCCGGCGGATCTCGGCGGTGTCGCCCTCTTCCAGGAAGATCACCTTGCGCGTGGCCGACAGTACGGCCGACACGTCGGACGCCACGAAGTTCTCGCCCTCGCCCAGGCCAACCAGCAGCGGGCAGCCCATGCGGGCGCAGACGAAACGTTCCGGCTCGGCACGGCTGACCACGGCCAGTGCATAGGCACCGGTCAGTTCCTTGACCGTGTGCTGCAGCGCGACCAGCAGGTCATCGCCGTTCTTCAGATGGTGATGAATCAGATGGGCGATCACTTCGGTGTCGGTCTGCGACTCGAAGGTATAGCCCAGCGCGCGCAGCTTCTCGCGCTGCTCTTCATGATTCTCGATGATGCCGTTGTGCACCAGCGCCACGCCATGGCTGATGTGCGGGTGCGCATTGGCTTCGGTCACGCCACCGTGGGTAGCCCAGCGCGTGTGGCCGATGCCCAGACTGGCAGTGAAGCCTTCAGCCTCCGCAGCCGTGGCCATCTCCGAGACACGACCGGTACGGCGCACGCGGCGCACCTCGGGCCGTTCGGCCTGATCGATCACCGCGATGCCGGAGGAATCGTAACCGCGGTATTCCAGTCGCTTCAGTCCTTCGATCAGCAGCGGCACCACGTCGCGCCCGGCGATCGCACCTACGATTCCACACATGTCACGCATTTCCTTGAAGACGGTCGGCGCATTCTAGCCTGCGTGTCGGCCAGCCCCCCCTCCTGTCCGCTTAATGAAAGTGTCCGGAAAGGTGTCCGCGGACACCCGGACAGTAACGACACATCTGCAAATCATTGATGGAAAAGGAAATAAAGTTGGCACGCTGTGTGCTTTGTGTAGGGCACCACTCTGGCACCACCGACAGGCACGAACCCGATGATCCGCGACACCTCCGCCCAGGACCAGATCGTTTCCTCCGCTTCGACCAGTGCTCCCAAGGCCGCATGGCAGCGTTACCGCTGGCCGGCGCTGGCGGGCATCGCCCTGCTTGCCGGCATCGGCTGGGCCGTGCATGCGTGGTCCAACGCCAGCCGCTCGTTCGACAGCAGCCGGGTGCGCGTGGCCGAAGTGCAGCGCGGCGACCTGGTGCGCGACATCGCCGCCGACGGCCGCGTGATCGCCGCCAACAGCCCGGTGTTGTATGCAATCTCCGCCGGCACGGTGGACCTGAAGGTAGTGGCCGGCGACGTGGTCAAGAAGGGCCAGGAACTGGCGATCATCGACAGCCCCGAGCTGCGCAGCAAGCTCGCCCAGGAAGAGGCCACCCTGGCCGGCCTGGAAGCCGAGGCCAGCCGCGCCAACCTGGATGCCACCCTGGCCCGGGCCAAGTCACGCAAGGAAACCGACCAGGCCAACATCGAGCGGCAGGCCGCCGACCGCGACCTGCAGCGCTACCAACGCGGCTTCGATGGCGGTGCGGTGCCGCAGATCGATCTGGCCAAGGCCCAGGACACCCTGAAGAAGGCCGACATCAGCCTGGCCAATGCCACCACCGATGCGCGGCTGCAGAGCCAGGGCGCGGATCTGGACGCACGCAACAAGCGCTTGCTGGCCGACCGCCAGAAGGCCGTGGTGGCCGAAGTGCGGCGCCAGGTGGACGCACTGACCCTGCGCGCACCGTTCGATGGCCAGGTCGGCCAGGTGCAGGCTGTTCAGTCCACCAACCTTGCCGCCAACGCGCCGGTGCTGGGCGTGGTCGACCTGTCCAAGTTCGAAGTCGAAATCAAGGTGCCGGAAAGCTTCGCGCGCGATCTGGCGATCGGCATGCCGGCGCAGCTGACCGGTGGCAATGGCCAGCCGTTCCCGGGCGAGATCAGTGCGGTGTCGCCGGAAGTGGTCAATGGCGAAGTCAACGCCCGCGTCCGCTTCGCTGCGGCCCAGCCTGAAGGCCTGCGCCAGAGCCAGCGGATGTCGGTGCGGGTGCTGCTGGATACCCGCAGGAATGTCATGAAGGTCGAGCGCGGCCCGTTCGTGGAACAGGGCAACGGCGTGGCGTACGTGATGGATGGCCGCACCGCGGTGCGCCGTCCGATCGAACTGGGTGTCAGCAGCCTGGGCGAAGTGGAAATCAAGTCGGGTGTGCAGCCAGGGGACCGCATCGTGGTCTCGGGCAGCGACCTGTTCAAGGACGCCGAACGCGTCTCCGTCAACTGACAACTCACAACTCATACATCCTGGAGAGAGGACACCCCATGTACATGCTCGAAATGCGTTCGGTCGCCAAGGTCTTCCGTACCGAACAGGTGGAAACCCACGCGCTGCGTTCACTGGAACTGCAGGTCAAGGAAGGCGAGTTCGTCGCCGTCACCGGTCCGTCCGGCTCCGGCAAGACCACCTTCCTCAACATCGCCGGCCTGCTGGAAACCTTCACCAGTGGCACCTACATGCTGGACGGCCAGGACGTCAGCAAGCTCGGCGACGATGCGCGCAGCCGCCTGCGCAACCAGAAGATCGGCTTCATCTTCCAGGGCTTCAACCTGATTCCGGACCTCAACCTGTTCGACAACGTGGACGTGCCGCTGCGCTACCGCAAGATGAGCGCCGGCGAGCGCCGCGAGCGCATCGAGAAGGCGCTGAGCCAGGTCGGCCTGGGCTCGCGCATGAAGCACTACCCGAACGAACTCTCCGGCGGCCAGCAGCAGCGCGCGGCAATTGCTCGCGCCCTGGCCGGCAGTCCGCGCCTGCTGCTGGCCGACGAACCGACCGGCAACCTGGACACGCAGATGGCGCGCGGGGTGATGGAACTGCTGGAGGAGATCAACGCCGCCGGCACCACCATCGTGATGGTCACCCACGACCCGGAACTGGCCGCGCGCGCGCAGCGCAACGTACACATCGTCGATGGCCAGGTCACCGACCTGGTACGCGAGCCGGTGCTGGCTACCCCGCGTCGCATCGTCGCCGTCAACGAGTGAGGGCACGACCATGTTCGCCTACTACGCCCGACTGGCGGTGCGCAGCTTCCGCCGCAACAAGGTACTGACCGCGCTGATGGTGGTGGCCATCGCGCTGGGCATCGGTGCTTCGATGACCACCCTGACCGTGTTCCACGTGCTGTCTGGCGACCCGATCCCGGACAAGAGCGACCGCCTGTTCTACGTGCAGGTCGATCCGCGCCCGCGCTCGGGTTACCTGACCGGCGAAGAGCCGGAGACCCAGATGACCCGTTTTGATGCCGAAACGCTGCTGCGCGAGAAGCGTGGCGAGCGCCAGGCGATGATGAGTGCCGGCGATGTGACCGTCGAGCCGGAAGGCAGCACGTTGCAGCCGTTCAACATCGATACGCGCTGGACCTCGGCCGATTTCTTCCCGATGTTCAACGTGCCGATGCTGTATGGCCGCGCCTGGACGGCCAGCGACGATGACGGCCGCGCCCGCGTGGTGGTGCTGTCCAAGGTGATCAACGACAAGCTGTTCCAGGGGGCGGACAGTGTTGGCCGTGAGATCCGTGCCGATGGCCATTCGCTGCGCGTGATCGGGGTGATGGACACCTGGAATCCGGAGCCGCACTTCTTCGACCTGACCGTCGGCAACTACGGCCGCGAAGAGGACCTGATGATGCCGCTGTCCACCGCGATGGACCTCAAGCTCGGCAGCAACGGCAACATGAACTGCTTCCGCGACGGCGCACCCGATGACGACAGCAATTCGATCAACGCGCCGTGCACCTGGATCCAGTACTGGGTGGAGCTTGACCCGTCCAAGGCCGAAGACTATCGCCGCTACCTGGTGAACTACTCGGACCAGCAGCGGGCTGCCGGCCGTTTCGAGCGCCCGGCCAACGTGCGCCTGCGCAGCGTGATGGAGTGGCTGACCTTCAACAACGCAGTACCCAGCGACGTCCGCCTGCAGATGTGGCTGGCGCTGGGTTTCCTCGGTGTCTGCCTGGTCAACACCGTCGGCCTGCTGCTGGCCAAGTTCCTGCGCCGCAGCGGTGAAATCGGTGTGCGTCGCGCACTGGGTGCCAGCCGCGGGCAGATCTTCCTGCAGTGCCTGGTCGAAGCGGGTGCGGTGGGCGTGGTCGGTGGCGTGCTCGGTATCGGCCTGGCGCTGCTGGGCCTGTATGCGGTGCGCCAGCAGCCGGTGGACTACGCCAAGCTGGCCCACCTCGACGGCAGCATGCTGCTGCTCGCCCTCGGCCTGACCCTGCTGGCCAGCATTGCTGCCGGCTTCCTGCCCGCCTGGCGCGCGATGCAGGTCACCCCGGCCATCCAGCTCAAGTCGCAGTAAGCACCAGAACGAGGACCTCCCATGGACATCCGCCCCATCCTCAGCACCCTGCGCCGGCACAAGACCGCAGCCGCATTGATCGTGCTGGAAATCGCCCTGACCTGCGCCATCGTCTGCAATGCCCTGTTCCTGGTCACCCAGCGCGTGGAAAAGATCAGCCAGCCCAGCGGCCTGGCCGAGAACGAACTGGTCATGGTCCGGGTCAGCGGCATCGGCAAGCAGACCAATGCCATGGCCCGCACCAACGAAGACCTGGCATCGCTGCGCGCGATCCCCGGCGTGACCAGCGTGGCCAAGGTCAACCAGCTGCCGTTCCGCCGCAACTCGAGCAACACCAGCATCTCGCGCGAGCGTGACCAGGAGCGCCCGACAGCCTTCGTGTCGCAGTACATGGTTGGCGAGAACGCGTTGTCCACGCTGGGCCTGCAACTGGTCGCCGGGCGCGACTTCCAGCCCAGCGAGTACATCGACCTGGAAGAAGCGCAGAAGAATCCCAAGCCTGACCGCGCCGCGCCGGTGATCATCAACCAACAGGTCGCCGCCAAGATGTACCCGGACCAGAGCGCGCTGGGCAAGACGTTCTACATGGGCAACCAGGGCCTGCATGTGGTGGGCGTGGTCGCCCACCTGGCCACTCCCACCGACTACAACGACAACAGCACCCTGTCGATGATGCTGCCGGTACGTACCGACTTCACCCGCGGGCCGTACATGCTGCGCACTTCGCCGGAACGCCGCGATGAAGTGCTGAAGGGTGCGCTGGCTGCGCTGGAGCACAACGACCCCAACCGCCTGGTACGCGAGAAACTGACCTACGAGGAACAGCGTGCAGACTACTTCAAGAACGACCGCTCGATGGTCGGCCTGCTGGTGACGGTCTGCGTAGCGCTGCTGGTGGTCACCGCCCTGGGCATCGTCGGCCTGGCCAGCTTCTGGGTGCAGCAGCGCAGCAAGCAGATCGGCATCCGCCGCGCATTGGGCGCCACCCGCGGGCAGATCCTGCGCTACTTCCAGACCGAGAACTTCCTGCTGGCCACGCTGGGCATCGTGCTGGGCATGCTGGCGGCCTACGCCATCAACCTGGCACTGATGAACATGTACGAGCTGCCTCGCATGCCGCTGCTGTACCTGCCGCTGGGCGCGGTACTGCTGTGGATGCTGGGCCAGATCGCGGTGTTCGGCCCGGCCCGCCGTGCCGCTGCGGTGCCGCCGGCCGTCGCCACGCGGGGGGCGTGAGATGCGCGCCGGCCTGCTGCTGGTGTTGTTGGCCCTGCCGCTGCCGGTACTCGCCGGCAGCAACAGCGCGCAGACGCTGGAGTGGCGCCAGGACGATGCACGGCTGGCACTGCGCTCGACCGAGGGCGTGGTACGAGTGGACGCCGCCAACCCGGAAGCCCGCTTCGGTGTGCGCAGCCGCGACCGCATCCTGCGCGTGAACGATTCGCCGGTGCGGCAGATCGAGCAGCTCGCCGACGCCATGCAGGCGGCATCGACGGCCACCGTCTACCTGCTGCTGCGGCGCGATGGGCGGATGCTCACCGTGCCGGTGAACGTGGCCCAGTGGCGCCCCGCGCTGGCGCCACCACCACCACCGCCGGCTCCCCCGCCTCCGCCGCTGCCACGGCGCTGAGGCCCGGCGGCTCCTGTGCCGCCATCGGTTTGGCTATGCTTGGTGGGTGGCGCCGAAAGCTCCGGCGTCATCCACCCTTTTCCGTGCGCGGCGCCGACGCTTTCCGGCGCTTCCCTGCCCTCCCAGAAGCCGCCGAATGCCTGCGATCCTGATCATCGACGACAACGCCAGCGTGGGTACCGCGCTGGATGTGCTGTTCTCCCTGCATGACATCGACACCCTGCAGGCGCAGAGCCCGGCCGAAGGGCTGGCGCTGCTGGAATCGCAGCCGGTGGACCTGGTGATCCAGGACATGAATTTCAGCGAGGACACCACCTCAGGTGAGGAAGGCGAGGCGCTGTTCGCACAGATCCGCGAACGCCACCCCGATCTGCCGGTGATCCTGCTGACTGCCTGGACCCACCTGAGCAGCGCGGTGGACCTGGTCAAGGCCGGTGCCGCCGACTACCTGGCCAAACCCTGGGATGACCGCAAGCTGCTGACCACGGTCAACAACCTGCTGGAGTTGTCCGAAGCGCGGCGCGAACTGGACCAGCGACGCCAGCGCGAGCAACGCCAGCGCCATGCGCTGGAAGACAAGTACGCACTGTGTGGCGCGGTGTTCGCCGACCCCGCCAGCGAGCGGGTGATCGCCCTGGCCTGTCAGGTCGCGCGTTCGGAGCTGCCGGTGCTGATCACCGGTCCCAATGGCGCGGGCAAGGAAAAGATCGCGCAGATCATCCAGGCCAACTCGCTGGTGGCCAAGGGTCCGTTCGTTGCAGTGAACTGCGGCGCCCTGCCCTCCGAGCTGATCGAGGCCGAATTGTTCGGTGCCGAGGCCGGCGCCTATACCGGCGCCAACAAGGCGCGCGAAGGCAAGTTCGAGGCAGCCGACGGCGGCACGCTGTTCCTGGATGAGATCGGCAACCTGTCGCTGGGTGGGCAGATGAAGCTGCTGCGCGTGCTGGAGACAGGGCGTTTCGAACGCCTGGGCTCCAACCGCGAACGCCAGGTCAAGGTGCGCGTGGTCAGTGCGACCAATGCCGACCTGCCCGCAATGATCCGCGAGGGTACGTTCCGCGAAGACCTCTACTACCGGCTCAACACGGTGGAACTGGCGCTGCCGCCGCTGGCCGACCGCCCCGGCGACATCGTGCCGTTGGCCGAGCATTTCCTCAGCATCGGCAAGCCACTGTCCAGCACGGCGGCCAGTGCGCTGCAGCGGCACCTGTGGCCGGGCAACGTGCGCGAGCTGCGCAACGTGATCCAGCGTGCCGAACTGCTGGCCACGGGCAACCGCATCGACGTGGCCGATCTCAACCTGCCACGTGCTCCCGCTGCACCGCGCCCGACGCCAAGCACCGGCAATGATCCCGACCGCGCACGCATCGAAGAAGTGCTGGCGCGCAACCACGGGGTCATCGCTCAGGCGGCCAACGAGCTTGGACTGAGCCGGCAGGCGCTGTACCGGCGCATGGACCGTCACGGCATCCCGCGCGAATGAAACGACGCTCCTTCACCTTCCGCCTGTTCCTGCGCCTGCTGCCGGTGCTGGCGCTGGCTGCCGCGCTGCCATGGCTGCTGGCCTACTGGATGGACCATGGCTGGGTGGTGACCACGGTCTCCACGATCATCCTGCTGTCATTGATGTGGTGGACGCTGCGCCGCGCCACCGCACCGGTGCGCTCGTTGATGCGGGCCCTGTCCGGGACCACCAGCAGCTACCGCGATGGTGAGTACAACTTCGGCATCTACTGGCCCGGCAATGACGAACTGGGTGACCTGGTGCAGGCGCACCGCGAACTGGGCGAGGTGCTGCGCGCACAGCGCCAGGGCCTGGTGCAGCGCGAACTGCTGCTGGACACCATGGTGCAGAACACCCCGGTGGCAATGCTGCTGATTGCCGCCGGTGGCGATGGCATTTCCCGCGTGGTGTTTTCCAACCTGGCAGCGCGCAAGCTGCTGCACAGCGGCTGGAAGCTGGAAGGCCAGCGCATGGAAGACGTGCTCGAACAGCTGCCGGTGGAACTGCGCGATGCCATCGGCCGCGGCGGCGACAGCCTGTTCGCGGTGAAGTCGGAACACGAAGACGGCGTGGAGGGAGACGAGGACGACGAACAGGTCTATCACCTCTCGCGCCGCGCGTTCCAGCTCAACGGCCGCCCGCATGACCTGCTGTTGGTAAGGCAGCTCACCGCCGAACTGCGCCGGCAGGAAGTACAGACCTGGAAGAAGGTGATCCGGGTGATCAGCCACGAACTCAACAACTCGCTGGCGCCGATCGCCTCGCTGGCGCACTCCGGCGGCGAACTGGTCAAGCGCGAGCGCTTCGACCGGCTGCCGGAGATCTTCACCACCATTGAAGACCGCGCACGGCATCTGGAAGGCTTCATCCGGGGCTACGCGCGTTTCGCCAAGTTGCCCCAGCCGCAGCTGCAGACCGTGCACTGGGCGCCGTTCCTGTCCAGCCTGTGCCAGCAGATTCCGTTCACGATGGAGCGTGAACCCGACGAAGAGCTGAGCAGCCGGATCGACATCGCCCAGTTCGGCCAAGCCCTGCTCAACCTGCTGAAGAACGCGCACGAGGCCTGCGCCGAAGCAGATCCGCCGAACGACGATGTGCAGGTACAGCTGACCCGGCTGCCGCAGTGGTTGCGGCTGGATGTGCTGGATCGGGGCAAGGGCATGAACGAGCAGGTGCTGCAGAATGCGCTGATGCCGTTCTATTCGACCAAGCGCAACGGCACCGGGCTGGGGCTGGCCCTCACCCGCGAGATCGTCGAGGCGCACGGTGGTCGCGTGTCACTGCAGAACCGGACCGAGGGCGGGCTGTGCGTGTCGATCCTGTTGCCGGTGGGGTAGGTTTGTTCTTCCTTCTTCTGTTGATTGCTGAAGGTTGATCATTGTTCATGGGTGTCACTTTTCTTTGTACGCAAAGAAAAGTAACCAAAAGAAACGTTCCGCCGGCCGCGAGCCGATGCTGCGCATCGGTGCCCTGCGGTGCTCGGCTCGCTTCAAGGCGGACTCGAGAAGCAAAGCAAAAGCATCCACGCATGGCGTGGATCTACTGGGTGCAACTGTGGGGTTTGACTTGGGTCCGGCTTGAAGCGAGCCGAGCACCGCAGGGCCGGCGAGGGCGAAGAGGCGCGGGTGTCTGAGCGAAGCGAGTTCCCGCGCCGTCCCTCGACGGACCGAGGAGCGCAGGGTACCGGCGTGCGCAGCACGACGGCTCGCGGACCGGCGGCGCGTTTCTTTTGGTTACTTTTCTTTTCGCGCGAAAAGAAAAGTGACACCCATGAACAATGATCAACCTTCAGCAATCAACAGAAGAAGCAAAACTAAAGCCCCCGCCGCATCGCCACCCGCAGGTGCATCGGGAATCCCAATGCGGCCTCCTCGGCCATCACCCCTCGCAGGCCCGCACCCCACTTTGGCTCCGGCAAGACGTTGAATCCTTCGCTGGCATAGAAAGCCGCATTCCACGGCACATCGGACAGCGTGGTCAGCACCGCCGCCGGATAGCCAAGCGCCTTGGCCTCGGCCAGTGCATGCTGCAACAACGCCCGTCCGTAGCCACGGCGAGCATGATTGGGATCAACATCCATCTGCAGCACATGGAAATCGCCGTCGAGCGCACCGCCCAGCAGGTAGCCGGCGATGCCGCCATCGGCGCCTTCGATGATCCACAACAGGCCACGCTGCAGTCCGGCCTGCAACGTGGGAAGGTCCAGTCCATGGCCGGAGAACACCGGGTACGCCTCGTGCCCGCGCAGCAGTTCACCCGCACGCTGTTCGATGCGGGGCAGCGCACTCAGTTCATCGACGCGCGGTGGCCTCGGCTCAGCTTTTCTTGATGGGGCGCTGCCAGCCATCGATGGTTTCCTGGCGCGCACGGGCTACGGTCAGCTTGCCGTCCGGCGCAGTGCGGGTGATGACCGAACCGGCAGCAATCGTCGCCCCTTCACCGATCAGCACCGGTGCCACCAGCGAACTGTTGGAGCCGATGAAGGCGTTGTCGCCGATGGTGGTGGTCGACTTGTTCACGCCGTCGTAGTTGCAGGTGATGGTGCCCGCACCGATGTTGACCTTGCTGCCGATCACCGCATCGCCCAGATAGGTCAGGTGGTTGGCCTTGCTGCCCACCCCCAGGGTGACTTTCTTGGTTTCCACGAAGTTGCCCACGTGCACGCCATCGGCCAGCACGGTACCCGGACGCAGGCGCGCGAACGGGCCGATCTGTGCCGCCCCCTCGCTGACGACGCCTTCGACATCGCAGTGCGCGCGCACTTCGGTGCCCGCGCCGAGCGTGACGTCCTTCAGCCGGGTGAACGGGCCGACGGTCACGCCATCACCGAGCACCACCTTGCCTTCCAGGATCACATCGACATCGATCATCACGTCGCTGCCGACGATCACCTCACCGCGGATATCCACCCGCGCCGGATCGCGCACGCGCGCGCCCTGGATGCACAGCGCACGCACCGCGCGCCGCTGCCAGGCCCGTTCCAGCTGCGCGAGCTGCCACGGATCGTTCGCGCCTTCGGCGTCCTGCGCATCGGCCACCAGGGCCATCTCCGCCGGAGTGAACTCGCGGGCGGCGAAGGCGAACACATCGGTCAGGTAATACTCGCCCTGTGCGTTGCTGTTGGACAGCTGTGACAGCCAACGGCGCAGCGCGGTCGACTCGGCAGTGATGATGCCGGTGTTGATGATGCGCACCCGGCGCTGTTCGTCATCGGCATCCTTCTGCTCGACGATCGCCCCCACCTTGCCTTCGGCATCGCGCAGCACGCGACCATAGCCGGTAGGATCCTCGACATCGGCAACCAGCACGGCCAGCCGGCCCGGCTGCGCCAGCAGGTCGCGCAGGGTCTGCGCACGGATCAGGGGCACATCGCCGTACAACACCAGCACCTGTGCGGCGTCGGGCACCTCCGGCATGGCCTGGGCAACGGCGTGGCCGGTACCCAGCTGCTGCGCTTGTTCAGCCCACAGCAGGTCCGGCTGGTCAGCGAAGTAGTGTCGCACCTGGTCCCCGCCGTGGCCGTACACCACGTGGATGGCAGCCGGCTGCAGTTCGCGCGCCGTGGCGATCACATGCGCCAGCATCGGCTGACCGGCAATCGGCTGCAGTACCTTGGGCAGCAACGACTTCATGCGCTTGCCGGCGCCAGCGGCGAGGATGATCACGTGCAGGGGTTGGGTCATGGAGAGGGGCCGCGCAGCGGCGGCAATCTGAGGACTGGCTGATAGGATAGCCGAGCTCTTTCCCTGCCTGACGTGAACCGTGAATTTCTTGAAGGAACGACTCCTCAATCTGCTGCCCTGGATGGGCCCGCTGCTGCTGCTCATCGGCCTGGCCATCACGCCACTGCTCAAGAGCCTGCCATCAGGCCGCTTCGGTGAACTGGTCGCACTGGGTCTGCTGACCTGCGCCTTGGCATGGCTGATGCGACGCCTGCGTGGCTGGTCCATGGCCAGCGGCCTGGCGATGCTCTGGATACTTCTGCTCCCCCTGTTCACCGGTGTATTTCCGCTGCTGGCAGCGGTCTTGCTGCTGCTGGTTGCGATCGTGATCGGTCAGGCGCTGTTCGCGCAGCGCCCGTTGGCCCTGCAGGCGATGGCTGGCCTGTTGGGACTTTCGGCAGTACTGGGCTGGACCCTGCTGGTTCCGATCCATTTCCGCTGGGTCTATCTGCCGGTGGGCCTTGCCGTGGTGATCTGGCGCCGTTCACTGCTGTGGTCATCGTTGCGGGCCGGCGTGGCACAGTGGCGACAGTCCGTGGCAGACGCGCCGCGCAGCGCTGCTTTCGCTGTGCTGGTGGTGGGCTTGGCCAGCACCGCCTGCTGGTTGCCGACCCTGCAGTACGACGACCTCACCTACCACCTGCGCTTGCCATGGCAGTTGCTGGAACAAGGCGTCTATCAACCGGCTCCCCAGCACCAGATCTGGGCGCTGGCGCCCTGGGCGACGGATATCATCCAGGCAGTACCGCAGGTAATCGCAGGGGCTGAATCACGCGGCCCGGTCAACGCGATCTGGCTGTTGCTGCTGGCCACGGGTGCCTGGCAGCTTGCGGCGCAGCTCGGCGCGAGCGTGCTGCTGCGCTGGTTGGCGGTTGCCATGGTAGCCAGCCTGCCGCTGACCGCCGGCTTGGCGGGTGGCATGCAGACCGAGCTGCCAACCGCTGCAGTGCTGCTCTGGATGAGTGCGCTGGCTGCCGCGCCCCGTGATGGCCGCTTGTCCAACTGGATGCTGCTGGCGGTGCTGGCCGGTGGGCTGCTGGCGATGAAGTCGATGAGTGCGGTGATGGCACTACCTGTCCTGGCCTGGGCCCTGATCCGCCATCCGTGGCCGTCGTTGCCGCGCATCGGCCTGGTGCTGCTGGCAGGACTGCTGGTCGGTGGTGCCAACTACGTGTTCGCGCAGTGGATTGCTGGCAATCCGGTGCTACCGCTGTTCAATGGCATCTTCCAGTCTCCCTACTTCGCCCCGACGAACTTCATCGACCTGAAGTACAAGATCGGCTTCGGTCCCGACCTGCCGTGGGCACTGACCTTCCATTCATCGCGCTACTTTGAATCGCACGATGGTGCGGCGGGCGTGGTCCTGATCGGCTTGGCTGGGCTGTGGCTGCTGGCCGTGCTGCGTCCGCCAACTCGCTCAGCGGCACTGGTGGCGCTGGCCGTGCTGGCACTGCCGCTGTTGCCGATCCAGTACCTGCGCTACGCCTATCCTGGCATGGCATTGCTGTGCGTGGTCGCCGTGGCGTCGCTCGGCGCCGGTCCCTTGCGCCGGCCTCTCATTGGACTGCTGGTGGCGCTGTGCGTGCTCAATGTCAGCTTCCAATCCACCGGATACTGGATGCTGCGTAGCGGAGCGTTGAAGGACACCCTGAAGGCGGCTGGCCGCGATGCTCCGTTGTTCCAGCGTTTTGCACCCGAACGCACACTGGCCGCAGCCATCCGTGCGTCGGGTGAAAACGAGGGCACCGTGCTGCTGCTGGATCCGGGTGACGCGTTCTCCGCCGAGTTCGGTACCCGTGGGCGCACGATCAGCTGGTACTCGCCCAGCCTGCAGGCGGCCGCCGCCAATGCCGAGCTGGATCCCAGCGGCAAGCGCTGGCTCGCCATGCTGCAGCAGCAGCAGGTCAGGCACGTCATCCTCCGCATTGAAGCGCTCACACCCTCACAGAAACTCGCACTTGAGCTGGCAGGTGCCCACCTGCGCGAAGAAGCCGGCGGCTGCCAGTGGTGGAGCCTCCCGGCGCCCCCAGAAATGCCATCGCGATGAACATCACCCGTCCGACCAGCCCCACCACAGCGGTCCGGCCCGACGACTCGCCGCGCATCGCGGTGGTGATCCCGTGCTATCGCGTCCGCACGCATATCCTGCAGGTCATCGCCGGCATCGGACCGGAAGTGGGCTGGATCATCGCCGTCGATGACGCCTGTCCCGAGGCGAGCGGCGCCTGGATTCGTGCACACTGCACCGATCCGCGCGTCATCGTGGTCCAGCACGAGCAGAACCAGGGAGTGGGCGGTGCCACGCTGACCGGCTACCACCACGCGCTGCAGACACCTGCCCATGTGGTGGTCAAGCTCGACGGCGACGGGCAGATGGATGCCGGTCTGCTTCCTCGCTTTGCCAGCCCACTTCTGTCCGGCCACGCGGACTACGCCAAGGGCAACCGTTTCCATCGCGTCGGCTTCGTGCGCGGCATGCCCTCGGTGCGCCTGGCCGGCAATGCGGCGCTTTCGTTCATGACCAAGTTGTCCAGCGGATACTGGCAGATCGCTGATCCGACCAACGGCTACACGGCGATCCGCAGTGAAGTACTGCACGAGCTGGAGCTCGAGCGGATCGCAAAGCGCTACTTCTTCGAATCGGACCTTCTGTATCACCTCAACCAGGTGCGTGCCGTGGTGATCGATGTACCGATGCGCGCCCGCTATGAAGACGAGACCAGCAGCCTGAGCCCGTTACGCATCCTTGGCCCGTTCCTGCTGGGGCATCTGCGCAATACCCTGCGTCGCCTGCTTTACAGCTACGGCATACGCGGCTTCTCGCTGGCCAGCGTAGAACTGCTGCTTGGCAGCGTTCTACTGGCCGGCGGCGGCATATTTGGCCTGTGGCGGTGGTGCCTCTCAGCCGACAGTGGTGTACCGGCCACTGCGGGTACCGTGATGATCGCCGGCCTACCCATCATCGTGGGCATGCAGATGCTGTTGTCCTGGCTCAATTTCGATGTCGCCAGCGAACCGCGGCAACCCGTGCATCGTCTGCTTGGCGTCGAACAGGCCCTGCGCAGCGTCATCGGGAAGCCTCGGCAATGACCCTCCTGCGCCAGGGCAGCGCATACATCGTCATCGGCCTGGTGCAGCTGCTGCTGGACTGGCTGGTGTTCGTGGGAAGCACCGCACTCGGGCTGCCGGTCGCTCCTGCCAACATCATCGGCCGTTTGGCCGGCATGCTGCTCGGCTTCTGGCTCAACGGCCGCTATACCTTTGCTGACGCCGGCCAACAGCGCCTGGGCTGGAAGCGCTTCGCGCGCTTCCTCCTGCTGTGGATGCTGCTAACCGCGGCCAGCACCCTGCTGGTGACGGCCGCCGACCATGCGTTGGGGTTGCAGTACGCATGGCTCGCCAAGCCGCTGGTGGAAGGCGGTCTGGCGCTGGTGTCGTTCATGCTGCTGCGGCACGTGGTGTACCGCTGACCGGATTCAATGACGGCCGGCGTCGCCGGCCAGGCGCGCGCTCAATCCCTCGCGCCACAACTGCAGAGGGCTGTAGCGCAACTGCAGCTGATGGCGGCCTGCCGGCACGCACAGCGCGTGAAACAGGCCATTGCCACGCAGCACTGGCAGTACGGTGCCACTTTCCAAGCGGGCCTGCCAGCCACGGGCAGTCACCTCGTTGACCACGATCCATGCGGGGCGGTCGGCTTCCACCTTGAGTTCGATCCGGCCAGGCTGGAAGTGCTGCACCTGGATGTTGGCCTCACCGGCACCCTGCTCCGGGCATGCGGCGCTGGCAAGGGCTGGCAGCCAGAGCTGCTGGCTGAAATCGGTCTGGTTGAATTCAACCGCCGGAGGCAGACGCGCGTCGTGGCGTCGAACGTTGCGAGGATTGAGCACGCGCGGCAGCACGCTGTCGCGTCGTGCCAGCTCGACCTGGTCACCCTGCGCGCTTGAACCCGGGAAAGGATCCTGGGCCAACAGCCAACGCACGCCCAGCAGATCGTACAAAGGCGCTGTTGTGTCCGTTGCCCAGGCCGTCGGCAGTTTCTGCTGGAACGTATCCACCGGCTCACCCGGCATGCCGGTCATCTGCAGGTAGTCGCTGGCCAGCAGCGGGTTGTAACCGTTTGCCAGCGCGATCGCATGGACTGCAGCACCGTTGGTGAGTCCGCCTATGCCGAAGACCACAGCGCGCTCGGGCAATCCGGGTTGCTGCTCTGCCGCGAGCAGCGCGTAGGCTCGCTGCGCAGGTCCAGCACGGTCGGCCGTCAGCACCGACTTGGTACCACTGCCCGCGTTGAAACGGGTTCCCACGTTGAACATCAGCAGATCCAACACCAGCAACGCGAACAGCCAGCCCGCGGGTGCCCGGTGGCGGCGCAGCAGCAGCACCGCCGCGCTCCCCAGGGCCGCGCTGATGCCCAGCCAGGCAAAAGCCACCAGCTGACCGCGCTCGATCGCCATCCATGCACTGGAAAGCGCCAGCAATGCGACAGCACCCACAGACGTCCACGGCAACCGCAACGGGCCTCGCTGCAATGCAACCTGCAAGGCGTTGGCACCCAGCCAGGCCGCTGCGGGAAGGGTAAGGAACAAGGCATCTGCAGGGCGTCGGAACAGATCCAGGCCGGGCAGCCAGGTGAACAACCACGGGAACAGTGGCGTTGTCCCACCCAGCGCGATCAGCACCGTCAGGATCACCACTCCCAGCGCGATGCGGGTCGCAGCGGGTCTGCGCCGCAGCACTTCACCGCCCCATCCCAGCCAGAGCGCCAGCGGCACCGCGCCCAGATAGAGGTAATCGGCGCTGATGTCACCAAAGGCCCAGCTGTCACCGCGCCCCTGCGAGAACACGTTGCCGGACAGAAGCGTCGACAGGGTCTGCCAGTGGATGGCTCCCGGCAATGCAGCCTCCAATGACAGGCCGTCGCGATTGGTCTCGCCCAGCCACGCCAGCGTGGACAACCACTGCGGCGCACTGATCGCTCCCGCGAGCAGCGCCACAAGGCCGAACCGAAGCAGCATTCGCAAGTGCTGGCCCTTCGCCAGCACCACCGCACCCACGGCATGGATCGCGCAGGCGAGGATGATGAAATAGGTAACCTGGGTCAGCTGCAGCGCACACAGTCCACCGGCGATGCCCGCCAACAGCACATCACGCGCCCGCCCATGACGGCGGACCTGTTCCATGCCCAGCCAGAGCCAAGGCAGCAGGCTGTAACTGACGATCATCGGTGTGTGCTGGAGGCGCGATGCGGCCACTCCGCCGAACATCAACACCAGGGCGAACAGCAGCTGCGCCAGTGGCGGCATTTCCTGCACGCGCGCCAGTCGCAAGGCACCAAAGCCACCAATCAGTACGTGCAGCAGCACGACCACGGTGAACAAGTGCAACGACGTCGGTGCCAGCAGCATCGGCAGCAGCATGCTCGGCTGCAACGTCATCATCTGCGGGTCGGCCAGCTGCGGGTAGCCGCCGTACAGATACGGATTCCACCATGGCGCCTGCAGATGACGCAGTTGTTCAGCGCTGAAACTGACCGCGGGGAAGAACTGCTGAACGGCATCGAATGGAATGGTCTTGATGCCCAGCAGCCACGGCAGGCAGAGCACGATCCAGGCAGTCAGGAACATGCCTTCCGGTGTGCGCCAGCGCCGTTGCCAGCTGCCCATGCCCTGCGACACTGTCGATGATTGCTGCATTCCCTGCCTCCGTGGAAAACAAACAAAAACGCCGGCATGGCGGCCGGCGTTCCTGCATTCCCCCGTGCCTTGCGGGCACGGGTGTCACCTCGGCACGGTTCAGTGCTTGAGGGTCTTGCGCAGGCGCTCCAGCGCCTGCAGCTGGACAACGGCTTCGGCCAGCTTCTGCTGGGCTTCGGCCACTTCCATCGCTTCACCACGGTTGGCCAGGATGCGCTCGGCTTCTTCCTTGGCCTTGCGGACCGAGGCTTCGTCGATGTCCTGTGCGCGGATCGCGGTGTCGGCCAGCACGGTCACCACCTGCGGCTGCACTTCCAGGATGCCGCCGGAGATGGCGAAATCCAGCTGCTCGCCGCTCGGCGTGGTCACTACCACCTTGCCCGGCTTCAGGCGGGTGATCAGCGGTGCGTGCTTGGGCGCGATGCCCAGTTCGCCCAGCTCACCGGTGGCCACGACCAGGGTCGCTTCGCCACGGAAGATTTCCTGCTCGGCGCTGACGATGTCGCAACGGATGGTGCTCATGTAACTCTCTTCGCTAGGGGGCGGGTCGAACCCACCGCAGGGATTCCGCAGCGGTGGGCGCAGGCCCACCCCGTGTCACGGTCGGGACGGGCGTGTGCCCGTCCCTGCCGCATCAGGCCTTCTCGGCCATCTTCTTGGCCTTCTCGACCGCTTCTTCGATGCTGCCGACCATGTAGAACGCCTGCTCCGGCAGGTGGTCGTACTCGCCATCGACGATGGCCTTGAAGCCACGGATGGTGTCCTTCAGCGACACGTACTTGCCCGGCGAGCCGGTGAACACTTCGGCCACGTGGAACGGCTGGCTGAAGAAGCGCTCGATCTTGCGGGCGCGCGACACGGCCTGCTTGTCTTCTTCGGACAGTTCGTCCATGCCCAGGATGGCGATGATGTCCTTCAGTTCCTTGTACTTCTGCAGGGTCTGCTGGACGCGCTGGGCGGTGTCGTAGTGCTCGTGGCCGATGACCAGCGGGTCCATCTGGCGGCTGGTGGAATCCAGCGGATCGACCGCCGGGTAGATACCCAGCGAAGCGATCGAACGCGACAGGGTCACGGTCGAGTCCAGGTGGGCGAAGGTGGTCGCCGGCGACGGATCGGTCAAGTCATCGGCCGGCACGTAGACGGCCTGGATCGAGGTGATCGAACCATTCTTGGTCGAGGTGATGCGTTCCTGCAGGACGCCCATTTCCTCGGCCAGGGTCGGCTGGTAACCCACTGCCGACGGCATACGACCCAGCAGTGCCGACACTTCGGTACCGGCCAGGGTGTAGCGGTAGATGTTGTCGACGAACAGCAGCACGTCCTTGCCCTTGCCGTTCTCGTCCTTCTCGTCGCGGAAGTACTCGGCCATGGTCAGGCCGGTCAGGGCGACGCGCAGACGGTTGCCCGGCGGCTCGTTCATCTGGCCGTACACCATCGCGACCTTGTCCAGGACGTTGGAGTCCTTCATCTCGTGGTAGAAGTCGTTGCCCTCACGGGTACGCTCACCCACGCCGGCGAACACGGACAGACCGCTGTGCGCCTTGGCGATGTTGTTGATCAGTTCCATCATGTTGACGGTCTTGCCGACGCCGGCGCCGCCGAACAGGCCGACCTTGCCGCCCTTGGCGAACGGGCACATCAGGTCGATGACCTTGATGCCGGTTTCCAGCAGCTCGGTGGCCGGGGACTGGTCTTCGTACGACGGAGCAGCACGGTGGATTTCCCAGGTGTCGCTGGAGGCGACCGGACCGGCTTCGTCGATCGGGCGGCCGAGCACGTCCATGATGCGGCCCAGGGTGCCAGCGCCGACCGGCACGGAGATGCCGCGGCCGGTGTTGGTGGCCACCAGGTTGCGCTTCAGGCCATCGGTGGAGCCCAGCGCGATGCAGCGGACCACGCCGTCACCGAGCTGCTGCTGCACTTCCAGGGTGATTTCGGTGTTGTCCACCTTCAGCGCGTGGTACACCTTCGGCACCGACTCGCGGGGGAATTCGACGTCGACGACGGCGCCGATGATCTGAACGATCTTGCCCTGACTCATTGCTGCATCCTCTAAATGTGTGCTTTTAACGAACGCGGTCAGACTGCTGCCGCGCCGCCGACGATTTCGGAGATTTCCTGGGTGATCGCTGCCTGGCGGGCCTTGTTGTAGACCAGCTGCAGGGTTCCGATCAGCTTGTTGGCGTTGTCACTGGCCGACTTCATCGCCACCATGCGCGCGGCATGCTCGGAAGCGACGTTTTCCAGCAGCGCCTGATACACCAGCGACTCGATGTAACGCGTCATCACGTGCTCGAGCACGGTCGCGGCATCGGGTTCGTACAGGTAGTCCCAGTCGTGGTGCGCAACCTGCTTCTCGGCGGCCGGCAGCGGCAGCAGCTGATCGAAGCTGGCCTTCTGCACCATGGTGTTGACGAAGCGGTTGTAGACCAGGTACACGCGGTCGACCTTGCCTTCGGTGAAGGCGTCGAGCATGACCTTGATCACACCGATCAGCGATTCCAGCTTCGGCGTGTCGCCGATGTGGGTCACCGTGCCGACCATGTTTACCTTGACCCGGCGGAAGAAGGTCGATGCCTTCTGGCCGATGGTCACCAGGTCCACTTCGGCGCCCTTGTCCTGCCAGGCTTTGGCTTCGCCAAGCATCTTGCGGAACAGGTTGTTGTTGAGGCCGCCGGCCAGACCGCGATCGGAGGAGATCACGATGAAACCGACCCGCTTGACCTGCTCACGCTCGACCAGGAACGGATGCTGGTAGTCGGTGCTGGCCTGCGCCAGGTGGCCGATCACCTGCTTCATCGCCTGCGCGTACGGACGCGAGGTCTTCATCCGATCCTGCGCCTTGCGGATCTTGGAGGCCGAGACCATTTCCAGGGCGCGCGTCACCTTGCGGGTGTTCTGCACGCTCTTGATCTTGGTTTTGATTTCGCGTCCGCTTGCCATCTTTTATTCCCGTGGCGCGGGGCCTGGGCCCCACGTTGTTCAACCGTTTGATCGTCTGGTCCAGCGGAGCATCGCTCCGCTCTACAGGACCTCGATTACCAGCTGCCGGTGGTCTTGAACTCGACGATGCCCTTCTTGAAGGCACCTTCGATGTCGTTGTCCCAACCGCCGGTGGCGTTGACCTTGCCGATCAGCTCGCCCTGGGTATTGGCGAAGTGCGCGTGCAGGCCTTCTTCGAACGCCAGCAGCTTGCTGACCGGCACGTCGTCGAGGTAACCCTCGTTGACGGCGTAGATCGACAGCGCCTGGTTGGCGATCGACATCGGCGCGTACTGCTTCTGCTTCATCAGCTCGGTGACGCGTTGACCGCGCTCCAGCTGCTTGCGGGTGGCTTCGTCCAGGTCCGAAGCGAACTGCGCGAACGCAGCCAGCTCGCGGTACTGCGCCAGCGAGATACGGATGCCGCCGGACAGCTTCTTGATGATCTTGGTCTGCGCCGAACCACCGACGCGCGACACCGAGATACCGGCGTTCACGGCCGGGCGGATGCCGGCATTGAACAGATCGGTTTCCAGGAAGATCTGGCCGTCGGTGATCGAGATCACGTTGGTCGGAACGAACGCGGAGACGTCGCCGGCCTGGGTCTCGATGATCGGCAGCGCGGTCAGCGAACCGGTCTTGCCGGTGACCTTGCCTTCGGTGAACTTCTCGACATATTCCTCGGACACGCGGGCAGCGCGCTCGAGCAGACGGGAGTGCAGGTAGAACACGTCACCCGGATAGGCTTCACGGCCCGGCGGGCGCTTCAGCAGCAGCGAGATCTGGCGGTAGGCCACGGCCTGCTTGGACAGATCGTCGTACACGATCAGTGCGTCTTCGCCGCGGTCCATGAAGTACTCGCCCATGGTGCAGCCCGAGTAGGCGCTGATGTACTGCATCGCGGCCGATTCGGACGCGGTGGCAGCCACCACGATGGTGTGCGCCAGGGCGCCGTTCTCTTCCAGCTTGCGCACGATGTTGGCAACGGTCGAGGCCTTCTGGCCGATCGCTACGTACACGCACTTGATGCCGGTGCCCTTCTGGTTGATCACCGCGTCGATGGCCAGCGCGGTCTTGCCGGTCTGGCGGTCACCGATGACCAGCTCGCGCTGGCCACGGCCGATCGGGATCATCGAGTCGACCGACTTGTAACCGGTCTGCACCGGCTGGTCGACCGACTTGCGCCAGATCACGCCCGGAGCAACACGCTCCACCGGAGCGGTCAGCTGGGTGGCCAGCGGGCCCTTGCCGTCGATCGGCTCGCCGAGTGCGTTGACGACGCGGCCCAGCAGTTCCGGACCGACCGGCACTTCCAGGATGCGGCCGGTGGTCTTGGCGACGTCACCTTCGCGCACGTTCTCGTAGCCACCCAGGACCACGGCGCCGACCGAGTCGCGCTCCAGGTTCAGGGCCAGGGCGAAGGTGTTGTTCGGCAGTTCGATCATTTCGCCCTGCATCACGTCGGCCAGACCGAAGATGCGCACGATGCCGTCGGACACGCTGGTCACGGTGCCTTCGTTGCGCGATTCCGCGGCCAGCTTGACCTTCTCGATGCGGTTCTTGATCAGTTCGCTGATTTCGGAGGGGTTGAGCGTGGTTGCCATCGTCAAGTCCTAGTGCCGGCAGCGGGGCCGGACGTTAAATGAATTCAGTTAGCGAGCGCGGTCTGCAGACGGGCCAGCTTGCCCTTCAGCGAACCATCGATGACCACGTCGCCGGCGTCGATCACAGCGCCGCCGATCAGCGAGGCGTCGACCGCGGTGGCCACTTCGACCTCGCGGTTGAAGCGCTTGCGCAGCGCGGCCTTGATCGCGTCCAGTTCGGCAACCGACAGCTCGGCCGCAGAGGTCACCGTGGCCTTGACCACGTGCTCGGCCTCGGCGCGCAGCGCGTCGAACATGCCAGCGATTTCCGGCAGCAGCGGCAGACGATGCGATTCGGCAAGCACAGCCAGGAAGCGCGAGTAGGTCTCGCCGCGGGACTCCGGCGCCAGCAGGGCGACGGCGTCATCGCGACCCAGCTCCGGGTTGGCGAGCAGGGCCGCCACGCGCGGATCGGCGGCGACGTGGGCGGAGAACGCCAAAGCGTCCGACCACGGCGCGAACGCGCCTTCGTCACGCGCGGTCGCGAAGGCGGCGCGGGCGTACGGGCGGGCAAGCGTGAGGGCCTGGCTCATCCTTAAATCTCCGAGGCCAGCTCGTCGAGCAGCGCCTTGTGGGCGTTGGCGTCGATTTCGCGCTTGAGCAGCTTTTCGGCACCGGTCACGGCCAGCGCGGACACCTGCTTGCGCAGATCTTCACGGGCACGGTTGGCGGCGGCGTCGATTTCAGCCTGGGCCAGGTCCTTCTGACGGGTGGCTTCGGCAACAGCTTCGTTGCGGGCCGCGTCGACGATCTGGTTGGCACGCGCGTGGGCCTGGTCGATGATCTCGTTGGCCTTGGTGCGGGCTTCCTTCAGCGCTTCATTGACCTTGTCCTGCGCCTGGGCCAGATCTTTCTGGCTGCGGTCGGCAGCAGCGAGGCCTTCAGCGATCTTCTGCTGGCGCTCTTCGATCGCGTTCATCAGCGGCGGCCAGATCTTGGTCGCGATGAGCCAGATCAGGGCGGCAAAGGCCAGGGCCTGGGCGATGAGGGTAAAACCGATATCCATGGGGTTCGCTCAGTCGGTTGTGACGGGATGGACGCGCCGCCACACGGGCGGCGCCTCCGAACCTTCATCCGCGACCAGGCGCCTGCGGCGCCCGGTCGTTTCGCTTTCGCTGGATCAGCCAGCGATTGCCGGCAGGCGCGAGACGAACTCGCCGACCAGCGGGTTGGCGAAGGCGAACAGCAGGCCCACGGCGACCGAGATGATGAAGGCGGCATCGATCAGGCCGGCGGTGATGAACATGCGGACCTGCAGGACCGGGATCAGTTCCGGCTGGCGCGCGGCCGACTCCAGGAACTTACCGGCCATGATGGCCAGACCCAGACCGGCGCCCAGCGCGGCCAGGCCGATCATGATGCCGACGGCGAGGACGGTGGAGCTCTGAACTTGGGCGAGATTGGTCAGGACGGCGAAGTACATGGTTTTCTCCAGGAACTTGATTGCTAAGGGTTTAGAAACAAACGGATGAAGGGTGAAGCGAAACTCAGTGAGCGTCTTCCGACAGGCTCAGGTACACGATGGACAGCATCATGAAGATGAAGGCCTGCAGCGGAATCACTAGAAGGTGGAACAGCATCCAGCCGAAGCCGGCGAACGCGCCTGCAAACATGCCGGCGATACCTGCACCGCCCAGCACCCAGATCAGCAGGAACACGATTTCACCGCCGAACATGTTGCCGAACAGTCGCATCGCCAGCGAGATCGGCTTGCTCAGCCACTCGACGATGTTCAGGATCAGGTTGAACGGCATCATCCACTTGCCAAACGGTGCGGTCAGGAATTCCTTGGCGAAACCGCCAAAGCCCTTGGCGCGCAGCGCGAAGAACAGCATCAGGAAGAACACGCTGATCGACATGCCCAGGGTGGCATTGACATCAGCGGTGGGGACCGGCTTCCAGTACGGCACGCCCATCAGTTCAAGCGGCTTGGCGATGAAGTCGGCCGGGATCATCTTGATGAGGTTCATCAGGAGAATCCAGAAGAAGATCGTGATCGCGATCGGGGTCACCAGCTTGCTGGTGCCGTGGTAGGTGTCCTTGGCCTGGCGGTCAACGAACTCCAGGCAGATCTCGACGAACGCCTGCCACTTGCCCGGCACGCCGGAGGTGGCCTTGCGGGTGCCGAGCCAGAAGGCGACGACCATCACCAGGCCCATCAGCAGCGAGGTCACCAGCGTGTCCACGTGGATTGCCCACGGAGAGCCATGACCTGCCGTCAGATTGTGCAGGTGATGCTGGATGTAGGAGGTGGGTGTAAGCGCCTCGCCTGCCATGTGTCCGGAACCTTAAGTTAAATGAATTCGATTAGCGCCTGGCCATGGCCAGGACCTGGAACATCAGCCCGACGGCGATACCGGCCAACAGCGCCAATGCAGGCAGCTTGAAGACCAGGAACCCCACCATCAGGACACCAAAAACGAGCGCCCACTTGGCCACGATCGCAACGATCAGGCGCGCCATGGCCGAACCGGCCCCCAGCGCACCACCACCCAATGCCATCCGTGCCGCCACCCAACCACCGGCCGAAACCGCCACACCGGATGCCAGGGCACCAAGGGCATACTTCGGCCCTACCAGCAGGAAGGCCAGAGCCAGGACAGCCACTGCGGCCAGCGGGTAGACCGCGGCGCGCAGCATCAGTCGCCGACCCGTTTCTACGGAGTTCAGCACAGGACGTCCCGCGTGGTTACAAGTGGATGGCTGAGGCGACTACAGCAGGGGGGCCTCATCGAGCCGCCAAATTATAGCAATGGGACAATTTGCGAGACAACCGGTGCCTGTTCATATCGGAACAGCGCAAGTTGCGGTAAGGGCTGCGCTTCTACAGCCCACCACGGGGACAATGACATCTGCGCGATGTTGCACTGCAACGTATTCAACTTTGGTCGCAGGCGACGGAACTTTCCGCCGACGGCGATGGTCCGATCTTGCGACCTGCCTGCAGCTACCTCGTCGACGCTTCGCCTGCAGGTCCCATGATGGCCCCGAAGCGCCGCTCCGGGGCCATCTTTTTCGCATGGCACCGACAGCGCTGAACCGTCCACACCGCGTGGACCATACGTTCACGGATGGTGGACAGCGACGTCCGGCAAAGTGGCCTTCATCCCGATGAACCACTGCAAGGACTCTTTCGATGCGCTCCGTCCCCACCCTGCTCGCCCTCTCGCTTCTCGCCGCCGGTGCGTCGTTCGCCTCCGCCGCCCATGCCGCCGAAGGTGATGACCGCTTCGCCCTGCGCCTGGGTGCGATGAACATCGACTCGGACAACACCCTGCGCGGCAATACCAATGTCGCCGGCCAGGACATCGGCTTCTCGGAGGACTTCAAGCTGGGTGGCAAGGAATGGGAGCCGCGTATCGACGGCATGTTCCGCATCAGCAACCGCCAGCGCCTGCTGTTCAACTACTTCAAGTACGACAAGGACCGCCGCGAAACGCTCGGCCAGGATATTTCCTTCGGCAACGTCAACGTGCCCGCCGACAGCTTCGTCAAGGCAGAGCTGAAGTATCAGGTAGCCAGCCTGGTGTATGACTACTCGGTGGTGGACACCGAGACGTTCGACCTCGGCCTGCAGCTGGGTGCCGAGTACGCGAAGGTCAGCACCAAGGGCTACGCCGACCTGGGTACGGTGTACGAAGGCCAGTTCCTGGACGAGAAGACCGACGGTGTTGCGCCGGTGGTCGGTGCACGCCTGAGCTTCACCCCGTCCGAAAGGTGGATGATCACGCTGCAGGGCCAGTACCTCAACACGCGCTGGGGCAGCTTCGACGACTACAAGGGTGACCTCAGCCGCGCCAACGCGATCGTCGATTACCGCTTCACCGACAACTTCGGCGTGTTCGCCGGCTACGACTGGTTCAAGCTGGACGCGGACAAGAAGGGCAGCGACGGCACCATCGGCCTGAAGCAGGAATTCAAGGGCCCGGTGGCCGGTATCAGCGTCACCTTCTAACTAAGACCTACGCCCCTTCCACAGCACTCTCTCTCCTGGCGCGGCCTCCGGAACATCGGGGGCCGCGTTTTTTTGTGGCTTCCTGACAGAAGAGCAGAAGCGGGTTGGTCGAGTGCTTGAGAGAGAGGGGGCCGGGTGCGAATGTCCCCCGGCGCCGGCCTGCGGCCGTCACCTCCTCCTTTACTTCGCACCCAGCCCCCTCTCCCTCCGCGTGTCAGGCATCCACTCGACCTTTTCAGTGACAGTGGCTGTAGCTCTACCTTCCGCAAGCCGAGCCGCTGCGCGGGCGGCAGGCGTTTCGACAAAGTAAAGGAGGAGGCGACCGCCGCAGGCGGACGACGGGGGACATTTGTCGAAATGCCTGCCGCCCGCGCAACGGCCCCACCGCTCGCAATGAAAATGATCGACGCCCAACAAAAAACCCCGGCAGATGCCGGGGCTTTTCATACGCAAAGGCGCGGACGCCTTATTTCTTCTTCGGCATGTACAGATCGGTGATCGTGCCGTCGTAGATTTCCGAGGCCATCGCCACCGATTCGCTCAGCGTCGGGTGGGCGTGGATGGTGTGGCCGATGTCCTCAGCCTCGGCACCCATCTCGATCGCCAGGCCGATCTCGGCCAGCAAGTCACCGGCGTGCACGCCGACGATCGCACCGCCGATGATGCGGTGGCTGTCCTCGTCGAAGATCAGCTTGGTGAAGCCCTCGGTGCGACCGATGCCGATCGCGCGGCCGCTGGCGGCCCACGGGAACTTGGCCACGCCGACCTTCAGGCCCTTGGCCTTGGCTTCGGTCTCGGTCACGCCGACCCAGGCGATTTCCGGGTTGGTGTAGGCCACCGACGGAATCACGCGGGCCACCCACTCCTTCTTGTGGCCGGCAGCCACTTCGGCCGCCAGCTTGCCCTCGTGCGTGGCCTTGTGGGCCAGCATCGGGTTGCCGACGATGTCGCCGATGGCAAAGATGTGCGGCACGTTGGTGCGCATCTGCCGGTCGACCGGAATGAAGCCGCGGTCGGTGACCTGCACGCCGGCCTTGTCCGCGTCGATCTTCTTGCCGTTCGGCGAACGGCCCACGGCCACCAGCACGCGGTCGAAGGTACCCTGCGCCAATGCCGGCGTCTGCCCTTCCTCGGCGGCTTCGAAGGTCACGGTGATGCCCTTGGCATCGGCGGTCACGCCGGAGGCCTTGGTCTTCAGGTGAACCTCGATGCCCTGCTTCTTCAGGCGGTCGGCCAGCGGCTTGACCAGGTCCTTGTCGGCGCCCGGCATCAGCTGGTCCATGAACTCGACCACGGTGACCTTGCTGCCCAGCGCACCGTACACGGTGGCCATTTCCAGGCCGATGATGCCGCCACCGACGACCAGCAGCGAACCCGGCACTTCAGCCAGTTCCAGTGCATCGGTGGAGTCCATCACGCGCTTGTCGTCCCACGGGAAGTTGGGCAGCTTCACCGCCTGCGAACCGGCGGCGATGATGCACTTCTGGAAGCGCAGCAGCTGGGTGCTGCCGTCTTCGGCCGTGATCAGCAGTTCGTTGGCCGACACGAACGTGCCCACGCCCTGCACGTTGCGGACCTTGCGCTGCTTGGCCATGCCGGCCAGGCCCTTGGTCAGCTGGTTGACGACCTTTTCCTTGTACTGGCGCAGCTTGTCCAGGGTGATGGTCGGCTTGCCGAACTCGACGCCGAAATCACCGGCGTGGGCGACTTCGTCGATCACCGCAGCGGCATGCAGCAACGCCTTGGACGGAATGCAGCCCACGTTGAGGCAGACGCCACCGAGGCTGGCATAACGCTCGACCAGCACCGTATCCAGGCCGACGTCGGCGGCGCGGAAGGCGGCGGTGTAGCCGCCCGGGCCCGAGCCCAGCACGACCATTTCGCATTCGATATCGGCGGCCTTGCCACTGGCCAGCGCCGGCTTCGGTGCTGCTGGCTCGGCCGGGGCGCGGTGTGACGGGGTCACCGGCGGCTTGCTGGCCGGAGCGGCTGCAGCCGGGGCCGGCGCAGCAGCCTTGGCCGGCGCTTCAGCGGCGCCCTCGGACTCCAGCAGCACGACGACCGCGCCTTCGGACAGGGTGTCGCCCAGCTTGACCTTGATTTCCTTGACCACACCGGCGGCCGAGGACGGCACTTCCAGGGTGGCCTTGTCCGACTCCAGGGTCACCAGACCCTGGTCTTTCTTCACCGTCTCGCCAACGGCGACCAGCACTTCGATCACCGGTACATCGCTGTAATCGCCGATGTCGGGAACCTTGATTTCAATCGTGGCCATGGTGGGTTTTCCTCGTGCCCGACCGGCGTGGCCGGTGGGCTGTCACTGCGTTTCGACAGGCGGCCGCGCCAGGGGCAGCGGCCGCGCGGTAGGGGCGAAGCGGTGCCTTACAGCAGCACGCGGCGCATGTCGGCCAGCACCTGCGAGAGGTACGTGGTGAAGCGTGCGGCCAGGGCGCCATCGATGACGCGGTGGTCGTAGCTCAGCGACAGCGGCAGCATCAGCTTCGGTGCGAATTCCTTGCCGTTCCAGACCGGCTGGATGGACGACTTGGAGACGCCGAGGATGGCCACTTCCGGTGCATTGACGATCGGAGTGAACGCGGTGCCGCCGATGCCGCCCAGCGAGCTGATCGAGAAGCAGCCGCCGCTCATGTCGGCCGGGCCCAGCTTGCCGTCGCGCGCCTTCTTGGCCAGCTCGCCGGTTTCCTGCGCGATCTGCACCACACCCTTCTTGTCGACATCGCGGATGACCGGAACGACCAGGCCGTTCGGGGTATCGGCCGCGAAACCGATGTTGAAGTACTTCTTCAGGGTCAGGTTCTCGCCGCTGGCATCCAGCGAAGCGTTGAACTCCGGGAACTGCTTCAGCGCCGCAGCGCTGGCCTTGATAAGGAAGGCGAGCATGGTCAGCTTGATGCCGGCCTTCTCGTTCTCCTTGTTCAGCGCCACGCGCAGGCCTTCCAGGTCGGTGATGTCGGCCTGCTCGAACTGGGTGACGTGCGGGATCATCGCCCAGTTGCGGGCCAGGTTCGCACCGGAGATCTTCTTGATGCGCGACAGCGGCTGCACTTCAACATCGCCGAACTTGCTGAAATCGACCTTCGGCCACGGCAGCAGGTTGAGGCCACCACCGGCGGCCACAGTGCCACCAGCAGCCGCCGGAGCGCCGCCGCTGAGCGCGGCCTTGACGAATTTCTGTACGTCGGCCTTGGTGATGCGGCCGCCCTTCTCGCTGCCGCTGACCTGCAGCAGGTCGACACCCAGCTCACGGGCGAACACGCGTACCACCGGCGATGCGTAGGGAACCTTGGCCGGCAGCACGCCATCGGCGTTGAACTGCACCGGCGGGCTGCTCGGCGCGCCGGCCGAGGGGGCGCTGGCGATCTCGCGGGCGGCCAGCTTGTCCGGCTGTGCCGGCACGGCGACCGGCTCGACCTTGGTGGCCGTCTCGGCGGCGGCCGGGGCGGCAGCGGCGGCGGCCTTGCTCGGGGCCGGGGCGGCAGCGCCTTCGGCTTCGATGATGGCGACCACGTTGCCCTGCGACAGATTGTCGCCGACCTTGACCTTGATCTCCTTGACCACGCCGGCGACCGACGACGGCACTTCCATGGTGGCCTTGTCGCTTTCCAGCGTGACCAGGCCCTGGTCCTTCTTCACCGTATCGCCCACGGCGACCAGCACTTCGATGACCGGAATGTCGCTGTAGTCGCCGATATCCGGCACCAGCGCTTCAACCGCGCCACCGCTGGCAGCGGGGGCGGCAGCGGCCGGAGCCGGGGGGGCAGCGGGAGCCGCCTGGGTGGCAGCCGCCGGAGCAGCGGCCTTGGCCGGAGCCGGCGCAGCGGCAGCAGCGGCCGGCTGGGCAGCCTCGCCGTCGGCCACTTCGATCAGCGCCACGACCTTGCCTTCGGACAGGCTGTCGCCCAGCTTGACCTTGATTTCCTTGACCACGCCGGCCACCGAGGACGGCACCTCCATGGTCGCTTTATCGCTTTCCAGCGTGACCAGGCCCTGGTCCTTCTTCACCGTATCGCCGACGGCAACAAGCACCTCGATTACCGGGATATCGCTGTAGTCACCGATATCGGGGACACGTGCTTCCTTGATTTCGGCCATTGGGAGAACTCCGGCAATCTGGTGTAGGGAAACGTCTATTGTGCGGCCAGCGGGAGCCAGCGCCAACCGTTACAGGTGTTTTCAGTACGCACGCAGCCGGGACACGCTGTTGCTCATGGCTCGCCGGCGCCTCCAGTGGGTAGCGTATTGTCCTGTCGATGTCCGCTTGATGTCGCCAGTGCGACGGCCACCGGCTGCCAGGCCTGGCGCAGGCGCGGCAACGACCATGCTGCATTGGCCGGGCTGGTGGACGGCAGCGCCAGCACTGTTGGCGAGGCGGCCAGCTGCGGCAGCACCCAGCGCTGGAAAGCCTGCATCGCTGCGCCGCCATTGCAGCCGATCAGCTGCAGGTCCGGCAACGCGGCGATCAGTGCGGGAAGTGCATTGGCCACTTCCGTGCCACGCACGATGTCCGCATCCAGGCTGCCGCGTCGCTCGCAGCGGCCGATCACATCCCACAGGCCGACCCCATTGGCTGCCAGTGCCTGCAGTCGCTGCGCGTACGGCAACGACGGATCGAAGCCGCACAGATCGCCGAGCAAGGGCCAGAAGCGATTGCGTGGGTGCGCGTAGTAATGCTGTGCCTGCAACGAAGCGATACCGGGCATTGAACCCAGCAGCAACACCCGGCAATCCGTGTTCACCTGCGCAGGCAGGCCGATGCACAACGTTGCGGTGCTCACATCTTCTCCAACTGCATGAATATTCCTGGATGGCAGAAACCGCATGAAAACAAGCGTTTCGCGCTGTTGGCTGAACAATGCGAACTAATTTTTAACGCGCGTCGGATTCGATTCATGTTGGGGCGACTACGGTGTGCTCGCCCCGCAACCGGGGGCCCAAAACAAGAAACATTAGGAGATTCCCCCATGCGCTCCATCCGTATCCTGAGCCTCGCCCTGCTGACCTCCGCCGCGTTCGCACCGGCTGCCTTCGCGCAGGACAGCAGCACCGACACCGCCTCCGGCAAGCATTTTGCCGTGGTTGGCGGCGTCTCGCTGCTGCAGCCGAAGAATGACCCGATCGACGGCATCAAGAAGGTCGATGGCGGCCCGGCACCGACCGTCAGCTTCAGCTACTACATCAACGACAACTGGGCCGTTGAACTGTGGGGCGCTGCAGACAAGTTCGACCACAAGGTGAAGGGCCCGGGCAATGCCCGCCTCGGCAGCGTCGAGCAGCAGCCGGTCGCACTGAGCGGTCAGTACCACTTCGGCCAGGCCGACAACGTGTTCCGTCCGTTCGTGGGCGTGGGCTACTTCCAGTCGGCTTTCAGCAATGAAACCCTGGCAGACGGCAGCGACTCCGACATCCGCCTGAAGGATGCCAAGGGCGTGATCGGCACCGTCGGTGTGGACATGAACATCAACTCGACCTGGTTCGCCCGTGCCGACGCCCGCTACATGCGCTCGCGTCCGGACGTGAAGGTCGGCGGCGAGAAGATCGGCGAAGCGAAGATGGATCCGTGGACCGTCGGCTTCGGCATCGGCGCCCGCTTCTAAGCGCTTCTGCGTCATTGTTGTACCGCGACGGGCCCTTCGGGGCCCGTCGTCGTTTCCTTCACCCGGGTTCCGCCTGTAGAGCCGAGCCCATGCTCGGCTGCTTTTTTGTAGAGTCAAGCTTGCCCGGCCACCCGGAAAGCAGCCGAACATGGGCTCTACATAAACAAGATGCGGAGGCGCGATGGACGAGGTCGACCTGCTGGTGATCGGCGGTGGCATCAACGGTGCCGGTATCGCCCGTGATGCCAGTGGTCGTGGCCTGAAGGTGCTGTTGTGCGAACAGCACGACCTGGCAGCGCACACTTCCAGCGCCAGCAGCAAGCTGATCCATGGCGGCCTGCGCTACCTGCAGCAGAGCGAGTTCGGCCTGGTGCGCAAAGCGCTGGGCGAGCGCGAAGTGGTGCGCCGGCAGGCGCCGTTCCTGGTGCGGCCGCTATGTTTCGTGCTTCCGTGGCAACCACACCTGCGTCCACGCTGGATGCTGCGCCTCGGGCTCTGGCTGTACGACCATCTGGGCCGGCGCAGCCCCGCCTTCCCTGCGTCGCGCGGCGTGGATCTGCACGACGATCCGCTCGGCGCGCTGCTCTCGCCGCAGCTGCGGCAGGCCTTCAGCTATGCCGATGCACAGGTGGATGATGCGCGGCTGGTCATCCTCAACGCGCTCGACGCTGCGCAACGGGGTGCACGCATCCTGACCGGCACGCGCTGCGTGGATCTGAGACGCGAGCACGGGCGCTGGCGCGTCATGCTGGAAGACACGTCCGGCCACCAACAGACCGTGCGGGCACAGGCGGTAGCCAACGCCGCAGGCCCCTGGGCCGGCGGCCTGCTGGAGCGCATGCACGCCCGCAGCGGCGGACCTGCGCTGCGCCTGGTGCAGGGCAGCCACATCGTGCTGCGCCGCCCCTGGCCGAACGACAAGGCCTGCCTGCTGCAGCAGCCCGACGGCCGCGTGGTGTTCCTGCTGCCCTTCCACGACCATCTGCTCGTCGGCACCACCGACACCGACTATCGCGGCGATCCCGCACGCTGCAGTGTGCTGCCTTCGGAAGTGGACTACCTGTGCAGCGCTGCCAATGGCTACCTGCGCGATCCGATCGCAGCGGCCGAGGTGGTCTGGCAGTTTGCCGGCGTGCGCCCGTTGCTGGCAGACCCGGACCCGCGCGCGGCGAAACTGAGTCGCGACTATCGCCTGCAGCTGGACACCGACGGTGCGCCCGCGCTGCACGTGCTCGGCGGCAAGCTGACCACCTATCGGGTGCTGGCCGAGGAAGCATTGGATCTGTTGCGCCCCCATCTGCCGCACGCAGGCCCGGCCTGGACGTCGGCAGGCGACCCGTTGCCCGGCAGCGACTGGGGTGATGCCGCGCAGGCACGGCAGCAGCTGCAGCAGCAGGCCCCCTGGCTGCCGGAAGCCACACGGCGACGCTGGGCAAGCGCCTATGGCAGCCGCAGCGTTGATCTGCTGCATGGCGCGCACAGCCTGCTCGATCTGGGCGAAGACTTTGGCGCGGGCCTGCACGCACGCGAGGTCGCGTTCCTGTGCGCCCACGAGTGGGCTCGCAGCGCCGAGGATGTACTGTGGCGACGGAGCAAGCTGGGGCTGCAGATGGATGCGGCGCAGGCGGCACGGCTGCAGGCGTGGATGGATTCACATTGCCGGTAGTGCCAGGCACGGCCAGCCGCCGCCGATGCATTACGATTCCAACATCGCCACTGGAGACGCTGCATGACGCCCCGCTACGTGCTGGCCATCGACCAGGGAACCACCAGTTCGCGCGCGATCCTGTTCGATCGTAGCGGCGACATCGTCGGCAGCGCGCAGCGCGAGTTCACACAGGTGTTTCCACAGCCGGGCTGGGTCGAGCATGACCCGCGCGAGATCCTGACCAGCGTCTACGCCACGATCACCGAACTGCTCAGCCGCGAACAGATCGATCCCCGCCACATCGCGGCGCTGGGCATCACCAACCAGCGCGAAACCACCGTGGTCTGGGACCGTGCCAGCGGCCAACCAATCCACAACGCCATCGTCTGGCAGTCACGGCAGAGCCAGGCGATCTGCGAGCGGCTGAAGTCCGGCGGCCACGAAGCGCTGATCCGCGAACGCACCGGCCTGCTGATCGACGCCTATTTCTCGGCCACCAAGATCCGCTGGATCCTCGATCACGTCGAAGGCGCACAGCAGCGTGCCGAACGCGGCGAGCTGCTGTTCGGCACCATCGACAGCTGGCTGGTGTGGAATCTCAGCGGCGGCCAGGCGCACGTGACCGACTACAGCAACGCCGCGCGCACGCTGCTGTTCAACATCCATACCCTGGAATGGGACGATGATCTGCTGGCACTGCTGGACATTCCGCGCGCGATGTTGCCGCAGGTGCGTGATTCCAGTTCGGTGTATGCACACACGCGCCCGCAGTTCTTCTTCGACCACCCGATCCCGATCGCCGGCATCGCCGGTGACCAGCAGGCTGCGCTGTTCGGCCAGGCCTGCTTCCAGCCGGGCATGGTCAAGAACACCTATGGCACCGGCTGCTTCATGCTGATGCACACCGGCACGCAGGCCGTACGCTCGCGCAATGGCCTGCTGACCACCATTGCCTGGGGCCTGGATGGAAAGGTGGAATACGCGCTGGAGGGATCGATCTTCGTCGCCGGCTCGGTGGTGCAGTGGCTGCGCGATGGCCTGCGCATGATCGATCGTGCCGCCGACAGCCAGGCCTTGGCCGCACAGGTGCCGGACAGCGCCGGGGTGTATCTGGTGCCGGCCTTCGTCGGCCTGGGTGCACCGTACTGGCGCAGCGATGTGCGCGGCGCGATGTTCGGCCTGACCCGTGGCACCGGCAAGGCCCACTTCGTGCGGGCAGCGCTGGAGGCGATGGCCTACCAGACCCGCGACGTACTGGACGCGATGCAGTCCGACGCGGGCATCTCGCTCAGTGAACTGCGCGCCGATGGGGGTGCGATCGGCAACGACTTCCTCGCCGGCTTCCAGGCCGACATCCTCGGCGTGCCGCTGCTGCGCCCGCGGCTGACCGAGACCACCGCGCTGGGTGCGGCCTACCTGGCGGGGCTGGCGGTCGGCTTCTGGGAAAGCCGCGAGCAGATCGCGGCACAGTGGGGGCTGGATCGCCGCTTCGAACCGCAGATGGCGATAGCCCGGCGCGAGCAACTCTATGCCGGATGGCAGCAGGCCGTGGCCGCTACCCTCGCCTTCCACGTGGATTGAGGCGGTGTCGACCAAGGTCGACACCCACCACGGGCATCGTCAGCGGATCAGCGCGGTCAGAACGCCGGCAGCACCGCGCCCTTGTACTTGGTCTCGATGAAGGTCTTCACCTGCGGGCTGGTCAGCGCCTTGGCCAGCTTCTGCACGCGGGCGTCGTCCTTGTTGTCCGGGCGGGCAACCAGGAAATTCACGTACGGCGAGTCCTTGCTCTCGATCGCCAGCGCGTCCTTGGTCGGGTTGAGGCCGGCATCCAGCGCATAGTTGGTGTTGATCAGGGCCAGATCGACCTGGTCGAGCACGCGCGGCAGCATCGCCGAGTCCAGCTCGCGGAACTTCAGGTTCTTCGGGTTGGACACGATGTCGCGCTGGGTGGCCAGTGCGTTGGTCGGGTCCTTCAGCTCGATCACGCCGGCCTTGTGCAGCAGGATCAGCGCGCGGCTGTTGTTGCTCGGGTCGTTGGGGATCACCACATCCGCCCCTTCACGCAGCTCGGCCAGCGACTTGATCTTGCGCGAGTAGGCACCGAACGGCTCGATGTGCACGCCCACCACCTTGGTCAGGTCGGTCTTGCGATCACGGTTGTAGGCATCCAGGTACGGCTCGGTCTGGAAGTAGTTGGCATCCACCTGCTTCTGCACCAGCTGGTCGTTGGGCTGCACGTAGTCGTTGAACACGCGCACGTCCAGTTCCACGCCTTCCTGCTTGAGGATCGGCTTGACCACTTCCAGGATTTCGGCGTGCGGCACGGCGGTGGCGGCCACCACCAGCTTCTGCGAAGGCTCGCCGGACTTGCCGCAGGCGGCAAGGGCCAGCGCAGCGGCGAACAGGGGCAGCAACAGGGTCTTCTTCATGGGCGCAATCGATCTCGGGGGAGGTGTCAGGATTTTTCGTAATTGGTCAGGGCCAGTTCCAGCAATGCCTTGGCCTGCTCGCGCAGCATCATCGGTTCGACGATCTCGGCATCGGACCCGTAATGCAACACGTCCATCAACAGCTCGCGCGACACGCTGTAGGGCACTTTCAGTTCATAGCGGCCATCCGCGAGGAAGCGGCCCTGCTGCTTGGAGTGCCAGTGTTCGTCGGCCACCCAGCGCGCGGCCTTGGCGCTGAACAGGATGGTTGCCCAGCCCTTGGGCGCACCGGAGAAGATGCCGTAGCTGGCGCCCAGCTGCTCGTCCAGCTCGCTGTCGGCGACATCGCGCGCGGTGCTGTCGATCACCCGCGCCTTGTAGATGCGGTCCACCGCGAAGCTGCGCAGGGCCTCACGATCATGGTCCCAGCCGTCCAGATACCAGTTGTCGCGGTAATGGGTCAGCCGCTGCGGCGATACCGTGCGCTTGGTCGCCTCGTCGGTCGAGCGGGCGCGGTATTCAAAGCCCAGCTGCTTGCGTTCCAGCACCGCCGAGGCGACCGAACGGAAGCTGGCTTCATCGAACTTGCGGCCACGGTGCGGAATCACCCGGACCCGGTCCACCGGCCAGCTGGAAACACCGGCCTGGGCGGCCAGCAGGCTCTCGATGCGTTGCTGCAGCGGTGCCAGCACGGAAGACAGCACGCCGCCGCCGGTACGGGCCAGCAGGTGCTGCGAGGCCAGCAGGGCGTGCAGCTCCTCCGAGCTCAGCCACAGCCCGGGCAGCTCGAAGCGGTCGCTCTCGTCGGCCATGTAGCGGAAGCCGGCCTCGCCATCGCCCTCGATCGGCGCCATCAGCGCATCGCGCAGGAACGCCAGGTCGCGGTAGACGGTGGCCCGGGAGCAACCGAGCTTGTCCTGCAGGGTCGCCACCGTCACCGGATAGCGTGCGGACTTGAGCAGACGATGCAGGGCGGTGATGCGTTCGTATCGGTCCATGCCCCCGATTATGTCCGAGTCTCGGGCGTTGTGGCGGACGATTGGGCTATCGTGGGCGCCCCCTGCCCCGTGGAGCGCCCGATGCGCCGGTTGTCTGTCCTGCCCCTGCTGGCCTGCCTGCTGCTGGCCGCCTGCGACCGCGCACCGGCGCCGACCGACGCTGCGACGCCCATACCCGCTGCCGATCCGGCGCAGGCGGTGCTGTCTGCCAGCCAGCGCTTTGCCGCCCTGCGCAGCTTCCATGCCGAGCTGGAGGTGCTGGGCACGCAGCAGCCGGTGCGTACCGCGATGGACTTCGTCGCCCCGGACCGCTTCCGGGTGCAGACCCCTGCCGGGCCGCAGGTGATCATCGGCGACACCATGTTCCTGCAGGCCGACGATGCGATCCGCCAGGTGCCGACCCCGCCGGGGCTGCTGGAGCAATGGCGCAGCCCGCTGCCCGCCGATATCCCCGCCCAGGCCCTGCAGGCCGAAGACCTGGGCGAACAGACGCTGGATGGGGTCAGCACGCGCCACTACCGCCTGCGCGGCGCCACCGCCGGTGAAGGCCTGGAGTACTGGGTGGATGCGCAGGGCCTGCCACGGCAGATCGTGCGCAGTGGACACAACAACGGCAAACCGTTCCAGCTGCGGCTGCGGTACTCGCTCTTCAACGATCCGGCCCTGCAGGTCGATCTGCCCTGAATGGGGCTCGCCGACAACGCCTGCTGAAGCAGGCGGGACGGGCGATTCGGACGGTCATCACGCTTCCAGTATCATCACTGGCTGCCAATCGCTTCGGAGAAGCCTTGATGTCCCTGCGCGTGTCCCTGCTGGTCCCCTTGCTGCTCTGCGCCCCGCTGGCGTATGCGCAGGATGCCTCCGAACTGGCGGCGATGTCCTCGCCGTGGAGTGGCAGTGGTGGCGAACTCGGCTTCGCGTCGGCCCGTGGCAACAGCAGCACCGAGAGCTTCAACGGCCGCCTGCGCCTGCGCTACACCGATGGCGACTGGGTGCACAGCATGGACCTGTTCGGCCTGCGCTCCAGCTCCAAGGTGACTGAAACCAGCGACGACGGCACCACCACCCGCCGCAACAACACCACCGCCAACCGCTACACCGGCAGTGCAGGCAGCGCGCTGCAGCTGGGCGAACATCGCCAGCTGACCGCCACGGTACGTACCGAGCGTGATGATTTCGCCACCTACGACCGGCAGAGCTCGTTCGGTCTGGGTTACGGTACCCGGCTGTGGAACACCGAGCGTTTCTCGTTCGACGCGCAGATCGGCCCCGGTGTGCGCCGCACGCACAGCACCGAGGACGACCGCACCCGCACCGGCCTGATCGGTCGTGGCCTGTTCGACCTGAAGTACTCGCTGACCGACAACACCGACCTGATCAACACCCTGCTGGTCGAATCCGGTTCGTACAACACCTTCGGCCAGAACGATTTCGGTGTCTCGGTGAGCATGAACGAGCACCTGGCGCTGAAGGCCGGCTGGCAGGCGCGTTACAACAGCGACGTCGCCGAGGACAAGCGCAAGACCGATACGCTGACCACGATGAACGTGGTCTACAAGTTCAAGTAAGCGAAACGGGCGCCAGGCGCCCGTTTCCTTTTCCGGTAGGTGCCCACCTTGGTGGGCACGATCCAGCGACGTCAAACGTTCAGCAGCTCGCCGGCGCCCGCCTCCAGCAGCATCTTCGCCACGCGTTGGCCCAGCGCTTCCGGGTCGCTGGCCGGGCCCACGGCGTCGGCACGCACCGCGCGGCCGTCACTGGCACTGCCGACCAGGCCCTGCAGGTGCAGATCCTGCCCCTGCCACTGCGCGATCGCCGCCACCGGCACATGACAGCTGCCGTGCAGCGCGCGGTTCATCGCCCGCTCCGCTTCCACACAGGCGCGCGTGGCGGCGTCATCCAGGCCTGCGAACAGCGCCATCAGCGCCGCGTTGCCGCCGTCACACTCCACCGCCACCGCGCCCTGCGCCGGTGCCGGCAGCCACTGCGGCGGCTGCAGGCGGGCGATGATGCGATTGCCCAGGCCCAGCCGTTCCAGCCCGGCCACCGCCAGCACGATGGCGTCGTAGCCACCGTTGTCGAGCTTGGCCAGGCGGGTGTTGACGTTGCCGCGCAGGTCCAGCAGTTCCAGGTCCGGGCGCAGCGCGCGCAGCTGGGCCTGGCGGCGCAGTGACGAGGTACCGACGCGCGCACCGATCGGCAGCGCATCCAGCGACGCATACAGGTTGGAGACAAAGCCGTCTGCCGGATCATGCCGGGGCAGCATCGCCGGCAGCGCGAACGGCGCATCCAGTTCCATCGGCACGTCTTTCAGCGAATGCACCGCACAGTCGGCCTCGCCCCGCAGCATGGCCAGTTCCAGTTCCTTGAGGAACAGGCCCTTGCCACCGATGGCTGCCAGCGAGCGATCCAGCACTTCATCGCCGCGGGTGCTCATCGGCACCAGTTCCACGTGCAGATCGGGATGTGCCTGGCGCAGGCGGTCGGCGACGTGTTCGCTCTGCCAGAGGGCGAGCGGGCTCTTGCGGGTGGCGATGCGGACGGTTTCCATCTTTTCATTATCGCGCCTATCGGCAGGATACGGCCAACGGCGGAGCCCCTCGTGGCTTGAAGCAGCAGCTGGGCTTGGCCGGGCGGGGTGGGCTGCGCAGGGGCGTGAGCCGCATGGATGCGGCGACCGAGCTTACATGGACGTACTTGCA
>NZ_JBBPFR010000007.1:0-166667 GCF_037969685.1 Stenotrophomonas sp. G106K1 | reverse complement strand
GTGTCCGCGGCATGGATGCCGCGGCCAAGCCTACAGGGACGTACTTGCGGCGTCCCCGCAATCCGACACCGCCCCGCCATCCCCCGGATAGCCCGCTGTTGCCGTTGCTGTTGCTTGCGCAGTGGCCTCTGCAGGTGCAGGGCGCAGCCCTGCCGAACCCACTACTCCGCTACGTGCTCGACCTCGCGCGGCTCCGGCTTGGTGTCGGGCAGCTGCCAGAAGATCAGCGTCGAGGTCAGGGTGATCGCGCCCACGCACAGGAACGTGGCATGCAGCGCCGCCGTCGCGCCGTGGCCTTCCAGCTGCGTACCGAACGCGGCCAGCAGGCTGCCTGCCGCCGCCGCACCGAAGCCGGCGGCGAGCATCATCACCATCGACAGCAGGCTGTTGCCGGAACTGGCGAACTCGCGGTCGAGATCGCGCAGGGTGACGGTGTTCATCACGGTGAACTGCAGCGAATTGACCGCACCGAAGAACGCCAGCTGCAGCAGGCGCACGCTCAGGTGCTGGCCCGGTGTCATCAGGATGAAGCTGGCCATCGCCAGGCCGACCAGCACGGTGTTGGTCATCAGCACGCGGCGATAGCCGTAGCGTTCAACCAGCTTCACCGCCAGCTTCTTCGACACCATGCCCGCGGCCGCCACCGGCACCATCATCAGGCCGGCGTTCATCGGCCCCAGGCCAAGGCCGACCTGAAGCAGCAGCGGAATCAGCATCGGCATGGCACTGCTGCCGATGCGCGAGAACAGGTTGCCGAGAATGCCGATGCGATAGCTGGGCACGCGGAACAGTGCCAGCGAGAACAACGGCGCGGTGGAGTTGGCGGCATGCAGCCAGTAGCCGACCAGCGCAGCCAGACCGGCCACGGTCATCAGCATCACCAGCGCGTGTGGTGTGCCGAGCCCGGAAATGCCATCCAGCGCCAGTGACAGCACCACCATCGCGAACGCCAGCATGGCGTAGCCGCGCAGGTCGAAACGGGTGCGGTGGCTGGCGTAGTGGTCGGGCATGATCTTCATCGCCGCGATGAAGCCGATGACGCCGATCGGCAGGTTGATCAGGAACACCCAGTGCCACGATGCGATTTCGACCAGCCAGCCGCCCAGGGTCGGGCCGATCAGCGGACCGACCAGTGCGGGGATGGCGATGAAGCTCATCGCACGCAGGAAGTCCTCGCGCGGCACCGAGCGCATCACCGCCAGGCGCCCGACCGGCAGCAGCATCGCGCCACCGATGCCCTGCAGTACGCGTGCAGCCACCAGCTGATGCAGCTGCTGCGCCATCGCGCAGGCCAGCGAGCCGAGGGTGAACAGGATGATCGCCACCAGGAAGGTACGACGGGTCCCGTACCGGTCGGCGATCCAGCCGGAGGCGGGAATGAAGGTGGCCACGGCCAGCGCGTAGCTGAAGACCACCGACTGCATCTGCAGCGGGCTTTCGCCGAGGCTGGCCGCCATCGCCGGCAGCGCCGTGTTGACGATGGTCGAGTCCAGCATCTGCATGAAGATCGCCAGCGATACCAGCCACAGCAGGGGACGCTGGCGGGTGTAGGTCGATGGCGCTGTGGACATGGGGTGTGGCCGGTGCAACGTGGGGGCGCCATGATCGCGCACTGCGGGTCACGGCGCGATCAACATCGCGCCGCGACTGCATGCGGGATGCTCAGCGTTGGCTGTGCGCGTGCACCGCGTCGACCAGCACCTGTACATGGGCCGGGTCCATGTCCGGCGACATGCCGTGGCCGAGGTTGAACACATGGCCCTCGCGCGAACCGCCATTGCCGGCGGCATAGGTGTCGAGCACACGTGCGGCCGCCGCGGCGATCGCATCGGGCGAGGCATACAGCGTGGTCGGGTCCAGATTGCCCTGCAGGGCTACGCGGCCACCGGTGCGGCGCAGTGCTTCATCCAGGTCCAGCGTCCAGTCCAGGCCGAGCGCATCGGCGCCGGTCTGCGACAGCGCTTCCAGGTGCAGGCCGGTGCCCTTGCCGAACAGGATCAGCGGCGTGCGCTCGCTGCCTTCGCCGCGCTCCAGGCTCTCGGCGATGCGCTGCAGATAGCGCAGCGAGAACTCGCGGTACATTGCTGGCGACAGCACGCCACCCCAGGTGTCGAACACCTGCAGGGCCTGCGCACCGGCGGCGCGCTGCGCCCCGAGATAGGCGATCACCGCGTCGGTGGTCACTTCCAGCAGACGGTGCAGGGCCTTCGGATGATTCAGCGCCATCGCCTTGATGCGCGCGAAATCCTTGCTGCCGCCGCCTTCGACCATGTAGCAGGCCAGTGTCCACGGGCTGCCGGAAAAACCGATCAGCGGCACCTGGCCGTCCAGCTCGCGGCGGATCAGGCGCACCGCGTCCATCACGTAGCCCAGGTCCTGTTCCATGTCTGGCACCGCCAGCCTGGCGATGGCCGCTTCATCGCGCACCGGGTGGCGGAACTTCGGGCCTTCGCCTTCGACGAAGTACAGCTCCAGGCCCATTGCATCGGGAATGGTGAGGATGTCCGAGAACAGGATGGCCGCGTCCAGCGGGAAGCGGCGCAGTGGCTGCAGGGTGACTTCGCAGGCGATCTCCGGGTTCTTGGCCATGGCCAGGAAGCTGCCGGCCTTGGCCCGTGCGGCGCGATATTCCGGCAGATAGCGGCCGGCCTGGCGCATCAGCCAGACGGGGGTGCAGTCCACCGGTTCGCGGCGCAGGGCGCGCAGCAGGCGATCGTTGCGGAGAGGGCTGGTCACAGTGGGCATTCCTTGGGCGAAAAGGGCAGCGGCGCAGTCAGTCGCCGTGCGAAAGAATCTGGAAGCCCCGATGCAGTTCTGCATCGCGGGCCTTCTCGTAGGCGTGGCGGGCTTCGTCGGCCTTGAGGTACAGCTCGCGCCGCAGCTGCGAGCGGGCGCCGACGCGGCCGGATTCGCGCAGCAGCTCCCAGCCGCCGAACAGGTCCGGGACCAGGGTCAGGCGCAGGAAGCGCGGTGCCTGGGCACCGTCGGCGGGTTGTTGCAGGTGGACGTGCATGGCGTCGATTGTAGCGGGGGTGGTGTGACCCCTGCCGCAACGCGGTAGTGCCGGCCGCTGACCGGCAACCTCATGAAGCCTCCCCGGTAGCGCCGGGCCATGCCCGGCGAACGCGGAAGCGGTCAGCCTGCGCCCAGTACCTTCAATACCGCCGCTTCATCCACATCCGGCACCACTTCGGCACGGCCCATGCCGCGCCACAGCACCAGGCGCAGGCGGCCGGCGACATTCTTCTTGTCCAGGCGCATGCGGCCGAGCAGGGCCTGCGGGTCCAGTCCGGCGGGGATTGCCACCGGCAGGCCCAACTGCTCCAGCAGGGCCTGCAGGCGCACACGGTCGGCGTCCTCGGCCAGGCCCAGCTGAGTGGAGAGACGGGCCGCCAGCACCATGCCCACCGCCACGGCCTCACCGTGGTTCAGCGCATCGCGCCCCGGTGCGGAGTAGCCCTGTTCGGTTTCGATGGCGTGGCCGAAGGTGTGCCCCAGGTTGAGCAGGGCGCGTTCGCCCTTCTCGAAGGGATCGCGCTCGACGATCGCCGCCTTGTGCCTGCAGCTGCGGGCGATGGCCTCGGCGATCACGGCATCTTCGCCGGCCGCCAGTGCGTCGGCATGCTGCTGCAGCCATTCGAAGAACACCGCATCACCCAGTGCACCGTACTTCACTACTTCGGCCAGACCGGCGCGCAGTTCACGCGGCGGCAGGGTGGCCAGCACGCGGGTATCGGCGATTACCGCACGCGGCGGATGGAACGCGCCGACCAGATTCTTGCCGGCCGGGATATCCACTGCGGTCTTGCCGCCCACCGAGGAGTCGACCATCGCCAGCAGCGTGGTCGGCAGCTGTACGCAGTCGACGCCGCGCATCCAGCAGGCCGCGGCAAAGCCGGCAAGGTCACCGACCACACCGCCGCCGAGGGCGAACACACAGGCATCGCGGGTCGCGCCGAGCGCGGCCAGCGCCTCGATGACCGAGCCGAACTCGGACAGGGTCTTGGAGGCTTCGCCGGCGGCCAGCACATGCTCACCCACAATCAGGTCCGGGCGTGCGGCCAGCAGGGTCTGCCTGACGGCATCCAGATAGCGCGGTGCAACCTCGCTGTCGCTGACCAGCAGCACATGGCGGCCATGTACATGGCTGGCCAGCGCGGAACCTTCGGTCTGCGCGCCGGCGCCAATGGTGATGGAGTAGGGGCGGTCGCCGCCAACGGCGACCTGCAGCAGGGCAGGGGAAGTCATGCAGTGGGGTCCTGTCGCTGCCAGTGCGTGGCCAGCTTGAGCACAAGCTGGGCAGTCGCATCGGCTGCGGTAAACGGGTCGGTATCAAGGGTGACATCGGCCAGGTCGCGATACAGCGGGTCGCGATGCGCGGCCAGATCCTGCAGCACCTGCTCGCGGTCCGGCCGCTGCAGCAGGGGGCGCGCCTTGTCGCGTGACAGGCGCTCCAGCTGGGCCGCGACGCTGACCCGCAGGTAGACGACAAAGCCACGCCGGGCGATCAGGGCGCGATTGTCCGGATCGAGCACGGCACCACCGCCGGTGGACACCAGCTGGCTACGGCCGGCCAGCACCTGTGCCAGTGCCTGGCGCTCATGGGCGCGGAAGCCGGCTTCGCCGGAATGTTCAAAGATCGTGGGGATGCTGGCCCCGGTCGCATCGACGATGGCCTGGTCGACGTCGACGAAGTCCAGCGTGAAGCGCTCGGCGAGGCGGCGGCCGATGCAGGTTTTACCGGCGCCCATCGGGCCGATCAGGATCAGGTTCGGAGCGGGATTCATGCCCTCTGATGCTAACACCTCCGTGCCTTGGCCTTTACGTTCTTCACGTCAGGGTGGAGGTTCCTGCGGGGTTTCCCGCGCCTGACGGAGTGCCTGCCATGTCGGTTGCCAAGGTCATCGAAATCAATGCGTCCTCCCCCAAAAGTGTGGAGGACGCGGTGCGCAGCGGATTGAAGAAGGTGTCCGGGACGGTCAAGGGCATCCAGGGCGCCTGGATCAACGAGACCAAGGTGGTCACCGACAGCAACGGTGAGATCACCGAATGGCGGGTGAACCTGCGGATCACCTTCCTGGTCGAGTGAGCCCGCTCAGCGCAGCGCCAGCACCTGGCGCTGCGCATCCAGCACCACCATCCGGTCGGCAATGGCCGGCAGCGCACGCAATGCCTGCCGGCTGACCCGCTCGTAGTACTGCACGAAGCGCTCCAGCTGCGGCCGGCTCATGCCGTGCCGGCCCGGCTGGGCTGCCTGCAGGTTCTGCTCCTGCTGCCAGCGCCAACGCGGCACCACCGAGAAATTCGGGGGCTGTAGGAACCACAGGCGATCACAGCGCTGCCACAGCGCCGGGTAGTCGCGGGCCAGTGCCTGGTTGCACCAGCGTCGCCAGCGCCCATCGGCATCGGCCTCGCGCTCGAGTGCGTTGAGGGGAGTATCCAGTTCGGCCTCGTCCTGCGCCGGAGTGCCGAGGAACCAGCCCTCGAACACCAGCAGGTCCAGCGGCTTTTCGAGCTGCGGCCACTGCGCTTCGGGCAGGCGCTCGTCGGCCAGTTTGTCGAAGCGGGGCAGGGCCAGCGGCTGTCGTGCGGCCACTGCATCCAGTACCGCATGCGCCAGCGGCAGGTCGTGGGTGCCCGGCGGACCCCGGGTGATCAACAAGGGATGCACCTGACGTGCCAGGCGTTGGCGCTGCGCGCGGGTGAGGTAGACATCGTCGATGGAGAGCGTTGCGGCGTTCAGGCCACGGGCCTGGGCACGGCCGACCACCTGCGCGGCCAGCGTCGATTTGCCGCTCCCCTGCAGGCCGCTGATCGCCAATACTGGAACGGCTGTACTGCTGCCTAGCGCGTCATCCAGCGCCTGCTCGACCACTGTTTCGGGGAATCCTTTCACCTGGGGCATGTACGCAGCAGCGACCATGCCGCCACAATAGCCCAAACCGTGTGAGAAGAATGCTGTCATGAGCGACCTGTACGCCGAAGCCCTGTCGACCTTTGCCGCCCTGTTCGAAGAAGCGAAACAGAGCCGCGAAGTCGAGCCCAATGCGATGACCGTGGCCACTGCCGATACGCAGGGCCGGCCGTCGGCGCGCACCGTGTTGTTGAAGGCGTTCGACGAGCGCGGCTTCGTGTTCTACACCCACCTGGACAGCCACAAGGGCAACGAACTGCAGGCCAATCCGCAGGCAGCGCTGCTGTTCCTGTGGCGCAGCCTGCGCGAGGCCGGCATCCAGGTGCGCATCGAGGGGCGCGTGGAGCAGGTTGCCGACGCCGAGGCCGACGCGTATTTCTCCAGCCGTCCGCGCATGAGCCAGATCGGCGCATGGGCATCGCTGCAGTCGAAGACCTTGAATTCGCGCGAGGAGTTCGACGCGCGCGTGGCCGAGGTCGAGGCACGTTTCGACGGCAAGGACGTGCCGCGTCCGGACGGCTGGAGCGGGTTGCGGGTGGTGCCCGACCGTATCGAGTTCTGGTACGGCGCGCAGTTCCGCCTGCACGAGCGCTGGTGCTATGAAGCGGGTGCGGAAGGGCGCTGGAGCAAGCGGCTGTTGTACCCGTAAGGCGTAGTGATGAGGTGCGTGGCGCTGTATTGCGCGGTGGCATTGGTGCCGTCGCCCGCGCTGGATCACTCGTGGCAGGTGCCGATGGTGCGGGTGGAAGAGATCGAGCTCCTGTTGGCCGATGGGGCGCAGTAGATCCACGCCATGCGTGGATGAGGTGCTTGACGGAAGAGCGGTGCGAACCAAGGTTCGCACCCATCAGGCATCGGTTGGTACCCGCCAGGCAATAGGCGGTTACAACCCCTCCGCGCGCAGCCACCGCCACAGCGTGGTGCGTGAGACGCCCAGCGCCTGCGCCATGCCTTCGCGGTCATTGCGGTGTTCCTGCAGCAGCGTTTCCAACTGCCCACGCGGCGGGCGCTTGCCGTTGTTTTCCACCGGTAGTGCCGCGACGCCTTCGTTTGCCAGCTCCGGCGCCAACTGTAGCAGTCGCGCGGCATCGATCAGCCCTTCACCCGGCTGCCAGTGGATGCGCAGCCGATCCACCAGGTTGCGCAGCTCACGCACATTGCCCGGCCAATCGGCAGCGCTGAGCAGGGTCAGCGCTTCTGCATCCAGCGGTGCATCGATGCCGCGCAGCTGACGGAAGAAGTGCTGCGCAAGCACTGGGATGTCATCGCGCCGTGCGCGCAGAGTGGGCAGTGCGACGCGCAGCGCGGCCAGCCTGTAATACAGATCGCGGCGGAAGCTGCCGGTCGCCGCGCGCTGCTCCAGCGATTGCAGGGTGGCGGCGACCACGCGCAGGTCGACCGGGGTCGGTTCGGTGGCGCCCACGCGCAGCACTTCGCGTTCTTCCAGCACGCGCAGCAGGCGGGTCTGTAGCGGCAGCGGCAGTTCACCGATCTCATCCAGGAACAACGTGCCGCCATCGGCGGCCTCGACCAGGCCGACGCGCCCCCCGCGCCGCGCACCAGTGAAGGCGCCATCGCTGTAGCCGAACAGCTCGGCCTCCAGCAGCGATTCGCTGATCGCACCGCAGTTCAGTGCGACGAATCGACCCCGCCGGCCGCTGGCCGCATGCAGCTGCCGCGCCACCAGTTCCTTGCCGGTGCCGGTCTCGCCGGTAACCAGTACAGTGCTGTCGTGCGGGGCGTACAGCGCGATCTGCGCGCGCACGTCGGCCATCGCGTTGCTGTCGCCGAGCAGCGCATGCGCGTCGGCGCGCGGTGCGGTCCTTCGGCGTGCGGCCGGGCGCGCGTCCGCCGAGCGTGCCAGGGTCTGGGTCAGTTCCAGCGCGTGCTCGAAGGCCTGCCGCACCGAATCGGCCGAGTACAGCAGCACACCCGGCAGGCCTGCCTGTTCGGCATGGTCGATGGCCATGCCGGTGCCGACGATCACTTCGATGCCGTTGGCGCGCAGGTCGGCGATGCAGTCGCGGGCGTCTTCGCGGGTGACGAAACGGCGATGCTCGATGTCCAGGCCGAAGCTCTGCTGGAAGCTGCTGAACACCGGCACGTCGCTGGCGTGGGTAACCAGTCCGATGCGTGGGGCGATGCGGCGCGCCCGCGCCAGCGCTTCCATCAGATCGAAACCGTTGGCCTGGATCGGTACCAGCGGCAGGTCCAGGCGGCCGCGCAACCAGGCCGCGTTGGAGCCGCCGGCGATCACCACGTCGCAGTGCTCGCGGCGCAGGCGCTGGCCGATCACTTCCACTGCTTCCTCGAAGCCGAGGTTGATCTGCTCGATGCGTGCGCGGCGGTCGAACTCAGGAATGACATCACCCAGCAAGCCGGTCAGGCGCGAGACGCTGACAGTCCAGATCACCGGGCGGCCGGGGTCGGCATCGGCGTGGCGCAGGGGCGAGCGGGGCAGGTACATGGTGCGGGGATCGGGTGTGGCGATGTTTCATGATACATCTGTTTCAATGTTTCATATGTTTCACCTCGGTTTGCCGGTCATCCCCGTGAAATCAATCGCTTGCAGGTTGGCATGGTGCTTGCGCTTACCTCTCTGTCCTTCAACCTGGATCGCCGCATGACCGCTTCCACCCCCTTCTCCGCCGGTGCCCGCTTCCGCGAGGCGCTGGCTGCCGAATCGCCGTTGCAGGTGATCGGCGCGATCAACGCCAACCATGCGCTGCTGGCCAAGCGCGCGGGTTTCCGCGCCATCTACCTGTCCGGCGGCGGCGTTGCTGCCGGCTCGCTGGGCCTGCCGGACCTGGGCATCAACACCCTGGAAGACGTGCTGGTGGACGTTCGCCGCATCACCGATGTCTGCGACCTGCCGCTGATGGTCGACATCGACACCGGCTTCGGCCCGAGCGCGTTCAACATCGCGCGCACCGTGAAGTCGCTGATCAAGGCCGGCGCGGCTGCCTGCCATATCGAAGACCAGGTCGGCGCCAAGCGCTGCGGTCATCGCCCGGGCAAGGAGATCGTCTCGCAGGGCGAAATGGTCGACCGCGTGAAGGCGGCTGCCGATGCCAAGACCGATCCGGGCTTCTTCCTGATCGCACGCACCGACGCCATCCAGGTGGACGGGGTGGACAAGGCCATCGAGCGCGCCATCGCCTGCGTCGAAGCCGGTGCCGACGGCATCTTCGCCGAGGCCGCCTACGACCTGGAGACCTACCGCCGCTTCGTTGATGCGGTGAAGGTGCCGGTGCTGGCCAACATCACTGAATTCGGCGCGACCCCGCTGTTCAGCCGCGACGAGCTGGCCTCGGCCGGCGTGGCCATCCAGCTGTTCCCGCTGTCGGCGTTCCGCGCCGCCAACAAGGCGGCCGAGAACGTCTACCAGACGGTCCGCCGCGAAGGCCACCAGCGCAACCTGATCGACAGCATGCAGACCCGCGAGGAGCTGTATGACCGTATCGGCTACCACGCCTTCGAACAGCAGCTCGATGCGCTGTTCGCCGCCAAGAAATAAGCAGTACCCTGCACCATCAAGTTTCGGAGGGAAACATGAACGATACGACCGCAACCCCGACCTTCAAGCCGAAGAAATCCGTCGCCCTGTCCGGCACCGCTGCCGGCAACACCGCGCTGTGCAGCGTCGGCCGCAGTGGCAACGACCTGCATTACCGCGGCTACGACATCCTGGACCTGGCCAACACCAGCGAGTTCGAGGAAATCGCCTACCTGCTGGTGCACGGCAAGCTGCCGACCCGCGCCGAGCTGGTTTCGTACAAGGCCAAGCTGAAGTCGCTGCGTGGCATCCCGGCTGCGGTGAAGGCTGCGCTGGAAGAACTGCCGCCGTCGGCGCACCCGATGGACGTGATGCGCACCGGCGTGTCCGTGCTCGGCTGCGTGTCGCCGGAGAAGGACGACCACAACCATCCGGGCGCGCGCGACATCGCCGACAAGCTGATGGCCTGCCTGGGCTCGATGCTGCTGTACTGGTACCACTGGAGCCACAACGGCCGCGCGATCGACGTGGAAACCGACGATGACTCCATCGGTGGCCACTTCCTGCACCTGCTGCATGGCGAGAAGCCGCAGGATTCGTGGGTGAAGGCGATGCACACCTCGCTGATCCTGTACGCCGAGCACGAGTTCAACGCTTCGACCTTCGCCTGCCGCGTCATTGCCGGCACCGGCAGCGACATGTACAGCGCGATCTGCGGTGGCATCGGTGCGCTGCGCGGCCCCAAGCACGGTGGCGCCAACGAAGTGGCGTTCGAAGTTCAGAAGCGCTATGACAATCCGGACGAAGCCGAGGAAGACATCAAGGCCCGCGTCGAGCGCAAGGAAGTGGTGATCGGTTTCGGCCACCCGGTCTACACCGTGTCCGATCCGCGCAACAAGGTGATCAAGGACGTCGCCCGCGAACTGTCCGAAGAACAGTCGAGCCTGAAGATGTACGACATCGCCGAGCGCCTGGAAACGGTGATGTGGGACATCAAGAAGATGTTCCCGAACCTCGACTGGTTCAGTGCTGTCAGCTACCACATGATGGGCGTGCCGACCGCGATGTTCACCCCGTTGTTCGTGATCGCCCGCACCGCCGGCTGGAGCGCGCACATCGTTGAACAGCGCATCGACGGCAAGATCATCCGCCCGAGTGCCAACTACATCGGCCCGGAAGATCGCGAGTTCGTGGCCATCGACAAGCGCTCCTGATCATCGCCGCTGTTCCACTGCTGCATGCATCCGGCCGGCCCCGTGCCGGCCGGATGTTTTCGCCGCCGCATCGCCGGCACCCGGCCCGCCTCAAGCATTCCGCCAGCCCATGAATATCGACTATCGCAAGAACCTCCCCGGCGCTTCGCTGGACTACTTCGACGCGCGCGCCGCGGTCGATGCCATCCAGCCCGGCGCCTACGCCACGCTGCCGTACGTATCGCGCGTGCTGGCCGAAAACCTGGTGCGTCGCTGCGATCCGGCCACGTTGACCGACTCGCTGAAGCAATTGATCGAGCGCCGTCGTGACCTGGACTTCCCGTGGTTCCCGGCGCGCGTGGTGTGCCATGACATCCTCGGCCAGACCGCGCTGGTCGACCTCGCTGGCCTGCGTGATGCGATCGCCGACAAGGGGGGGGACCCGGCCAAGGTCAATCCGGTGGTGCCGGTGCAGCTGATCGTCGATCACTCGCTGGCGGTGGAGTGTGGCGGTTTCGATCCGCAGGCGTTCGAGAAGAACCGCGCCATCGAGGATCGCCGCAATGAAGACCGCTTCCACTTCATCGACTGGACCAAGCTGGCCTTCGAGAACGTGGACGTGATTCCGCCGGGCAACGGCATCATGCATCAGATCAACCTGGAGAAGATGTCGCCGGTAATCTACGTGCAGGACGGCGTGGCCTTCCCCGATACCTGCGTGGGTACCGACAGCCACACCCCGCACGTGGATGCGCTGGGCGTGATCGCCATCGGCGTGGGTGGGCTGGAAGCGGAGAACGTGATGCTGGGCCGCGCGTCGTGGATGCGCCTGCCGGACATCATCGGCGTCGAGCTGACCGGCAAGCCGCAGCCGGACATCACCGCCACCGACGTGGTGCTGGCCCTGACCGAGTTCCTGCGCAAGGAACGCGTGGTCGGCGCTTGGCTTGAATTCTTCGGTGAGGGTGCCGCCGCACTGACCATCGGTGATCGCGCCACCATCTCCAATATGTGCCCCGAATACGGCGCCACCGCCGCGATGTTCTACATCGACGGGCAGACGCTTGATTACCTGCGCCTGACCGGTCGCGAGGAAAAGCAGGTCGCACTGGTCGAAAGCTACGCGCGCAGCACCGGCCTGTGGGCCGATGACCTGGCCACCGCACAGTACGAGCGCGTGCTGCGCTTCGATCTGTCGACGGTGGTGCGCAACATGGCCGGCCCGAGCAATCCGCATCGTCGACTGCCGGTATCGGAACTGGTCGAGCGTGGCATCGCCGATGCCGCCAAGCTTGAGGCCGGCAAGGCCGAACAGGCACAGGGCCTGATGCCCGACGGAGCGGTGATCATCGCCGCCATCACCAGCTGCACCAATACCTCCAACCCGCGCAACGTGATCGCTGCGGCGCTGCTGGCACGCAAGGCCAACGAGCGTGGCCTGCTGCGCAAGCCGTGGGTGAAGTCGTCGCTGGCGCCGGGTTCGAAGGCCGTGCAGCTGTACCTGGAAGAGGCCGGCCTGCTGCCGGACCTGGAGAAGCTGGGCTTCGGCATCGTCGCCTTTGCCTGCACTACCTGCAACGGCATGAGCGGCGCGCTGGATCCGAAGATCCAGCAGGAAATCATCGATCGCGACCTGTACGCCACTGCTGTGCTGTCGGGCAACCGCAACTTCGACGGCCGCATCCATCCGTACGCCAAGCAGGCCTTCCTTGCCTCGCCGCCGCTGGTGATCGCCTACGCCATCGCCGGCACCATCCGCTTCGACATCGAGAAGGATGTGCTGGGCGTGGACACCGACGGCAACGAGGTGCGCCTGAAAGACATCTGGCCGAGCGACGCCGAAATCGACGCGGTGGTGAAGGCTGCAGTGAAGCCGGAGCAGTTCCGCAGCGTCTACAACCCGATGTTCAACGTGCGCGTGGAGCACGCTGCAAAGGTCAGCCCGCTGTACGACTGGCGCGCGCAGAGCACCTACATCCGCCGCCCGCCGTACTGGGAGGGCGCATTGGCCGGTGAGCGCACGCTGGCGGGCATGCGTGCGCTGGCAGTGCTGCCGGACAACATCACCACCGACCACCTGTCGCCGTCCAACGCGATCCTGGCGTCGAGTGCTGCCGGTGAGTACCTGGCGAAGATGGGCCTGCCGGAAGAGGACTTCAATTCCTATGCGACCCACCGCGGTGACCACCTGACCGCACAGCGTGCCACCTTTGCCAACCCGAAGCTGTTCAACGAGATGGTGCGCAACGAAGATGGCAGCGTGAAGCAGGGCTCGCTGGCGCGCGTGGAGCCGGAAGGCAAGGTCATGCGCATGTGGGAAGCGATCGAGACCTACATGGAACGCAAGCAGCCGCTGATCATCATCGCCGGTGCCGATTACGGCCAGGGCAGTTCGCGCGACTGGGCCGCCAAGGGCGTGCGTCTGGCTGGCGTAGAGGCCATCGTTGCCGAAGGCTTCGAACGCATCCACCGTACCAACCTGATCGGCATGGGCGTGCTGCCGCTGGAGTTCAAGCCGGGCACCACCCGCCTGACCCTGGGTATCGACGGCACCGAGACCTTCGATGTGATCGGTGAAAGGACGCCGCGCGCCGAGCTGCGCGTGGTCATCCACCGCCGCGACGGCCAGGACGTGATCGTGCCGGTCACCTGCCGCCTGGACAGTGATGAGGAAGTGGCGATCTACGAGGCCGGCGGCGTCCTGCAGCGCTTCGCCCAGGACTTCCTGGAAGGCGCCAAGGTGGCGTAAGTCATCCGACGGCCCGGCAACGGGCCGTCTTTCATTGCAAGGAACTGTTCCATGGTATTTCTCCCGCAACTCCGCATTCCCGCCACCTACATGCGTGGCGGCACCAGCAAGGGCGTGTTCTTCCGCCTGCAGGACCTGCCCGAAGCCGCGCAGGTGCCGGGCGCCGCGCGCGATGCGCTGCTGATGCGCGTGATCGGTTCGCCCGACCCGTATGGCAAGCAGACCGACGGCATGGGCGGCGCGACGTCCAGCACCAGCAAGTGCGTGATCATTTCCACCGCTTCGGTGCCGGATCACGACGTGGATTACCTGTATGGCCAGGTGTCGATCGACACGGCATTCGTGGACTGGAGCGGCAACTGCGGCAATCTCAGCACCGCCGTCGGCCCGTTCGCCATCGCCAACGGCCTGATCGATCCGGCGCGGGTGCCGCGCGATGGCCTGTGCACCGTACGCATCTGGCAGGCCAACATCGGCAAGACCATCATCGCCCATGTGCCGATGCGCGATGGTGAAGTGCAGGAGATCGGCGATTTCGAGCTGGATGGCGTGACCTTCCCGGCCGCAGAGATCCAGCTGGAATTCATCGACCCGTCCGACGATGGCGATGCTGGCGCGATGTTCCCGACCGGTAATCTGGTGGACACCCTCGACGTGCCCGGCGTGGGCAGTTTCGAGGTGACGATGATCACCGCCGGCATCCCGACGATCTTCCTCAACGCTGCCGACCTCGGTTACATCGGCACCGAACTGCAGCCGGCGATCAACGAAGACAAGGCGGCGCTGGAACGCTTCGAGAAGATCCGTGCCCATGGTGCATTGCGCATGGGCCTGATCCAGACGCTGGAGGATGCGGCCACCCGCCAGCACACGCCGAAGGTGGCCTTCGTCGCTCCTGCGCAGGACTACGTGTCGTCCAGCGGCAAGGCGATCCCGGCTGCGGACATCGATCTGCATGCCCGCGCGCTGTCGATGGGCAAGCTGCACCACGCGATGATGGGCACCGCTGCAGTAGCGATCGGTACCGCCGCGGCCATCCCCGGCACGCTGGTCAATCGTGCTGCTGGCGGCGGCGAGCGCGAGGCCGTGACCTTCGGGCATCCGTCGGGCACGTTGCGCGTGGGTGCGCAGGCCGCACTCGTTGACGGCCAGTGGACGGTGTCCAAGGCCATCATGAGCCGCAGCGCCCGCGTGCTGATGGAAGGCAAGGTGCGCGTGCCAGCCGAGTGATGCTCTGGTAAACGCCAACCACGGTTGGCGACTACCGGGCCGCGGAGACCGATTGCTTTGGTAGATGCCAACCTTGGTTGGCATGGTGCACGGGCAACCGTGCACCCCGACGAGGAGACCTGCGATGTCCGACAACCACACCCCATCCAACGCGCGTGCAGCCTGGGATGCGCTGCTGGTGGACATCGTCGACTACGTGCGTGACACGCGCATCGACTCGCCACTGGCGTTCCAGACCGCGCATCACTGCCTGCTCGACACGCTTGGCTGCGGGCTGGAGGCGCTGTCCTTCCCCGCCTGCAGCAAGCTGCTGGGACCGCTGGTGCCGGGCATCAGCGTGGCCAATGGCGCGCGTGTCCCCGGCACCAACTTCGTACTCGATCCGGTGCAGTCGGCCTTCAACATCGGCGCGATGGTGCGCTGGCTGGATTTCAACGACACCTGGCTGGCCGCCGAATGGGGCCACCCCTCGGACAACCTGGGTGGCATCCTCGCCGTGGCCGACTGGCTTGGCCGCAACGCAGCCGCGTTGCGACGCCCGCCACCGACCGTGCATGACGTGCTGCTGGCGATGATCAAGGCGCACGAGATCCAGGGCGTGCTGGCGCTGGAGAACTCCTTCAACCGCGTTGGCCTGGACCACGTGCTGCTGGTCAAGGTGGCCACAACCGCCGTCGTCGCGCAGATGCTGGGTCTGGACCGCGAGCGGATGCTCAATGCGGTGTCGCTGGCCTGGGTGGATGGGCAGGCGCTGCGCACCTACCGGCATGCGCCCAACACCGGCTCGCGCAAGAGCTGGGCGGCCGGTGATGCGACCAGCCGTGGCGTACGCCTGGCGCTGATGGCCGCCACCGGCGAGATGGGCTACCCCAGCGTGCTCAGTGCACCGACCTGGGGCTTCGAGGCGGTATCGATGCATGGCCAGGCGCTGACCCTCGGCCGCCCTTTCGGCAGCTACGTGATGGAAAACGTACTGTTCAAGATCAGTTTCCCGGCCGAGTTCCATGGGCAGACGGCGGTGGAGGCGGCGATCCTGCTGCACCATCAGCTGCGTGCGCTTGGGCGAACGGCTGCGGACATCGAGCACATCGCGATCCGTACCCAGGAAGCCTGCATCCGCATCATCGACAAGCAGGGCCCATTGCATAATCCCGCCGACCGCGACCACTGCGTGCAGTACATGGTGGCCATCGCGCTGCTGCATGGGCGGCTGATGGCCGAGGATTACGAGGACGACATGGCGGCCGATCCGCGCATCGACACGCTGCGGGCGAAGATGGCCTGCCATGAAGATCCGCAGCTCAGCGCCGACTACCTGGACCCGGACAAGCGCAGCATCGCCAACGGCCTGACGGTGCGCTTCAACGACGGCAGCGCGCTGCCGGAGGTGCTGGTGGAGTACCCGCTGGGCCACGCGCGCCGGCGCGAAGAGGGTATCCCGCTGCTGATGGACAAGTTCCGCCGGCATCTGGCGCACCGCTTCCCGACTGCCCAGCAGCAACGGATCCTGGCCGCCTCGCTGGACCCGGTCGCGCTGGCGGCGATGCCGGTGACCGACTATGTGGACCTGTACCTGCCGGGGTAGGGGGGGCTTTGGTGGGTGCCAACCTTGGTTGGCACGGCCTCGGCATCACCCGGTCGAGGTCCGGCGCCAACCAAGGTTGGCGACTACCGGGTTTCCGGTGCCGGGTGCCCGGCGTCAACGCCTTGACGCGGCGGCCTTATAATGGGCGCCTCGATCAAGGAGTGACGACATGAGCGGTCCGGCACGGCGGATGCGGTGGGGATGGGCGGCGGCGGTACTGGCAGGAGGCCTGTTGCTGGGCCTGGCCGGTTGCCGCAACGACAGCGGTCAGCTGCCGAAGGCCAGCGGCGAGGCCATTGCCACCAAGGCCGAGCAGGTGAAGGAGTTCACCCTGCTGCGTGCCTACCCGGACCAGAAGAGTGAAGGCCTGTCGCTGGCGCTGGAGTTCTCGCGCCCGTTGGTCGGCACCCAGGACTTCGACAAGCTGGTGCGCTTCGAAGAGAAGGTCGGCAACGATGACAGCAGCTGGACCCTGTCCGACGACGGCCTGACCCTGCGCTACCCCTTCGTCGAAGCCGGCAAGGAATTCAGCCTGGTGGTCTCGCCTGACCTGCTGGCCGCCGATGGCAGCCGCCTGGGCAAGGAACTGAAGCAGAAGGTGTTCAGCGGCGAGCTGAAGCCGGTGGCCGGTTTCGCCTCGCAGGGCAGCGTGCTGCCGGCCAAGGACAGCCGTGGCCTGCCGGTGGTGTCGGTGAACGTGCCGGAAGTCGATGTCGAGTTCCTGCGCGTGCGCGAAAAGGATCTGCCGACCTTCTTCAGCCAGTACCAGCGCGGTGGTCGCCGTGGCAGCTGGGAACTGAGCAGCGACTACGAGCGCAGCCCGATCAACAAGCTGGCCGAGCCGGTCTACGTCAACCGTTTCATTCTGGGTGGCAAGCAGAACGAGCGGGTGCTGACCTACCTGCCGACCCAGGACATCAAGGAACTGCAGGAGCCGGGGTTGTATTTCGCCCTGCTCAAGCGCACCGGTGACTACGAGGGCGAGTTCGATACCGCGTTCTTCTCGGTCAGCGACATCGGTCTGCACACCCGTGCCTACAAGGACAAGCTGTTCGTACACACCGCCGCGCTGAAGGACGGTGCATCGCTGAAGGGCATCGACCTGCGCGTGCTCGATGCCAAGGGCGAGGTGGTGCTGAAGGGCAGCACCGACAGCAACGGCAATGCGCTGCTGAACTACACCCTGGACGCCACCCACGTGCTGGTGGCCAGCAGCGGCAAGGACACCAGCTTCCTGCCCTTCAACCAGCCCGCGCTGGATCTGAGCGAGTTCGCCGTGGCCGGCCGTGACAACGCCTGGTTCGATGTCTACGCCTGGTCGGGCCGCGACCTGTACCGCCCGGGTGAGACGGTGCGCCTGTCGGCGCTGCTGCGTGACAACGATGGCAAGCCGGTGAAGAGCCAGCCGGTGTTCCTGCGCCTGAAGCAGCCCGACGGCAAGACCTTCCGCGAAACCCGCGTACAACCGGGCGAACAGGGCTATATCAACTTCGAGCAGACCATTCCCGCCGAGGCGCCGACCGGGCGCTGGCAGGTCGAGTTCCGCACCGACCCGGCCAGCAAGGAAGCGATCCAGGGCATGACCCTGCGCATCGAGGAGTTCCTGCCCGAGCGCATGAAGCTGGACCTGGACAGCGCCCAGAAGACGCTGAAGCCGGGCGAAGACCTGCGTCTGCAGGCCAACGGTGCCTATCTGTATGGTGCCCCGGCCGATGGCAACCGCTTCACCGCGCGCATGGCGGTGGCCGCCGAGCAGAAGCCGGTGGAGGGGCTGCCGGGTTACTTCTTCGGCGACCCGACCCTGCAGCTGCCGCGCGAAGCCAAGGATGTGATCGACACCACGCTGCCGGCCAATGGCCAGCTGCGCGAAGACGTGTCGTTGCCGGAAGAAGCGGTCAAAGCGAAGGCGCCGATCGCGGTGGTACTGTCTGGCAGCCTGTATGAAACCGGTGGCCGCACGGTCACCCGCACCCTGAAGCGGGTGGTGTGGCCGGCCGCCGCACTGGTCGGCGTGCGCCCGTTGTTCAACCCGGACGACGGCGCTGATTCCAACGGCAACGCGCGCTTTGAACTGATGCGCGTGGATGCGGACGGCAAGCCGCAGCCGGCCAAGGGCCTGAAGATCACCCTGGTGCGCGAGCTGCGCGACTACCACTGGACCTTCAACGACAACCGCTGGGATTACGATTTCACCCGCCGTTTCGAAAACAAGGAAACCCGTACCGTCGATGCGGGCGGCAGCGCGGTCGCCTTCGACTTCCCGGTGGAGTGGGGCGAATACCGGGTGGACGTGTTCGATCCGTCCACCGGCCTGACCAGCCGCTATCCCTTCCGCGCCGGCTGGAGCTGGGGCGATGACAACCGTGGCCTCGATGCCCGCCCGGACAAGGTCAAGTTGGGCCTGGACAAGACCGGCTACAAGGCCGGCGATACCCTGGAAGTGACGGTGACCCCGCCGCACGCCGGCAAGGGTGTGCTGATGGTCGAGACCGACCGCATGCTGTACGTGCAGGACATCGACGCCAAGCCCGGTGCCACCTACAAGATCCCGGTCACCGCCGATTGGGAGCGCCACGACGTCTACATCACCGCCCTGGTGTTCCGCGGTGGCAGTGCGCCGAGCAAGATCACCCCCGCCCGTGCTGTAGGCGTGGTGCACGTGCCGATGGACCGCAAGGGCCGCACCGTGGCCGTCGGCCTGGTCGCACCCAAGCAGATGCGACCGGAGCAGGACCTGCCTGTGACGGTCAGCGCACCGCAGCTGGCCGGCAAGACCGCGCACGTCACTGTTTCGGCGGTGGACGTGGGCATTCTCAACATCACCCGCTTCCCGGTGCCTGATGCTGGCGCGCACTTCTTCGCCCAGCGCCGCCTTGGCATCGATGCCTATGACATCTACAGCCGGGTGATCGAGAGCTTCGACGGCAGCAGTGGCAAGTTGAAGTTCGGTGGCGACATGGCACTGCAGGCGTTGCCGCAGGCCAAGCGGCCGACCGCGCGCGTGCAGACCGTGGACCTGTTCTCCGGCCCGGTGCAGCTCGATGCCAAGGGCATTGCCCGCATCCGCCTGAAGGTGCCGGACTTCAATGGCACCCTGCGTGTGTCGGCGCTGGTCTACAGCGATGACCAGTACGGCAAGCGCGATGTGGAAACCGTGGTGCGCGCGCCGATTCTGGCCGAGGCCAGCATGCCGCGCGTGCTCGCCCCGGGCGACCGCAGTACGGTGACCCTGGACGTGCAGAACTTCACCGGCAAGCCCGGTCAGTTCAACGTGCGCGTGGACAGTGAAGGCCCGCTCAGCCTGGGCGAAGGCACGCGCAGCGTGCAGCTCAATGCCGATGCCAAGACCACGTTGAGCTTCCCGTTGTCGGCGCGCGAGGGCCACAGCGTGGCCAAGGTGCGCGTGCGTGTGGATGGCAACGGCTTCAAGGCCGACCGCCGCTACGATCTGCCGGTACGCGCGGCGTGGCCGCAGGTGCTGCGCTCGCAGGTGCGCACGCTCGATCCGCTGGCTGCGGTGAGCCTGGATGGCAGCCTGATGGACGGGCTGATGTCCGAATCGGTCAATGCCCGCCTGCTGGTCAGCCCGTTGCCGCCGATCCCGTTCGCCAGTGCGCTGCAGGGCGCGCTGAACTACCCCTACGGCTGCGCCGAACAGACCACCAGCAAGGGCTACGCCGCGCTGATCCTGGACCAGGCGACTTCGTCCATGCTCGGCGCTGATGGCCTGGACGCGAAGACCCGTCGCGAGCGCATGGAAGGTGCGTTCGGTCGCCTGGCATCGATGCAGGTGGCCAACGGCAACTTCTCGATGTGGGGTGACGACGGCTACGTGAACCCGTGGCTGACGCCGTACATCGCCGAGTTCCTGCTCGATGCCAAGGACGGTGGTTTTGCGGTGCCGGACAACGTGCTGCAGAAGGCGCTGAACCGCCTGAGCGAAGACCTGCTGTCCGGTGGCAACCAGTTCTACGGCCAGGAAAAGCGCGAAAGCCTGAAGTTCGCCAACCAGGCGTACTCGGGTTACGTGCTGGCCCGCGTCAACCGCGCGCCGCTGGGTACCCTGCGCACGCTGTATGACAACGAACGCAGCAAGGCCGTGGGTGGCCTGTCGCTGGTGCATCTGGGCGTGGCGCTGTCGCTGCAGGGCGATGCCAAGCGTGGCCAGGCTGCTCTTGCGGCCGGCTTCGCCAAGTCCAGCAGCGAACGCCCGTCGTACTTCGGCGACTACGGCAGTGCCGTACGTGACGACGCGCTGATGATCGCGCTGACCCACGAAAACAAGCTGGCCAAGCCGGCATGGGATGCACGCGCGGTCGATCTTGGCCGCGGCCTGGATGCGCGCCGCAACAGTGGCTGGATGTGGCTGAGCACGCAGGAGCAGGTGGCCATCGCCCGCCTCGGCAAGGCATTGGCTGCCAACCAGAAGGCACTGGTGGCCGGTGAGCTGGTGATCGGTGGCAACAGCGAGGCCATCGGCGAGCGCAAGCTGTTTGGTCGCAACTTCGATGCTGGGCAGCTGGCCGCGGGCGTGCGCTTCACGCCGCAGGGGCAGCCGCCGATGTTCGCCAGCATCGATGTGGCTGGCATTCCGCGCAGCGCACCGGCGCCGGACAACAGCGTGATCGGCGTGGAGCGCAGTTACTTCGGCACCGATGGCAAGCCCTGGTCGCCGCGTCCGCTGAAGGAGGGCGAAGCGCTGATCGTGCGCGTCACCGTCACCGCCGACAGCGAGATGCCCGATGCGTTGCTGACCGACCTGCTGCCGGCTGGCCTGGAGATCGAGAACCTCAACCTGGGCGATGCCAAGCAGTGGGCCGACGTGGTGGTGGATGGCATCACCATCAGCGACCGCAGCGAAGCGGCCGATACCAAGCACGAAGAGTTCCGCGACGACCGCTACGTGGCGGCACTGAAGCTCTCGCGTGGCAGCAAGGCCAACGTGTTCTATCTGGTGCGTGCGGTCACCCCGGGTACCTACACGGTGCCGCCGTCGCTGGTGGAGGACATGTACCGGCCGCAGCTGCGCGGCGTCGGCCGCAGCAACCCGACCACGTTGACGGTGGTACAGCCGTGATCGTGCGGACGGGCTGCGACGGCGCGGCCCGTCCCATAGGACGCCGTGGATGAAGGTGGGATCGCTGAAGACGCGGCTGCCGCACCTGCGGCAGCGGCTGCAACCGCTGTGGCCGTGGCTGCGCTGGGGCAGCGCGGCATTGCTGGTGCTGCTGCTGGTGCTGGATGTCGTCTTTCCACCACCATTGCCGAAGCAGCGCGACACCAGCACGCTGGTGATTGCCGCTGACGGCAGTCCGTTGCGTGCGTTCGCCGACGCCGAGGGCGTATGGCGCTATCCGGCGTCGGTCGATAGCGTTTCGCCGCTGTACCTGCAGGCGCTGCTGACCTACGAGGATCGATGGTTCTGGCAGCACCCGGGCATCAATCCGCTGGCGATCCTGCGTGCCAGCGGGCAGTTGCTGCGCGGTGGCCGCATTGTCTCCGGTGGTTCGACCCTGACCATGCAGGTGGCGCGCATTCTGGATCCGCATACACGCACCCCGTGGGGCAAGCTGAAGCAGATGCTGCGTGCGGTGCAGCTGGAAGTGCACCTGTCCAAGCGCGAGATCCTCGCGCTGTATCTGGAGCGCGCACCCTACGGTGGCACCATCGAGGGCGTGGAGGCGGCCAGCTGGGCCTATCTGGGCAAACCGGCCGCGCAGCTTTCGCATGCCGAAGCCGCACTGCTGGCGGTACTGCCGCAGGCCCCCAGCCGGCTGCGCCCGGACCGCCATCCCGAAGCCGCACAGAAGGCGCGCGACAAGGTGCTTGCGCGCATGGCCGAGCTCGGCGCGTGGACGCCGGACGAAGTGGAAGATGCGCGCATCGAGAACGTGGTTGCACGCTCGCTGCGTCCGCCGCTGCATGCCGCACTGCTGGCCCAGCGCCTGCACTCTGCGCACCCCGGGCAGGCACGGATCCAAAGCAGCATCGACATCGGCCTGCAGCGCACCCTGGAAGAGCGCGTGGCCAGCTATTTCTCCACGCTGCCCGAGCGCACCTCGGCGGCGCTGCTGGTGGTAGACAACCAGACCCTGCAGGCGCGTGCCTACGTCGGCACGCTGTCTTTCGGTGATCGGCAACGGCTGGGCCACGTGGACATGGTGCAGGCCTGGCGTTCCCCGGGCTCCACGCTGAAGCCGTTCCTGTACGCGATGGCACTCGATGATGGCCTGATCCATTCCGAGAGCCTGCTGGTGGATGCGCCGCAGAGTTTCGGCAACTACCGACCAGGCAACTTCGACATGGCCTTCAACGGACCGATCAGTGCCGCCAGTGCCTTGCGTCTGTCGTTGAACGTGCCGTCGGTGGACCTGCTGCAGCGGGTGGGTGCTGCACGCTTTGCCGCGCGCCTGTCGCATGCCGGTATCCAGCTGCGTTTCCCACCGGGCAGCTCGCCCAATCTGTCGCTGATACTTGGCGGCACCGGCGCGCGCCTGGAAGACCTGGTCGGTGCGTTTGCCGCACTCAATCGCAACGGTATTGCCGGCCGCGTGCGCTACACCGATGACGAACCGATGATCGAGCGCCGGCTGGCGTCGCCCGGTGCCAGCTGGATCGTGCGCGAGATGCTGGAATCGAACCCGCGCCCGGGCTATGGCGTTGGTACGTTCGACGTTGGCGGGCGGCCGCGCGTGGCCTGGAAGACCGGCACCAGCTATGGCTACCGCGATGCGTGGGCGATCGGTAGTACCCGCCACTACACCGTAGGTGTGTGGGTGGGGCGGCCCGATGGCACGCCCTTGCCCGGCCAGTACGGTGCGGTCACCGCGTTGCCGCTGATGTTCGAAGTGGTCGACAGCCTGCCGCGCCAGCGCGGCGATGCGGCGGCCGCGCCGATGCCAGCCAGCGTGACCGAGGCGGACATCTGCTGGCCGACCGGTGAACTGGCCGAAGCGTTGCCCACCGAGCTCTGCCAGCGACGCCTGTCGGCTTACCTGTTGGACGGTGCGGCGCCGCCCACGTTCCCGGAGCGCGACGCGCGGCGTTGGCAGCCCGGTCGCCAACGCTACTTGGCCGACGCGCACAGCGGCCTGCGGATATCGGCTGATTGCAGCGCACCGCATGAAGAAGTCGCGCGTGAGTTCGCGCGATGGCCGGCGCTGCTGTCACCCTGGCTGCCCAAGGCCACGCGCGATGTCTCACAGCTTCCCGCGTTGTCGCCGGACTGCCGCGACGATGGTCGCGAGGCCAGCGTGGCCCTGCATATCGATGGCCTCAACGAGGGCGCGACGCTGGCGCGTGCGCCGAATGCCGAGCATGGTGTACGCCTGCAGCTGCGGGCATTGGGTAGCGAGCAGGCCGTGGATTGGCTGCTGGATGGTCGCTGGATCGCGCAGACGCGTGGTGCGCAGCTGATGCAACGCGAGTTCACCGATCCGGGCGCGCATACGTTGACCGCGCTGGCCGCAGACGGTGCCTGGACGCAGGTACGGTTCAACGTCCTCAGGTAGGTGCTGATCTTGGCCATGACCCGGTAGATGCCAACCTTGGTTGGTACGCGCAGAAGCTGCCAACCAAGGTTGGCAACTACCGGGGTATTCGCAGGCTAGGGCCCGGCGCTGCTATTCCCCGATCCAACCCTCCAGCAGGTCGGCGAACTCGTCTGCGTGCTCCTCCTCCTGCGCCAGGATCTCCTCAAGGATGCGCTTGGTGGTGGTATCGCTGTCGCCGATGAAGTTGATCATCTCGCGGTAGCTGTCGATGGCGACGCGCTCGGCCACCAGGTTCTCGCGGACCATGTCGCGCAGGTCGCTGCCTTCCTTGTATTCGGCGTGCGAGCGTGCGGTCAGCGTGTCCGGGTTGAGGTCAGGCTCGCCGCCGAGTTGGACGATGCGTTCGGCCAGCTTGCCGGCGTGCGCCTGCTCCTGCTGTGCGTGCTCAAGGAACTCGCCCTTGACCGCATCGGCCAGCATGCCCTTGGCCATGAAGTAGTGCCGGTAGTAGCGCAGCACGCATACATATTCGGTGGCCAGCGCGTCGTTGAGCAGCTTGATCACCACCTTGCGGTCGGCGCTGTAGCTGTCGGTGATCGCACCATCCTCGATGTTCTTCCGCGCCCGCTCGCGCAGGGCCTGGCGATCGCTGATGCCATCGATCCTGGCGGACGGAGAGGTGTTGCTGGCTTTGGCTGGCTTGTTGGACATGGCTCGCCGTTTTCCTTTGCAGTGAGGGTTTCAGGTTGGAAGGTGCTCCAGCACATACTCGGCCGAAGACACCTCGAACTGTCCGGGTTCCTCGATCCAGGCCGCGCGCACCGTGCCGTCCACCACGTACAGGGCAAAGCGGCGCGAACGGATGCCCATGCCCGAGGCACTGGCATCAAGCTCCAGGCCAAGCGCGCGGGTCAGTTCGGCGTTGCCGTCGGACAACATCAGCAGACCGTCGGGCACGTGCTGGTCAGTGGCCCAGGCCTTCATCACGAACGGATCGTTGACCGCGATGCAGTACACATCGATGCCGCGCTTGCGGAAGGCATCGAACGTTTCCACGTAGCCAGGCAGGTGGCGCGCCGAGCAGGTAGGGGTGAAGGCACCGGGCACGGCGAACAGCACCACCTTGCGCCCGTCGAACAGGGCGTGGGTATCGAGGGTCTCGATGCCTTCGCGGATGCGCTTGAGGGTGACTTCCGGAATGCGGTCGCCGACATGGATGATCATGGGAACTCCTTGCTGGATGAGGGTAGGGGCCAGGAGGGGACGGACGCGTCAAGACATTGGAAAACCCATGTATACACCCCATCTCAGTCGTCCGCGGCGGGCCGTCAGCCACAGCATGGGGCAGGGCGATGGCAGGCGCATTGCGCTGGATCAGTCGGCCTCACCATTGCCGCACGATCGGCGGCGTAGCATCGCCCGCGCGTAGAATGAACCCGGGGCGGCGCCCACTGGCGCGGCCGAAGCGAATCGAGGTAGCTGGATGGAATTCAAGGATTATTACGCCACCCTGGGGGTGGAACCGAGCGCGGGCGAGGCGGAAATCAAGACCGCTTATCGCCGGCTGGCACGCAAGTACCACCCGGACGTCAGCAAAGAAGCCGGGGCCGAAGACAAGTTCAAGGCCATCAACGAGGCCTACGAGGCGCTGCGCGATCCCGAGAAGCGCGCGGCCTATGACCAGCTGCGCGCGCAGGGCTATCGCCCGGGCGAGGAATTCAACGTGCCGCCGAACTACGGCGGCGGCGGTTTCAATTTCGAGGAAGTGTTCGGCGGCGGCGGTGGCCCCAACGGTGGCTTCAGCGACTTCTTCGAGAGCCTGTTCGCGCGCCAGCGCGGCGGCCAGGGCGCGGGCCCCGGTCCGGGCTTCAGCAGCCACGGCCATGCACCCAACCGTGATACCCGGGCCAAGCTGTCGGTACCGCTGGAGGCGGCCTACAACGGCGACAGCCTGCGCATCACCGTCAACGGCAAGCAGCTGGACGTGCGCGTGCCCAAGGGCATCCGTCCTGGGCAGGTGATCCGCTTGGCCGGGCAGGGCAACCACGGCGGCAACCTGCTGCTGGAAGTGGAGTACGCCGCGCATCCTCAGTTCGAGGTCGATGGCCGCAACATCCTGTACACGCTGCCGGTTACCCCGTGGCAGGCGGCTTTGGGCACCAGCATCAGCGTGCCGACCCTGGGCGGAGCGGTGGAACTGAAGATTCCGGCTGACTCCGATGCCGGTCGCAAGCTGCGCCTGCGTGGGCGTGGCCTGCCGGGCAGCCCGGACGGCGATCAGATCGTCGAGCTGGAGATTGTCGCCCCGGCGGCGACCGACGAGGCGCAGAAGAAGGCCTATCGGAGTCTGGCCAAGGCGTTTGGCGAAACGATCTGAGATCTGCTTTGGTGGGAGCGGGCCTCGGTCCGCACGAATCGCGGCGGCAAACCGGTCCGACGGTAGTGCCGGCCGCTGGCCGGCAAAGGCATGCCAACCAAGGTTGGCATCTACCAGGGCGCCGTGCCGACCAAGGTCGGCACCCACCAGGAGCGGTGTGTCAGCCCTGGCCGGCGAACACCCGCTCCAGCACTTCGGACAGTTCGTCTTCCGAGAACGGCTTGGTGATGTAGGCCTTGGCGCCCTGGCGCATGCCCCACATGCGGTCGGTGTCCTGGTCCTTGGTGGTCACCAGGATCACCGGAATGTGCCGGGTCGCTTCATCGCGGGCGAGGGTGCGGGTGGCCTGGAAGCCATTGAGGTTGGGCATCACCACGTCCATCAGCACCAGGTCGGGCAGTTCGGCCTTGGCGGTCTCCACCCCGGCCGCGCCATCGGTGGCGGTCAGGATCTGGTGCCCGAGCTTCTCGACGATGCGCTGTATCCCCAACAGCTGCGACGGTGAGTCGTCGACGATCAGAATGCGTGCCATGTTGTTCCCCATGTGATGCCGGAAGTGTAGTACCGGCATCCTGTTGGCGGGAGGGCGACGGCTGCCGTCCGTCGCCTGCCTGCGACGTTCAGTCGATCCGCACCACCGTGCGGCCAAGCGAGCCGCCCGCCAGCATGCGATCGAACACCGCGGGCAGTCCGTCCAGGCCGACTTCGGCGGTGCAGATGCGGTCCAGATGCTGGGGTTTCCACGCGTCGCCCAAGCGTGCCCACACTTCTTCGCGCAGCGCGCGCGGGGCATTGGCCGACGACACACCAAGCAGCGAGACACCGCGCAGGATGAAGGGCATCACGGTCATGTCCAGCGTCGGGCTGGCGGCCAGGCCTGCACTGACCACGCTGCCATAGGGCACGGTCTGTGCCAGCAGGCTGGCCAGCATCGACCCGCCGGCGTTGTCCAGGCCACCGCCGAAGCGTGCCGACTGCAGCGGCCCGGTGTCGGCAAGGGCGTCACGCGGCAGCACTTCGGCAGCACCGATGGCGCGCAGGAAGTCGATCTGCTCCGGTTTGCCGCTGATCGCGTGCACGGCATAGCCGGCGCGGCTGAAGATGTCCACGGCCAGGGCACCGACCCCACCGCTGGCGCCAGTGACCGCCAGTGGCCCCAGCTCTGGCGTCTGCCGGTTGTCCTGCAGGCGCAGCAGGGCCAGCGCGGCGGTGAAGCCGGCGGTGCCCAGCACCATTGCCTCGCGCGGGCTCAGGCCTGCCGGCTGGGCGATGACCGCGCTCGATTCCAGTCGCACGTACTGGCTGTAGCCGCCATCGCGGGTTTCGCTGAGGCCGCAGCCGGTGGCCAGTACCGCATCGCCCTCGCGCCAGGCCGGATCGGTGGAGGCGACCACCGTGCCGGCCACGTCGATGCCGCCCACCAGCGGGAAGCGCCGCAGGATCCGGCCTTTGCCGGTACCGGCCAGGGCATCCTTGTAGTTGACCGAGGACCAGTGCGCGCGGATCAGCACCTGGCCGGGGTTGAGGTCGTCCAGACTCAGCGGCACCAGGCCGCTGCGGTAGCCGGCGTCGTCTTTTTCGATGCGGAAGGCGGTGAACGGGGCGGTGGGGGCCATCGGCGTTGCCTGACTTCGAGGAAAACGCCACCTTACCCGTTCGGGGGCCTTTCAATCCTGCCGGTCAGCCCCATCTTGTATGATCGGTAGTGGTTCACGGCTGGCGTTGCGGGAAGGGCCCGCGTCGCAGCCCACATCTTGATGGAGCGTGCATGGCCTGGAATACACCCGGCGGCAACAAGGGCGGACAAGGCCCCGAGGACAATCGACGCGGGCCGTTCGGGTCGCGCGGCGGTGGCAATGGTGGCGGCTGGGGCGGATTGCCCGGACCGCTGAAGGATCTGTTCGACGGCGGCATCCTGCGTTGGGTGGCGGCAGCAGTGGTCCTGCTGGTGCTGTTCTCCAGCTTCCAGCTGATCGGCGAACAGCAGCGTGGCGTCGTGCTGCGCTTCGGCCAGTTCTCGCGCATCCTGACCCCAGGCCCGAACTTCAAGTTGCCCTGGCCGATCGAATCGGTCACCAAGGTCAACGCCACCGAGATCAAGACCTTCTCGATCCAGGTGCCGGTGCTGACCCGCGACGAGAACATCGTCAACGTCTCGTTGAACGTCCAGTACCGCATCGATGACCCGCAGCAGTATCTGTTCGGCACTGTCGATGCCAACCAGGTGCTGGAACAGTCGGCGCAGAGCGCGGTGCGCGAGGAAGTCGGCCGCGCCGACCTCAACGTCGTGCTGAACAACCGTGGCCCGCTGGCCGTGGCCGCTGAAGAGCGCCTGCAGACATTGCTGCGTGCCTTCAAGACCGGTCTGACCGTGACCGGCCTGACCCTGCAGGACGCCCGTCCGCCGGAGGAGGTCAAGCCGGCCTTCGACGAGGTCAACGGTGCCCAGCAGGTCAAGGAGCGCCTGATCAACGAAGCCCAGGCCTATGCGGCCAAGGTCGTGCCTGAAGCGCGTGGCCAGTCCTCGCGTGCCCGTACCACCGCCGAAGGCTACAAGCAGGCCGTGGTGTCCAAGGCCGAGGGTGATGCCCAGCGCTTCAGCCTGCTGCAGGCCCAGTACAAGGAAGCACCGGAAGTCACCCGCAAGCGCTTGTGGCTGGAAACGGTGCAGCAGGTGTTGAGCGAGAACCGCAAGGTCATCGGCGGCGATGGCCGTCAGCTGATCTACGTGCCGATGACCGGCGATACCCGTGCCAGCACCTCGGCACAGGCGCCGGTACCCAACCCGGATGTGGTGATGCCGTCGCTGCCGGGTACCACGGCAGTGGAAACTTCCCGTGATCCGGGCCGGCCGGTGGGCCGCCCGACCGGGCGTTCGAGCGGCCGTGAGGAGGGCAGCCGATGAGAAATTCACTGTGGATCGCCGTTGTCGTAGCGGTGCTGCTGGGCCTGCTGGGCTCGGTGTACGTGGTTCGCGAGGACCAGACCGCCATGGTCCTGAACCTGGGCAAGGTGGTGCGTTCGGACATCAAACCGGGCCTGCACTTCAAGCTGCCCGTGGTGGAAACGGTGCGGGTGTTCGACCGCCGCTTCCAGGTGCTGGACACCGCGCCGGCCCGCTACTTCACCGCCGAGCAGAAGGACGTCAGCGTCGACTTCTTCGCCATCGGTTACATCTCCAACGTGGGTGATTACTTCCGTGCCACCGGTGGCGATCCGCGTATCGCCAATGCCCGCCTGGCACCGATCATCACCGACTCGCTGCGCAACCAGATCAACTCGCGCACCCTGCAGCAGCTGGTCTCCGGCGACCGCAGCGAGCTGATCGCCGAGCAGCTGAAGGGGATCAACGAAGCCGTTGCCGGCCTGGGCATGCAGATGATCGACCTGCGCATCAAGCAGGTGGACCTGCCGACCGACAGCCAGGTGATCAATGACGTGTACGAGCGCATGCGCGCCCAGCGCAAGCAGGAAGCAGCCAAGCTGCGCGCCGAAGGCGAGGAGCAGTCGCTGACCATCCGCGCCCAGGCCGACCGCGACAGCACCGTGCTGATCGCAGAAGCCGAACGTGATGCCCAGCGCCTGCGTGGTGAAGGCGATGCCGAAGCCGCGCGCATCTACGGCAAGGCCGGTTCGGCTGACCCGTCGTTCTACGCGTTTTACCGCAGCCTCGAGGCTTACCGCGGCTCGATGACCGACGGCAACGGCGTGATCGTGCTGGACAAGAACGACCCGTTCCTGCAGTACCTCAAGAACGATCGCTGAGACCACACGGCAGTACCTCACGGGGCCCGGCCAAACGCCGGGCCCCGTGCTTTTCCGGAGTTCCCCCATGAAAGATCTGTTCGCCGCCGTCTGCCTGGTCGCGGTGCTGGAAGGCCTGTTGCTGTTCGCGGCCCCCGTGGCCTGGAAGCGCATGGCCGAACGCCTGCTGGACCTGCCCAGCCCGGCCCTGCGCAGCTTTGGTGGCCTGGTCCTGCTGGCCGGGTTGAGCCTGCTGTGGTGGGTGCGGCATTAGCAGGGGTCAGTACCCTTTCCGCAGGAGAGGGATCTGACCCCGTTCCGGACGTCCAGACGGGCGGCTGACCGGCTGGTGAAGCCGCCCGTCGGAAAGGTGGCACCAGACCCCGGAAACCCGGATAATGCACAAAAGCCGGACGGGCCTCCCCGTTCGGCTTTTTCCGTGTCTGGGCCTTCCATCGCCGGCCGCTCCCCGTTTGGAGCCGCCACCCAAGCGCTGGCCAGCCCCGCTGCGGTTTACCCGTCCGCGGCCCCGATGGCCGCAACAAATAGAGGAACCCGTCATGGGTCAGTCTGTCGTAGTGCTTGGTGCCCAGTGGGGCGATGAAGGCAAGGGCAAGATCGTCGATCTGCTCACTGAGGAAATCGGCGCGGTCGTGCGCTTCCAGGGCGGCCACAATGCCGGCCACACCTTGGTCATCAACGGCAAGAAGACCGTCCTGCACCTGATCCCGTCGGGCATCCTGCGTGACGATGCGCTGTGCCTGATCGGCAACGGCGTGGTGATCTCGCCGGCTGCGCTGCAGAAGGAAATCGCCGAGCTGGAAACCTCCGGCGTGGAAGTGCGTTCGCGCCTGAAGATCTCCCCGGCCGCGCCGCTGATCATGCCGTACCACATCGCCCTGGACCAGGCGCGCGAACGCGCTGCCGGCGGCAAGGCGATCGGCACCACCGGCCGTGGCATCGGCCCGGCCTACGAAGACAAGGTGGCGCGTCGCGGCATCCGCATCGCCGACCTGCATTACCCCAAGCAGCTGGAAGAACTCCTGCGCACCGCGCTGGACTACCACAACTTCGTGCTGACCAAGTACCTGAACACCGACGCGGTCGATTTCCAGAAGACCTTCGACGAAGCACTGGCCTTCGGCGAATACGTGCAGCCGATGAAGTCCGACGTTGCCGGCATCCTGCATGACCTGCGCAAGCAGGGTAAGCGCGTGCTGTTCGAAGGTGCGCAGGGCGCGCTGCTGGACATCGACCACGGTACCTACCCGTACGTCACCAGCTCCAACACCACTGTCGGTGGTGCGCTGGCCGGTGCCGGCGTCGGCGCCGACGCGATCGACTACGTGCTGGGCATCGCCAAGGCCTACGCGACCCGCGTTGGCGGTGGCCCGTTCCCGACCGAGCTGGACGATGAAATCGGCCAGGGCATCCGTGACCGCGGCGCCGAATACGGTGCCTCGACCGGCCGCCCACGTCGTTGCGGCTGGATGGACATCGTCGCCCTCAAGCGCGCCGTGGCCATCAACGGCATCAGCGGCCTGTGCATCACCAAGCTGGACGTGCTGGACGGCATGGAAAAGCTGAAGGTCTGCATCGCCTACGAATACAACGGCAAGCGCACCGAGTACGCGCCGCTGGACGCGCAGGGCTGGGAAGAGTGCACCCCGGTGTACCTGGAGTTCCCGGGCTGGACCGAGAACACCCACGGCATCACCAATTGGGACGACCTGCCGCCGGCCGCACGTGCCTACCTGCGTTCGCTGGAAGAGCTGGCCGGCTGCCCGATCAGCATCGTCTCCACCGGCCCGGACCGCGACCACACCATGGTCCTGCAGGATCCGTTCGCCTGAGCGACTGCCTGGTAGCGTGAAGAAAATGCCCCGCGAAAGCGGGGCTTTTTCGTTAGTGTGTACGCAGTGCCAGCAGGAAAGCGGACCGATGACCGGCGATGTCAGCGCGAAAGGGACGCGGGTGCTGCGGATCACCCTGTGGGTGTTCTGGGGCCTGTGGGCAATCGCCTGTGTGGTGTTGGCGGTGGGCGCTGTGGCCAACCACCTGGCGTCACGCACGCAGACCCTGCCGCTGGTGCTGAGCCCCGGTGCGAGCGCGGAGATCGCGGTCTACCGCTTCATTGATGATCGCCTGCGGTTGCGGCTGCGCTACCCGCCCAACGCCGCCGACCCGACACCCGACCCCGACGTGCTGATGCGTGTCGAAACCCCCAACGAGCATGCGGACTTCCGTGCAAGCGTGCGATCAGGCCCGCCCGCGACGGATGTCGTGCGCAGAGTGGAAATCGTTGAAACGGCGGGTTTCATCGCCGCGTACTTCGGCTATGGCCGCGGTGACGCATTGCCCTGTGGCCGATCCTGGCTGCGGGTAACCGTGCTGGAGGTGGAGCCGGCGCTGGCCGGCAGGCCGGCAACCGTCGAGCTGCAACCGCCGCTGGATCTCCTGAAGCTGACCGACCTGGACTACATTTGGCTGTGGCCATTCTTCTTCTGGAAACTGGTGGCGCTGTTGCTGCTGATTCCAGGTATCGTACTGGTGATCTTCACCATCGCGCTGCGCAGGAAGGGGCCACGCGCTGTATAGACGCCCCGAACAAACCGTGCGGGTTGCGGCTTAATCCCCTCCATCCCCTTTTTTCAGCAATGGATAGGGATTGATCGACTCGCCCTTCCACCATTGCTTCTCCGGCCCCAGCACGTGCATCTCGAAATGCAGGTGTGGCGCCTCGGGGTTGGCGTTGCCGGTGCTGCCGACGTAGCCGATCACATCGCCGCGCTTGATGGTCTGCTTCTCGGCCAGGCCGTCGGCGTAGCGCTGCAGGTGCGCGTAGTAGTAGCACCAGCGGCCGCTGGGTTCGAACTGGTAGATCGTCAGGCCACCGCGTTTGCTGTCGAACAGCTTCTCGACATGGCCATCGGCCACCGCCAGCACCGGCGTGCCGGCAGTGGCCATGATGTCGATCGCATCGTGCACGCGGCCTTCGCTGCGTGCGTCGGTGAAGGTGTCGCGCAGTTGCGACAGCGCAATACCCTGTACCGGCAGCAGCAGGCCCGGGAGGGGGGCGGCCGCTGCGGCTGGGGCGGGCGCAGCGGTTGCCGTCGCCGCCTGCTCCGCGGGTACGGCAGGTGCGTGGTCCGCCGCAACCACTGCAGAAGGGTGGACAGCCGCGCCATCGGACGGCTCGCCATCGCGCTGCAGCCACCACCCGGCGGCCACGCCCATCACCAGCCCCAGCACGATCAGTTGCACAAGTCGCATCGGCTTACTCCTGCATCACTACGACTACCGACGTATCCACCGCCGCGGCCACGCGCAGTGCATCCCAGTTGGTCATGCGCACGCAGCCATGCGATTCGGTCTTGCCGACGTGGCCGGGCACCGGCGTGCCGTGCAGGCCGTAATGCGGCTTGGACAGGTCGATCCAGACCCGGCCGACCGGATTGTTCGGGCCGGGCGGAATCGTGGCCTTGCGATCGCCCTTCTTCGCGTCCCAGAACAGTTTCGGGTTGTAGTGGAATGGCGGGTCCGGGTAGACGCCGAGGATCTTCCACTCGCCGATTGGCAGCGGGTCATGCTCGCTGCCCGACGACACCGGTACCTGCGCGATCACCTTGCCCTGCGCGTCCAGCAGTTGGAGGGTGGAGTCGGATTTGTCGACCACCAGCTTGGCGGCCTTGGGCAAAGCGGCAGGCGCAATGTTGGGCACCTGGATGCGAGTGCCGGCCTTGCTCAGATCCACACCGGGATTGAGTGTCTTCAGCAGCTCCGGGGTGGCGTGGAAACGTTCGCCCAGTGATTCTTCGACACTACTGAAGCCAAGGGATTTCAGTTTGGCCTGTTCGGCCGGCTTCTTCGGGATGGCGACAAAGGGACCGGCCACGTCTTCGGCGGTCAGCGTGTAGCTTGCCAGCGGACCAACCGAATCGGCCTGCAGAGTCTTCCAGGTGGCGTCGTCCAGTTCACCGCTGACCGTCAGCCCGTGGGCGGCCTGGAAGCCGGACACCGCGCGCCGCTGGTTGCTGCCCACTTCGCCATCGATCTCGCCCGGGGAGAAATTCGCGCGATCCAGCAGCACCTGTGCATGCAGGGGCGAGCGTGCCGCCGTGTCAGGGCCGGCTTCTTCGGCAATCGGCGCGGGCAGGCCGGCTGGTGGCGGGGTCTGCGCGAAGGCGGGCGAGATCAGCAGCGACAGCGCAAGCAGGGCGGGGCGGCATACGGGCATGGGCGTCTCCAAGCAGGTAACGCCCTCACCCTGCCTGCAAACGCTGCGTAGCTGCCGTGAAAAGGAACTGATGCCGGCATGAGCAGCTGGGGCGTATCGCTGCTCCAAAGACCCTCCGCAGAAGGGGAGGGCGGCGCCTCACCAAGGTGAACGGCTTCCGACGCAGGCGAGCTTGGGGCGATCAAGATTCCCGGTCGGCAGGCCGATATGGGCGCATCCCCCCCGTTTTGGATTCACCCCATGAACTACTTGAGGAACGTCAGGGTTGCCTGGCGTCTTGGGCTTGGCTTTGGCCTGTTGTTGCTGCTGGTTGCCGCCGTGGTCGCCACCGGCGCTACCGCCACCACCGTGCAGAAGCGCGCGATGGAGCAGGTGGTCGAGGTTGGTGTAGCCAAGGTACGGCTGCTGTCGGAGATGCTCGATGCCAACAACCAGATGATGGTCGTGCGCCGCGAGATGCTGATCCGCCAGGGCGAAGACCGTGCCCACGACGAGCAGCGCATCGCCGCTCTGGTCAAGCGCTACGAGGCCAGTTGGACTGCCTACCAGGCCCTTCCCGGCGATGCCGAAGGCAAGGCGATCGGCGAGACCATCGCCGCCAAGCGCGCGCTCGCCCGTCCGCTCAACAAGCAGACCAGTGAGCTGATGGAGCAGGGCGATTTCCCCGCTGCCGTGGCGCTGACCCTGGGCCCGGTGCAGGAAGCGGCCAATGGCTGGAACAAGGCCCTGGCCGATGGCGTGGCCTATGAAGAAAAGGAAAGCCGCGAGGCGGCTGCCGAGGCGATCCACCTGGGCGAGCGCAGCCTGCTGCAGCTGCTGGCGCTGGGCGGCGTGGCCCTGCTGGTCGGCATCGCCGCATCGGTGTTGATCGGCCGCAGCATGACCGGCCCGCTGGCGCGTGCGGTGCAGTTGGCCGAACGCCTGTCCAAGGGCGAACTGGACCAGGAATTCCGTCTTGGCGGGCGTGACGAGCTGACCCAGCTTGGCGAGGCCATGGCCAGCGTGCGCCAGAGTGTGCAGGCGGCGATCGGCGCGCAGCTGCAGATGGCCGAACAGCATGAAGCCGGTGCGATCCGTTACCGGATGGATGCCAGTGCGTTCCCCGGCGACTTTGGTCGCATGGTGCAGGCCACCAACCATCTGGTCGAGTCGCACGTGCAGGTGCAGCTGCTGATGGCCGAGGTGATGCAGCGCTATGCGATCGGCGATCTCACCCGCGATCTGCCCGAGTATCCGGGCGAGAAGGGCACGCTGACCCGCACCCTGGCGGCGGTCAAGCAGAGCCTGATGGCGATCAACGCGCAGATCGATGAACTGGCCCGTGCTGCGCGTGCCGGCGATTTCAGCATGCGTGGCGACGCCGCGGCATTCCAGTATCAGTTCCAGGCGATGGTGAACCACCTCAACGGCATGATGGCCAGTTCGCAGGCCAGCATCGCCGATGTCTCCGACGTGCTGCGCGCCATCTCGCATGGCAACCTCACTGCGCGCATGGACGGTGAGTACGAAGGTGTTTTCGCGCGCATGCGTGACGACGCCAACACCACCACCACGCAGCTGACCGGCATCGTGCATGGCATCCAGGTGGCCGCCGACAGCATCAACAACGCGGCGCAGGAACTGGCCGCCGGCAACAACGATCTGTCGCGCCGTACCGAACAACAGGCCGCGAATCTGGAAGAGGCTGCCGCCTCGATGGAAGAGCTGACCTCGACCGTGCGCCAGAACGCCGAGCTGGCCCGCCAAGCCGACAGCGAAGCGCACGCGGCCGGCGTTGCCGTGCGCGAGACCGAGCAGGCCATGGCGCAGATGGCCAGGGTAATGGGCGAGATCGATCAGTCTTCCGCGCGCATCTCGGAGATCTCCACGGTGATCGATGGCATCGCCTTCCAGACCAATATCCTGGCGTTGAATGCCGCGGTGGAAGCGGCGCGCGCCGGTGAACAGGGCCGCGGCTTCGCGGTGGTCGCCAGTGAGGTGCGTACGCTGGCCCAGCGGGCGGGTGTGGCCGCCAAGGAGATCAAGGAACTGATCGAGGACGCCGCCGCCAAGGTGCAGAGCGGCCTTGCGGTGACCGTGCAGTCCGAAGCCGCGATTGCGCGCGTGGCCCAGGCCAGCTCGCGTACCACCCTGCTGATGAGCGACATCGCCGCCGCCAGCAAGGAACAGGCTGCCGGCATCGAGCAGGTCAACCAGGTGGTGGTGCAGATGGACCAGGTGACCCAGCAGAACGCGGCCCTGGTGGAAGAAGCCACCGCTGCCAGCCGCGCGCTGGAAGAGCAGGCACATGCACTGACGACGTCGGTGTCGGTGTTCCAGCTGGAGCAGGGGGCGCGCATGCCCATCGTGCCTGCACGCGCGGCGTAAGCCAACGGCAGCGCGATGTTGGAGGGCGCCCTGCATGCGATGACCCGCATGCAGGGCGTCGATGCACGCAACGGTTGAGTGCCGTTAGCGCCCGCGCGCCGAGCGTTCGATCAACCAACCGGCCGCGTACAGCAACAGCAGCGTTGGCGGAACCAGCACCGCATACGCGGTCGACCAGGGCTTGCCGTACAGCAGGCCGCCTGCGCCGATGGCATCAAGCGCGGCAGACTGCAAGGTGATGGGCAGCGCCATCAGGATGTAGGTACCCTTCGGGTCCGCATCCGACTGTGCGCCGTGAACCAGCCACGCGGTAAACAGCAGGTAGGCCACGCACAGCGCAAGGCCGGTCCAGCTGAACAATCGTCGCATCTTCATCCGCAGGCCTCCTTTCAACGGACCTCGAAGCGGGCCTGCAGCGGCAGGCTCACATTCCGCAGCAGATCCTTGACCACCACCTGCGCGGTCCACGTGCCTTTCGGATCGCCGGGCTCGGCGACGAATTTCAGCTGCACGTTGGTCATGTACAACAAGGTGGGTGGACCCGGCAGACGGGCGGTGAAGCAGGGAACATCGCGCTCATCCGCGCTGGTGCTGCCGTTCGGGCGCAGCATGCGCACGTCGCAGTGGACCTTGGCTGCGCCATCCTCGCCCAGTTGCGGGTTGGACAGGAACGTCAGCACGAACAACTCTCCGCCCAGCTGCACGTCGCTGGCCTCGGTGAAGTTCGGCGTGGTATCCGCTGGGGTTTCCCACTTGGCCCGCCAATCGGCGTCGGAGGTGACCAGCAGCGATGCCGCAAAGCCATCCCTGGATTTCATGGCATCGGTCTGCGGCACCGCCTTGCCGTCGCCATTTATCCAGCCATCGCTGGCAAAGGTGGTCAGTGGCAGCATCAGGGCCATCATGGCCAGTGCGTCGGTCCATCGCATCAACAGCTCTCCCGGGTAGTCGCATCCTGCGGCGAAGCCGGCAGTATCGCGCAACCTTGACCGGCACAGCAGGGAAGAGCCAAAGAAGAGGTTTCGTCGCCTGCCGATCCGGGCGATGCTTGCCAGCAAAGGAGGTGCCATGGGAGAAAAGCAGGGCGTTTATGCCGCGTCGGTCGCGCCGCTGCACGTCGCGCCGCTGCACGTACTGATGCTGCCAGGCCTGGATGGCACCGGCAGGATGTCGACCTCGTTCCTGTCCGCCCTGCACGCTCATGGGCTGACGACGCAGGCCATCGCACTGCCTGCACAGGGAGCCCAGGATTACGCCACGCTTGCCGAGGGGCTGTGGCCACGGTTGCCACACGGACCATTCGTACTGCTTGCCGAGTCCTTCTCAGGCCCGTTGGCGGTTGAACTCGCAATGCGGCATCCGCCCGGGCTGCGCGGAGTGGTACTGGCCGCTACCTTCGCACGTCGGCCCGTGCCATTGCCGGCAGCCGGCGCGGCACTGCTGTCGCCGGCCTGGCCGATGCCTCCCGTAGCGTTGCTGGCACGCCTGCTGCTCGGGCGATGGCGCACCCGCGAGGACCTGTCGATGTTGCGCGATGCGTTGGCTCAGATCCCGGCCGCCACGCTGCGGCAGCGCGCCGCAGCAACCCTGAGGGTGGACGTACGTGCACTGCTGCCGCAGATCACGGTGCCGACGCTGTGCCTGCAGGCGCGTCAGGACCGGTTGCTGTGGCCGCCGAGTGTGGCCGAACTGCAGGCGCTGTTGCCGCATGCGCGGCACGTTGCACTGGAAGGGCCGCATCTGCTGCTGCAGGCCTGTGCCGAACCGGCCGCCGCCGTGGTGGCCGGTTGGGTGAGGGCGCTGCCGACTGCGGACTAACTGCTGGCGCGGGCAGGTGCCGTCTTCTTCGTGCTCCTGCGCGCGCTGCCGCTGCGCTTGCCGCCACCATCCTGCTTGTTCACGGTGGCCCAGGCGATGCGCTCGGCGGTGCCTTCGCTGGCACCGCGTTCGCGCTCACTCGCTTCGATATGCTCGGCCTGGCGTTTCTGCTTGTCGGTATAGGCGGATTTGTCACCACGGGGCATGGGAGTTCTCCTGTCGGATGATCAGGCCAGCAGGCGCAGCTTCGGCTCGCGCGCCCACTGGCGGGTGGCGGCAGCGGTGAGGAAGGCTTTGCTGTCTTCCGCCTCGACGGTGCCTGCATCGTTGCCGACCCGTGCTGCTTTCAGCAGGGCCTGTGCGCCTTCGTCACTGGCGATCGCTTTGAGATGCGCCCAGGCGTCGCTGACGAAGCCTACGGCCGCCGCTTCCTTGGCCAACGCCTTGCCAGCATCGGCACTCAGCACCGCGGCCACCGCATCGAACACCACCGACGGGGTACCGGCCAGCTGTCCATCGGCGGCCTGCAGCTTGCCGTCGCTGAGCGTGGCGCCACCGACTTTCGGTGCGACCAGCTTGACGCTGGCGCCGGCTTTTTCAACGGCTTTGCGCAGGTTGGCGATCACTCGCGCATCGGAACCTTCGTCGAACAGGATGCCGATGCAGCGCCCCTGCAGCACTGGCTTGTTGCGGCCGATCACGCGTACTTCGGGTGCGGCGGGCAGGTCCTGCGCGGGGGTTGCCGTCGGTGCCGGGTCGGGCAGGGTACGCAGGGCCAGCCCATCGGCCACGCGTTTGGCCAGTCCTTCGTCGATGTTGAGCAGATGGCTGACGGTGCGCACGCGCACCTTCTCCGTTTCCACCTTCGACAGCTCGAACACCAGCGCCGAGGCCAGGTGCGCCTGCTCCGGTTTCTCCAGGCTGCGGAAGAACATCCGTGCCTGGCTGTAGTGGTCGGCAAAGCTCTCCGCACGGGTGCGGCCCTTGCGCCCGTCATCGGCGCTGGCATGGCTGCGGAAACCGGCGGGGGTCTCGCGCGGACTGTCTTCCTGCAGCGAGCTGGGATCGTAGGCTACGCGTCCCTTCGGCACCTGCATCTGCATGTGGCCATCGCGCTGGTGGTTGGCGAACGGGCACTTCGGTGCGTTGATCGGGATCTGGTTGAAGTTCGGCCCGCCGAGGCGGATCAGCTGGGTATCCAGATAGGAGAACAGCCGCCCCTGCAGCAGCGGATCGTTGCTGAAGTCGATGCCGGGCGGCACGTTGGCCGGGCAGAACGCAACCTGCTCGGTCTCGGCGAAGAAGTTGTCCGGCCAGCGGTCCAGCACCATGCGTCCGATCACCTGCAGCGGTACCAGCGACTCGGGGATGATCTTGGTCGGGTCCAGGTGGTCGAACGGGAAGCCGTCGGCCTGTTCCTCGCTGAACAACTGCACGGCCAGCTCCCACTCGGGGAAGTCGCCGCGCTGGATCGCCTCGAACAGGTCGCGCCTGTGGAAATCATTGTCGGCGGCCTGCAGTTTCAGCGCCTCGTCCCAGATCGTGGATTGCAGACCCAGCTTCGGGCGCCAGTGGAACTTGACGAAGGTGGAGTTCCCTTCGTCATCCAGCAGACGGAAGCTGTGGATGCCGAAACCTTCGATGGTGCGCAGCGAGCGTGGGATCGTGCGGTCGCTCATCGCCCACATGATCATGTGCATCGACTCGGGCATCAGCGAGACGAAATCCCAGAATGTGTCGTGCGCGCTGGCGGCCTGCGGGAACGCGCGGTCCGGTTCCATCTTCACCGCATGGATCAGGTCGGGGAACTTGATCGCGTCCTGGATGAAGAACACCGGGATGTTGTTGCCGACCAGATCCCAGTTGCCTTCCTTCGTGTAGAACTTCACCGCGAAGCCGCGCACGTCGCGCGGGGTGTCGACCGAGCCGGCGCCGCCGGCGACGGTGGAGAAACGGGTGAAGACCGGCGTCTTCACCCCGACCTCGGTGAGGATCTTCGCCCGCGTCACCTTGCCCAGTGACTTGGTCAGTTCGAAGAAGCCATGGGCAGCCGAGCCGCGCGCGTGGACGATGCGCTCGGGAATGCGCTCGTGGTCGAAGTGGGTGATCTTCTCGCGCAGCAGGAAGTCTTCCAGAAGGGTCGGTCCACGCGGCCCCTGGCGCAGGGAATTCTGGTTGTCGGCGACCGGGATGCCCTGGTTGCTGGTCAGTACCGGATGGGCGCCTCCTGCGAACTGATGCAGTTCATCGCCCTGGCCGCGGCTGTCACGGTCGGCGGATGTGGTGGCGGGAGCGCGCTTGCCGGTCGGCTTGCTGGCGGCCATGGAGGATCTCCTGGAGCGGATAGGGGGCAGACCCCAGACATTGGCGCCGGCGGCGTTAATGCACGGTCCTGTAGGAGTGAACGCGCAGACAAATCGGCGGCTCGGGTATGCTTGCCGCATGCGAGTCGAACCCGCCGACATCGAAGCCCTGTTCGACGCCATTCCGGACGTGCTGTTCTTCATGAAGGACCGCCAGGGCCGCTACACCTACGTCAACCAGACCATGCTGCGACGGCTGGGCCTGCGTGCGCGCAAGGACGTGATCGGGCGCACGGCGGCCGAGATCTACCCCACTGGCCTGAGTGCGGACTATGTCGACCAGGACGCACGTGTGCTGTCCGGCGAGGTGATCGAGAACCTGATGGAACTGCACCTGTTCGCCAACCGCGAACCGGGCTGGTGCCTGACCTGCAAGCGCCCGCTGGTGGTCGACGGGCAGGTCGAAGGGCTGATCGGCATCTCCCGCGACCTCGGCCAGAAGGACAGCCTGGGTACCCAGTACGAGCAGCTGCGGCTGGCCCTGGCCCACCTCAATACGCACTACGCCGAGAATGTGCGCATGCAGACCCTGCTGGACATCACCGGATTCTCGTTGTCCAAGCTGGAGCGCAGCTTCCGCAAGGTGTTCCAGATGACGCCGCAGCAGGTGCTGACCCGGTTGCGGATCCAGATGGCCATGCACCTGCTGCATGGCAACGAGAGCATCGCCTGCATCGGCCAGGCCTGCGGTTTCAGCGACCAGAGCGCGTTCACCCGCAAGTTCAAGGCTGAAACCGGTTTCTCGCCGCGCGCCTACCGCGCCCGTATTGGTGGCAATGTCGGCGAGCCGGTACCGGCCTGAGTTCCCTGCTGCGCTGTGCCTATCCCCGCGGCGGCAGGACACGGTAAGGTGTCGCCCTTGTCGCCGCCGCCAGCCCTGCCGATGCCCGCCACTCCCGATCAGACCGCTTCGCCCTCCCGCCTCGGCCATTCGCTCAAGCCACGCCAGCTGATCATGATGGGGCTGGGCAGCGCCATCGGCGCCGGCCTGTTCCTCGGCTCCGGCGTGGGCGTGCAGGCGGCCGGCCCGGCAGTGCTGGTGTCCTACCTGGTGGCCGGCGCGCTGGTGATCATCGTGATGAACGCGCTGGGCGAAATGGCCGCCGCCAAGCCGACCAGCGGCGCGTTCTCGGTGTATGCAGCCGACGCCATGGGCGCCACCGCGGGCGCCACCGTGGGCTGGCTGTGGTGGGTGCAGCTGGTCATCGTCATCGCCGCCGAGGCGGTGGGCGCGGCCGGGTTGCTGGCCACGGTCTGGCCGGTGGTGCCGGTACCGATGGCAGCACTGGCCTTCATGCTGTTCTTCACCGCGATCAACCTGCTCGGGGTGAAGAACTTCGGCGAATTCGAGTTCTGGTTCGCCATCCTCAAGGTGGCGGCGATCCTGGCCTTCATCGCCGTTGGCGTGGCACTGCTGATGGGCTGGCTGCCGCAGGTGGCCTCGCCGGGACTGAGCAACTTCACCGAGCACGGTGGCTTCGCACCCAAGGGCCTGGCCGGTATCGGTGCGGCACTGCTGGTGGTGGTGTTCGCCTTCGGCGGCACCGAGATCGTGGCCGTCGCGGCGGCGGAAACCGAAGACCCCGAGCGCAGCATCGCCCGTGCCATCCGCACCGTGGCCTGGCGCATCCTGGTGTTCTACATCGGTTCGCTGAGCGTGATCATCGCCGTGGTGCCGTGGACCAGCGAAGCGTTGAAATCGCCGTTCGCCGCGGTTCTCGATGTCGCCAATATTCCGGGTGCGGCCACGGCCATCACCCTGATCGCGGTGATCGCCCTGCTGTCGGCGCTCAATGCCAATCTCTACGGCGCCTCGCGCATGATGTATTCGCTGGCGCAACGCCGCGAAGCACCGGCCGTGCTGGGCTGGACCGACCCGCGCCAGGTGCCGGTGATCGCGGTGCTGGCCAGCGTCCTGTTCGGCTTTGCTGCCACCATCATGGAACTGCTGTTCCCGGACAAAGTGTTGCCGGTGCTGCTGAACATCGTCGGTTCCACCTGCCTGCTGGTGTGGACGTTGTCGCTGGTCTCGCAGCTGGTGCTGCGCCGTCGCGCCGACCGCCTGGGCACGCGCCTGCCGTTCCGCATGGCGGGCTTCCCGTGGCTGACCGTCTGTGCGCTGGCGATCCTGGCGCTGATCTTCGGCCTGCTGCTGAGTGAAGCGCATACGCGCCTGCAGTTCCTGTCGATGGTGGCGCTGACGGCGACCATCGCGGCCAGCAGCGCCATTGCCCGGCGCATGCGCGAGGCCTGATTCTGTACAGCCGACCCTACGGTCGGCTGCTGTTCGGGCAGACGTCAGCCGAGCATGGGCTCGGCTCTACAGAAGGCATACATCCCGCGTGCGATGCTGATCGCGTGGGCCGCACCGGCCCGACGAACGGGAGCACCGCATGCTGCGCAGCCGCCCCTTCCTGATGTTCACCGGCCAGGCCGAAGCCGCGCTGGCCCTGTACGCCGAAGCCTTCGCCGAATTCCGCCTGCTGGCCCTGCAGCGCCACCCTGACGGGGCGGGCGCGGGCGTGCCCGGCCAGGTCCGCCAGGCCATTTTCCTGCTCGGCGGCACCCACTACCTGTGCTTCGACAGTCTGGATGTGCACGACTTCACGTTCACGCCCTCGATGTCGCTGTTCGTGGAATGTGCGGGTGCCGAATCGTTCGAACGTGCCGCGCGCGTGCTGGGTGACGGCGGGCACTGGCTGATGCCGGTGGGCGAGCAGGATTTCAGCAGCCGCTACGGCTGGGTGCAGGACCGCTTCGGCGTGTCGTGGCAGTTGAGCCTGGGGCAGATGCCGGATCCATGATCGGATGTGTTGTGGGTGTGGACCTTGGTCCACACGCCCTCATGAAAACGGCCCGCTTGCGCGGGCCGTTCTTTTACCGATGCCGCAAAGGCTTACGCCTCGACTTCATCGTCCTTGTAGGCATCGACCGGGATGCAGGCGCACATTACGTTCTTGTCGCCGTACACGTTGTCCACGCGTGCCACCGGCGGCCAGTACTTCTGCAGCTTCAGGCTGGGCAGCGGGAAGGCGGCCAGCTCCCGCGGGTAGGCGTGGGTCCATTCGCTGGCGGTCACTGCCGTGGCGGTGTGCGGGGCGTTCTTCAGCGGGTTGTCCTCGCGGTCCAGGCGGCCGTCTTCGATCGCGGTGATCTCTTCGCGGATCTGGATCATCGCGTCGATGAAGCGGTCCAGCTCGTGCAGCGATTCGCTTTCGGTCGGCTCGACCATCAGCGTGCCGGCCACCGGGAAGCTCAGGGTCGGGGCATGGAAGCCGAAGTCGATCAGGCGCTTGGCCACGTCTTCAGCACCGATGCCGCTGGTCTTCTCCAGCGGACGCACGTCCAGGATGCATTCGTGCGCGACCAGGCCGTTGCGGCCGGTGTACAGGGTCTTGAAGTGCGGGGCCAGGCGCTTGGCGATGTAGTTGGCGTTGAGCTGGGCGACCTGGGTGGCCTTGCGCAGGCCTTCGGTGCCCATCATCGCGATGTACATCCAGCTGATCGGCAGGATCGAGGCGCTGCCGAAGCTGGCGGCGCTGACCATGCCGACCGGACCGTTGTCACCCAGCTTGCCCGGCAGGAACGGGGCAAGGTGCGACTTGACCGCGCATGGGCCAACACCCGGGCCGCCGCCGCCGTGCGGGATGCAGAAGGTCTTGTGCAGGTTCAGGTGCGAAACGTCCGAACCCCACTTGCCCGGCTTGGCCACGCCGACCAGGGCGTTCATGTTGGCACCGTCGGTGTACACCTGGCCGCCGTGCTTGTGGATGATCTCGCAGATCTCCACCACCTCTTCCTCGAACACGCCGTGCGTGGACGGGTAGGTCATCATGATCGCGGCCAGGCGGTCGCTGTACTTCTCGGCGTTGAGGCGGATGTCCTCGACGTCGACGTTGCCGTTGGCATCGGTCTTGGTGACCACGACCTTCATGCCGCACATCTGTGCCGAGGCCGGATTGGTGCCGTGCGCCGAATCCGGAATCAGACAGATGTCACGGTGATCTTCGCCGCGCGAGCGGTGGTAGGCGCGGATCGCCAGCAGGCCGGCGTACTCGCCCTGCGCGCCGGAGTTCGGCTGCAGGCTGACGGCATCGTAGCCGGTGCACTCGACCAGCATCGCTTCCAGCGAATCGATCAGTTCCTTGTAGCCCAGCGCCTGCTCGGCCGGCACCAGCGGGTGGATCTGCGAGAACTCCGGCCAGGTCACCGGAATCATTTCGGCGGTGGCGTTGAGCTTCATGGTGCACGAGCCCAGCGGGATCATCGTGCGGTCCATCGCCAGGTCCTTGTCGGCCAGCGAACGCAGGTAGCGCAGCAGCTCGTGCTCGCTGTGGTGGGTGTTGAACACCGGGTGGGTCAGGAACGCGGACTGGCGCAGCAGGCCGGCCGGCAGCGCGTCGGCGGTGCTGGCATCGAGCGCGTCCACATCAACGGTGACGCCGAACAGCGCGCCCACGGCGACGATGTCGGCGCGGGTAGTGGTCTCGTCCAGGCTGATGCCGACCGAACTGCTGTCGATCGCACGCAGGTTGTAGCCGGCAGCACGGGCCTTGGCATGGATCGCGTCGGCGTCGACACCGGTGACGTGCAGGGTGTCGAAGAAGTTGGTACCAACCTGCACACCGGCGGTACGCAGCGCGCTGGCAAGGATGGCGGCCAGGCGATGGGTGCGGCGGGCGATGCGGGTCAGGCCTTCCGGACCGTGGTAGACGGCGTACATCGAGGCCATCACCGCCAGCAGCACCTGTGCGGTGCAGATGTTGGAGGTGGCCTTCTCGCGGCGGATGTGCTGTTCGCGGGTCTGCAGGGTCAGGCGGTAGGCCGGGTTGCCCTGCGCGTCGATCGAGACACCGATCAGGCGGCCCGGCATCGAACGCTTGTAGGCGTCACGGCAGGCCATGAACGCCGCGTGCGGGCCACCGAAACCGAACGGCACGCCGAAACGCTGGCTGTTGCCGACCACGATGTCCGCACCCCATTCGCCAGGGGCGGCCAGCAGGGTCAGGGCCAGCAGGTCGGTGGCCACGGCCACCAGGCCGCCGCGCGCGTGCACGGCATCGACCAGCGCCTTGTAGTCGCCGACCAGGCCGAAGGTGTCCGGGTACTGCAGCAGCAGGCCGAAGGCTTCCGCTTCCAGTGCTTCGGCCGGGGTGCCCACGCGCAGCACGATGCCCATGGGCTCGGCGCGGGTGCGCAGCAGTTCCAGCGTCTGCGGATGCACGGCATCGTGCACGAAGAAGGTGTCCGACTTCGACTTGGCCGAGCGCTTGGCCAGGGTCATCGCTTCAGCGGCGGCGGTGGCTTCATCCAGCAGCGAGGCGTTGGCGATTTCCATGCCGGTCAGGTCGGCGCACAGGGTCTGGAAGTTGATCAGCGCTTCCATGCGGCCCTGCGAGATTTCCGCCTGGTACGGGGTATAGGCGGTGTACCACGCCGGGTTTTCCAGGATGTTGCGCAGGATCACGTTCGGCGTGTGGGTGCCGTAATAGCCCTGGCCGATGAAGCTGCGCAGCACGGTGTTCTTGTCGGCGATCGCGCGGATCTTCGCCAGCGCCTGCACTTCGGTGATCGACTCCGGCAACGCCAGCGGCGCCGGCGACTTGATCTTGGCCGGGACGATGGCATCGGTCATCGCATCCAGCGATGCGTGGCCGATGACGCCGAGCATCTGCGCGATCTCGGCATCGTTGGGGCCGATGTGGCGCTCGACGAACGCCGAATGGTGCTCGAGCTCACGCAGGGAAGGGGTGTTCTGGGACATGGCGAAGGATCCGTCAGGAAAGGGCACACGCACGGGCACAAGCCGCCGGTCGGCGGTCTGCGGGCGCCCCTCTGTCCTTTTGCCTGAGAGTTTAAAAGCGCGGAAAACCGCAGCTTCGTGCCCCTTCGGCGCCGGATCGAACCGGTCTCTCCAGAGTTCTGTTACGGGTGGTATCGGGCCTGAGCGATTACGGGCGTTGCGCCTTCGGCAGCGGTGACCTGCTTCTCCCACCGTGTTGCCCGCCGATTATAGCCTCTTGCCAGTGCCCGACGGTGGCCCGGAGCGACCTCACAGGCCTGAATGGCCGATGGCCCGGGCGTGCGTTCTGTGCACCCGTGCATGGCGTCGCACGCATTCCCCACCTATGATGGCCGGATTCTCGTATTCATCTGGCGCCGTCCCTGCTGCAGGGGATCGGCGCCCGCCGTGCGTGTCACGCATGGCCCTGCCGGACGCTTGCCCGATGACCGCCGCTGTTGCTCCTTCCACCCGCCGCATGGCCCTGTTGCTCGCCGGCCTGGCCATGTTCGGTCCGTTCTCGATCGACACCATCTTTCCTGCGTTTCCGCAGCTGGCCCAGCGCCTGGCGGTGGACGAGGTGGCGGTGCAGCAGACCATCAGCGTCTACCTGCTGTTCTACGGCCTGATGAGCCTGGCCCACGGCCCGCTGTCCGATGCGTGGGGACGCAAGCGGGTGATCCTCGGCGGCCTGGTGATCTTCGTCGGCGCCTCGGTGGGCTGCGCGTTGTCCACCGACCTGACCACGCTGCTGGCGTTCCGCGCACTGCAGGGCCTGTCTGCCGGTGTCGGCATGATCGTCGGCCGCGCGGTGATCCGCGATCTGTACCACGGCCACGACGCGCAGCGGCTGATGAGCCAGGTGTCGATGCTGTTCGGTATCGCCCCGGCCATCGCGCCGATCATCGGCGGCTGGATCCTGCTCAGCGGTGCCGGCTGGCCGCTGATCTTCTGGTTCCTGGTGGTATTCGCGCTGGTGCTGCTGGCGGCCACCGCGCGCTTCCTGCCGGAAACCCATCCGGCGCAGGCACGGGTCGCACTGTCGCCACGCACGTTGATGCGCGACTACGTGCGCATCGGTTTCAACCCGCGTTTCCTGCGCCTGGCGCTGGCCGGCAGCATCGGCTTCGGCGGCATCTTCCTGTACATCTCCTCGGCGCCGGCCATCGTGATGCAGCACCTGCATCTGGGTGAAGGCGGCTTTGCCTGGCTGTTCATTCCCACCATCGGCGGCATGACCACCGGTTCGTTCCTGTCCGGGCGCATGGCCGGGCACAGCACGCCGACGCGGCAGGTGGCCCTCGGCTTCACCTTGTGTGCGGTCTCTGCCGTGTTGAACATCGGCTACGTCAGCCTGGCGCCGCAGTTCGCGCTGCCGTGGGCGGTGATGCCGATCTTCCTCGGCGGCATGGGCATGGCGCTGATCTTCCCGATCCTGGCGCTGGCGGTGCTGGACATGTATCCGCAGCAGCGCGGCCTGGCCTCGTCGCTGCAGGCCTTCGTGCAGCTGATGATCAGCACCGTGGTGGCCGGCGTGGTATCGCCACTGCTGCACGACAGCCCGCTGCATCTGGCACTGGGACAGGCGGCCTTCTTCGCGGCCGGCTTCGTGTTCTGGTATTGGGAGCATCAGCGCGAGCGCGCATCAGAGGCAGCCGGCACGGCGCATTGAGCGTCGCGCAGGGGTAGGGCGCGCGAGTACGAGCGGCGGCCTTGCGGCGCTGCGTGCAGGGGTTAGGCTGGGGTTTCCAGCGAGCCGGTTCGTGGGTGCACGACAGCCAGCCATCCCGATGTCGTCGTATGAGGTACCCGCATGGCTGCGCAGCAGACCTACCGCCTGTTCGAGGTGGCGTTGAAAGAGCGCCGCGTTCTTTCTCCTTCCCTGGACCGCATGGTGTTCACCGGCGCCGACGTAGCGCGCATGAAGACCGAAGGCCCGGACCAACGCATCAAGGTGTTTTTCCCCTTGCCCGGCCAGGACGCCCCGGACGTGCCCCGCGGCGACGACTGGTACGCCCGTTACCGGGCACTGCCCGATGACGCGCGGCCGCCGATGCGCACCTTTACCCTCCGCCAGCTGCGCGCCGGCGACTGCGAGGTCGACGTCGACTTCGTGCTGCATGGCGAGACCGGACCGGCCTCGCGCTGGGCCACGCACGCACGGCCGGGCGATCGCGTGCTGCTGCTGGCCCCCGACGCTGACTGCGCGGACAGCAGCGAAGGCTGGGAATGGAAGCCGCCAGCCGGGGGGGGGCAGGTGCTGCTGGTGGCCGATGAGACCGCATTGCCGGCGGTGGCCGGCATCCTTGAGGAACTGGCCGGGCTGGCCGATCCGCCGCGCACGCTGGCCCTGCTGGAGATCGCCCAGGCGGGTGATGCGGTGCCATTGAAGGCACCGGCCACGGCCGAACTGGTGTGGTTGCCACGCGGGCAACAGGCCCATGGGCAGCGGTTGCTGCAGGCCGTGCAGGCGCGGCTGGCGGCGGCCTCGGCTGCGGCCGAGGCCGCCGAACTGGACGAGATCGACGTCGACGCGCAGATCCTGTGGGAGCAGGCTGATGCCAGCGCGGACGGCGCGATGTATGCCTGGGTGGCGGGTGAGGCCGGCGCGGTGATGGCGATCCGCCGGTATCTGCTGAAGGACTGCGGCCTGGATCGCCGCGCGATCACCTTCATGGGCTACTGGCGGCAGGGGCGGGTGCTGGACTGAGCCGATACCGTGCCGGTGTGAACCAGCATGCAGGGGGCGTGGGTTATCCTTGCGCCCCCGCAATGCAAGCCCCACCGATGTCTACCTCTTCCAAATCCCGCCGCGACCAGCGCCGTCGCCAGGAACAGCAGGCTGCCAACAAGGCCGCCGCCACCGCCTCGCCCGTCGAGCCGCACGCCGAACTGCGCGACACCCAGCGCACGCTGCTGGCCGGCGTCGTCCGTCGCGATGGCGAATGGGTGCTGGGCATGGATGGCCGCATCGCCGGCCAGAGCGAAAGCGCGGCACAGGTGCTGGCGCTGATCATGCAGGCCGGTGAACTGCACGAACGGCAGGGCACGCCGGTGCGCCTGGTCTATTCGGATGCGCTGCGCGATGCGGCACAGGCCGAAGCCAACGAGAAGGGGCAGACCTTCGAGGAATTCAAGGCCGCGCTGGCCGCACAGCTGGCGGCGAAGAAGAGCAACTGATCGCGCCGAATCTGTAGAGCCGAGCCATGCTCGGCTTACCGTGCGCAGCACGGTGGAAAAGCAGCCGAGCATGGCTCGGCTCTACAAGATCTGGAAAGGGGCGGATCCTCGCGGACCCGCCCCTTCTTTCATTTCGCCGCCGCTGCCGGTGCCGCGCTGGCCTGCCAACCGCACATCTGGCCTTCGTTCTGCTGCTTCAACCAGGCGTTGACCGGGCTGAAGTACTCGATCATCGGGCCGGCATCGAGCTTGTCCGAGCCGGTCAGTTCCTTCAGCGTGGCCTGCCACGGCTGGCTGGCGCCCTTGCTCAGCATCGCCCAGTACTTCTGGCCGGCTTCCTTGTTGCCGTAGAAGGTGCACTCGTGCAGCGGGCCCTTGAAGCCGGAGGCATCGCACAGGCCCTTGTAGAACTGGAACTGCAGGATGCGCGCCAGGAAGTAGCGGGTGTACGGAGTGTTGCCCGGCACGTGGTACTTCGCGCCCGGATCGAAGAACTCTTCACCACGGGTGGTGGCCGGTGCCACGCCCTGGTACTTGGCCTTCAGGTCCCACCAGGCCTTGTTGTAGTTGTCCGCGGTGATCGAACCATCGAACACGCCCCAGCGCCAGCGGTCGATCATCAGGCCGAACGGCAGGAACGACACGCCCGACAGCGCCATGCGCATCTGGTTGTTGATGACCGCCTCGCGGCTCTCGGTCGGCGCGTCGACCAGCCCGATCGAACTGAGGTACTTCGGCGTCATCGCCAGCACGATGGTGTCGCCGATCGCTTCATGGAAGCCATCGTTGGCACCGCCCTGGAACAGCGGCGGCAGCGGGTTGTAGGCCAGGTCGTAATAGATGTGGCCCAGCTCGTGGTAGATGGTGGTGAAGTTTTCTTCGTTGGGCTTGATGCACATCTTGGTGCGCACGTCGCCTTCCATGTTCATGTCCCAGGCACTGGCGTGGCAGACCACGTCGCGGTCATCGGGCTTGATGAACTGGGTCTTGTCCCAGTACGACTGCGGCAACGACGGCATGCCCAGCGACACGTAGAAGTCCTGCGCACGCTCGGTCATCTGCTTGGCGGTGCGCAATTCGGCTTCGCGCTGCGCCTTGTACTGCGCGGCCACGTTGGCATCCTTGCCGGCCTTGGCCAGCGCCGCGCTCAGGTTGGTCTGGTACTGCTTTTCCAGCGCCGCGGTGATGTCCAGGCTGCCGGCGCCCGGGTACGGTTCCAGCTGGTCCCACAGGTTGGACCAGTCCTGCTGCCACATGTTGCCCATCAAGTGCGCGGCGATCAGGCCGTTGCCCACCTCGGCCTTGTCCTTGCCATAGGTCTTGTCCAGCTTGCCGCGCGCATAGCAGTGCAGCTGCTCATACATCGGCTTGACCTGTTCCCACAGGCGATCGGTTTCCGGGCCGATCTGCTCCGGCGGCATGTCATAGCCACTGCGCCACATCTGCCCGGCATCGGTGAAGCCCATGCCCTTGGCACCTTCGTTCACCAGGCCGACGAACTTCTGGTAATCACCGCGCATGCTCTTGGTGGTGCTGTGCCAGCCCTGCCAGGCATCGAGCTGCTGGTCATAGTCGCGGCTGCGCGCCAGCACCTGCTCCAGTTCGCCCAGCTGGCGGCAGGAGTTCGGATCGTTGGCGTCGGTGCAGTACTTGCCTGCGCCATAGCTGCCTTCCATGCGGGTGGCGATCTGGGTCAGCTCGGCCAGCTTGGCCGGGTCGCGCGGTGCCGGCATCGACGACATCAGCTTCAGCAGGTGGATCGCGCGCTTGCTATCCTCGCTCATCGGCTTGCCATCGAACTTGCCGGCCTGCTCGATCCAGCTGTTGAGCTGGGTCAGCGAACGCTCGTTGGCCTTGGCCGCGATGCGCTCTGAATCGCTGTTGATGTAGGTGGAGGACAGCCACTGGGCCGAGGTCATCTCCGGGTAGGCCGCCTTGAATTCGGCATTGATGCGGGCCACGAACTGGTCGGCGGTTTCGCCGGCCGGTGCGCTGCTGCCGGCGGTGTCGGTGCCTGGGGCAGGTTCCTTCTTGCAGGCTGCCAGGGCCAGCGTAGCGGCGGCGATTGCCGCGGCCAGCAGGAGATGACGGTGTTTCACGGGCGGTCCTTGGGTGGTGAACGACCGCCGAAGGCTAGTGGGCAGGGCTTGCCACCGCAAGTGGCGGAAGTCGGCCGGGCGGCGCCCGGCACCCGCAGAGGCCTTCAAGCAACGGCAACGGCCGAAGCAACAGCAAGAGCGGGCTATCCGTGGGATGGTGGGGCGGTGTCGGAGTGCGGGGACGCCGCAAGTACGTCCCTGTAGCAACTGTGTTTGCAGGAGGAGCTTCGGCCCTTCCTGCAGACGGGCACGGTAGTGCCGGCCGCCGGCCGGCAGCCTCTGGATGTACGCACGCACTGAGGTCAGGCGGGGGTCGGTCCGCTTTGGGCGTCACGTACTCGGGCGTTGAGGATCACCAGCATCTTGCGCATCACTGCCACGATGGCCACTTTGGCCTCCTTGCCGCGCGCCCGCAGCGAGGGATAAAAGTCCCGCAATCGAGGTTCGTGCTGCAGCGCCGACATGCTGGCCATGTAGAGGACCTGGCGGATCTCGGCTCTACCACCGTGGATACTTCGTTTGCCGCGCACCGTCCCGCTGTCATGGGACATCGGGGCCACACCGACCAGGCTGGCGATGGCTTTTCCGCTGATCTTGCCCAGTTCCGGCAGGTAGCTGGCCAGCACAGCCTGCAGCGCCGGACCTACACCCTTCATCGACTTCATGACGGCCAGCTGAGGCTGCTCGGCAACCTGTTCGGCGATCCGCTTTCCCAAGCGTTCCACCAGCCTCTGCAAGCAGCTGATGTTGGCCTGAAGCAGCCGGCGCACTTCACGACTGGCCACCATTTCCTGCTGCTGCCGCGCGACGGTCAGCGCGTGCATCGCCTGTCGACGTGCCCGCACGAACTCACGCATTTCCTGCTGCCAAGGCTCCAGTGGCTGATAGGAATGCAGCTTCACCAGCGCGGCCATCTTCGCCAAGGCATAGGCATCCAAGCGGTCGGTCTTTGCCATCTGGCCCAAGCCCTGGGCCAGTTTTCGCGCCCGCAGGGCATTGGCACGGACCACCGGATAACCAGTCTTGTGCAGGAAGTCCAGCACGGGCTGTTCGTAGCCGCCGGTGGCCTCCAACACGATCTGGCCGGCCGGATGCTGCTGCAGCCAGAGGTCCAATTCAGCAAAGCCGGAAGGGGCATTGTTGACCTGAAGGGTTTCCCCGTCCGTCGTGCTGACATCCAATTGGCGCTTGCTTACATCAATCCCGATCCCGTTCATCGCTCCACTCCGCTAGTCTGGAAAGGTCGAGAGCTCCCCCGCTTGCCCAGTCTTATCGCTTCGAGTGCTCGCTCCAGCAACTGTTCGGGCGGATCAAGGGAGATTCCGGCGTGGGCGCCAAGCTACATGGCGATCGCTCAGATCCAGGCTTGTACGGCGGCCCACGCCGGCTCTCGACCCTTACGCTGCCAGATTCCGATCAGATAAGGCTTGGCCGCGGCATCCATGCCGCGGACACCCCCGCAACCGGACCCACCCCGCCTTCGACAGATTTCCGCGATCTGTCGGAATTGCATGGCCTGCTCTGGGTGGGTGTCGACCTTGGTCGACACGTAGATCCACGCCATGCGTGGATGTTCTTCGTTCAATTGTCGAAATATTCGATTTCGATGGAGATCCATCCACGCATGGCGTGGATCTACCAGCCGTCACCGGAAAACTGTCGAGGGTCACTTCATGGATGGGTTCACGGCGTGTCCTGCAGGCCCACACCGCCCCGCCCAACCCACAGAAAACCCAGCGCCGGCTGTTGCTGTTGCTCCGGCCGTGGCTTGAAAGCTTCTCCAGGTGCAGGGCGCAGCCCTGCCTAACCCCCACTACGGTAGGGTGAGGCGATGCCGCGCTGCAGCTTGGCTGCGCCGCATATTTGATTACACTTGAAACTTGTTTGCCCACGACTCCGGACACCCACCATGAAGCTTGGTTCCTTGAAGGAAGGCGGCCGCGACGGCACCCTGATCGTCGTCTCGCGTGACCTGCGCCACGGCGTGCGCGCCACCGGCATCGCCGCCACCCTGCAGTTGGCCCTGGAGGACTGGAGTCATCTGGCTCCGCGCCTGAATGCCCTGTATGACTCGCTCAATGCCGGCGACGCCGATGGCGTGTTCGACCTGGACCCGCAGGCCCTGGCCGCGCCGATGCCGCGCGCCTATGAATTCGTTGATGGCAGCGCCTACCTGCCGCACGTCGAGCGCGTCCGTCGCGCCCGCGGCGCCGAGGTGCCGGAGAGCTTCTACAGCGATCCGCTGATGTACCAGGCCACCAGTGCCGGCTTCTACGGCCCCCGCGACGCGGTCAAGGTGGTCAGCGAGGACTACGGCATCGACCTGGAAGCAGAGATCGTGGTGATCACCGACGACGTGCCGATGGCGGCCAGCCCGGAGCAGGCCGCCGGCCACATCCAGCTGATCGGCCTGGTCAACGACGTCTCGCTGCGCAACCTGATCCCGGGCGAGCTGGCCAAGGGCTTCGGTTTCCTGCAGTCCAAGCCGCGCTCGGCGTTGTCGCCGGTGTTCGTCACCCCCGATGAGCTCGGCGCTGCCTGGCAGGACAGCAAGGTGCACCTGCCGCTGCTGACCCATATCAACGACAAGTGGTTCGGCGCGCCGGAAGCCGGTGTCGACATGCAGTTCAACTTCGCTCAACTGGTTGCACACGCGGCGAAGACGCGCCCGCTCAGCGCCGGCACCATCGTTGGCTCTGGCACCATCGCCAACGAAGACACCAGCAAGGGCGCTTCCTGCTTCGCCGAACAGCGCGTGGTGGAAACCCTGCGTGACGGCAAGCCGAGCACGCCGTTCATGTCCTTCGGCGACGTGGTGCGCATCGAGATGCTGGATGCCGCCGGCAACAGCATCTTCGGTGCGATCGAGCAGCGCATCGAACAGGCGACCAAGCCCTGAGCATGGAGGCGGCGATGGAGATTACGGTCGACGACGGCATCGTGCTGTACACCTACTGGCGATCCAGCGCCGCCTACCGCGTGCGCATCGGCCTGGCATTGAAAGGCCTGGCCTTCGAAGCACGACCGGTGCACCTGGTGCGCGAGGGCGGTGAGCAGCACCATGACGCCTACCGCGGGCTCAACCCGCAGCAGCTGGTGCCCACGCTGCTGCATGACGGTCACGTGCTGACCCAGTCGCTGGCGATCCTGGAGTATCTGGAAGAGCGCTTCCCGCAGGTGCCGCTGCTGCCGGCCGATGCCGCTGGCCGCGCACGGGTGCGGGCGCTGGCGCAACTGGTGGCCTGCAACATCCACCCGATCAACAACCTGCGGGTGATGCAGTACCTGGAGCGCGAACTGCAGTTGCCCGCTGATGCGCGCACGCAATGGACGCTGCACTGGATGGCCGAGGGCTTCGCGGCGATGGAGGCGATGCTGGCCGCCAGCGCGGAGACAGGCACGTTCTGCCACGGCGACCGCCCGGGTCTGGCCGACATCTGCCTGTTGCCGCAGCTGTACAACGCGCATCGGTTTGGTCTGGATCTGGCGGCATACCCCACACTGCGCCGCATTGAAGCGGCCTGTCAGCAGCTGGACTCCTTCATCGCTGCACGCCCCGAAAACCAGATCGATGCCGCCTGACGTGCTGCTGTGCTCGCCGGGCATGGCCCGGCGCTACCGGTCTCCGGCGGGCGCGGAATCGGCTGCCAGCAGTTGCCGCAGGTCATCGCGGAACAGCCGGTAGGCGTCCTCGCGTCGCGTCTCATTCTTCTGCCGCAGTACCCAGGCTGGATGCACGGTGGCGTAACCCCGGGTGCCATCCTCCAGCATGAGCCAGCGGCCACGGTCGCGCATCAGGTTGAAGCTGCTGCCGAACAACGCGGTCGCTGCCGTGGCACCCAGGCAGACGATCATCTTCGGTTTCACCCGTGCGATCTCGCCCTGCAGCCACGGCCGGCAGGCGTGTACATGACGGCTCTCCGGGCGCTTGTGCAGGCGAAGCTTGCCGCGCCGTTCGTGGTGGAAGTGCTTCACCGCGTTGGTCAGGTACAGCGTGCTGCGTTCGATGCCCAGTTCCTGCAGTGCGCGGTCCAGCAGCTTGCCGGCCGGCCCGGCGAAGGGGCGACCACTCAGATCCTCGACATCACCGGGCTGTTCGCCCACCAGCATGATGCGTGCGTCGGCACGACCTTCGCCGAACACGGTCTGGGTGGACGCTTCCCACAATGGACACTGCCGGCAGACGGCCGCTTGTTGGCGCAGCGCCTGCAGGCTGCCATCGTCTGCAATAGCATCGGCTGCATCGTTCTGCCGCGCTGGAATACGTCGTTGCGGTGCCTGCGCCGGCCGATCGTGCATCTCCTGCACGCGGCTGGCTGCATCGCGCACAAGGCCAGGCAACAGCTGTGCTTCGGGAAGATGCTTCCAGTACCGGGTGGGCATTTCCTGCTGCATCATCCGCGTGTTGAGGCGCGCCGGATTGAAGATGCTGGCGTAATAGGTCTGCCACAGCGTTTCGCGTGCATCTTCGGCGGGCGCATCCTGGCGGGTACCGCCATCGCCGAACCATAACGCGCTGCCATCCCATTGCACGCTGCGCGTGGGCGTCAGGATCGCCCAGCGCATGCCGGCGAAACGGCGGGCGAAGAACGGTGCGACGCGGTCGACGATGTTGTGATCGGGTTCGAACCAGGCAATGAACGCGTCGCTCTCGCCGGGCACCTCGCGGAAGCGCACGAAGGCTTTCATCTTGTGCGTATCGCGGCGCACCGCCTGTGCCAGCGCCATCAAACGCAGCACATCGGCATCGGCCGGATTGGAGAGCACCGTGCGTTCGCCGTGGGTGATGCGCCACAGCAGGCGATACAGCAGCGGCAGGCGCTGCGGATCGCGATGGCACAGGCAGGTCGCGGCCAGTTCCACGAAGTCACGTGGCACGTTCGGTGCGGTGGCACCGTCGGGCAACGGCGCCTGCTGCACCGCCGGCGCATCCAGCAGGGACGCCCCGGCATCCACCAGCCAGTCCAGCTGCTCAGGGCGCACGCCGCGCAGCAATGCCTCCCGCGCTGCGTTGCGCCAAGCATCCAGCGACCAAGGCGGGTCCACCTGCAAAGACCAGCGTTGCATCTCAGGCAGCAGGCGCGGCATCGAACAGCGAGCCCTGGCGGGGTGGTGGGGCCAGCTTCGCGCGCAGCGCTGCCGGATCATCCAATGCGTTGCGGGGATGGTGGTCGGCCAGTTGCACGAACGGCAGCAGCTTGCTCATCGGTGCCTTCAGCCGGGCGACGTCGGCCACCCGCAGGCGACCGTGACGGCGAGCCATCAGCACGCGCTTGACGTTGCGCACGCCCAACCCGGGTACCCGCAGCAGCAGCTCCTTCGGTGCAAGGTTGAGGTCCACCGGGAAGCGCTCCGGATGGCGTATCGCCCAGGCCATCTTCGGATCGATGTCCAGGTCCAGCATGCCGCCCTGGGTGGTGTCGGTGATCTCCTCCACACCATAGCCGTAGAAGCGCAGCAGCCAGTCGGCCTGGTACAGCCGGTGTTCGCGCTGCAGCGGGGGCGGTTGCAGCGGCAGCTGGCGGCTGGCATCGGGAATCGGGCTGAAGGCGGAGTAGTACACCCGGCGCATGCGGTAGTTGCCGTAGAGGCTGTCGGCACTGGTCAGGATCTGCTGGTCACTTGCACCGTCGGCGCCGACGATCATCTGTGTGCTCTGTCCGGCCGGTGCGAAGCGGGGCGGGCGAGGGCGCGCGTTGTGGCTGGAAACCGGCGCGATCAGTGCCGGCGCCTTGCGGGCTTCCTTGGCTTCTTCGATGCGCCAGCGCAGTTCACCCATCGCGCCGCGGATTGATGTGCTGGTCTTTTCCGGGGCGAGCGTAGCCAGGCCCGCCTCGGTGGGCAGTTCAACGTTGATCGACAGGCGATCGGCGTAACGACCCGCAGCGGCCAGAAGCTCTGGCGATGCCTCGGGGATGGTCTTCAGGTGGATGTAGCCGGCGTACCGATGCTCTTCGCGCAGCCGTCGTGCCACCTCCACCATGCGTTCCATCGTGTAATCCGCATTGCGGATGATGCCGCTGGAAAGGAACAGGCCCTCGATGTAATTGCGCTTGTAGAAGTCCAGGGTGAGCGTGACCACCTCGTCCACGCTGAAGCGCGCGCGCTGCACATTGCTGGACACCCGGTTTACGCAGTAAGCGCAGTCGTAGACGCAGAAGTTGGTCAGCAGGATCTTCAGCAACGACACGCAGAGGCCATCGGGCGTGTAGCTGTGGCAGATGCCCATGCCTTCGGTACTGCCGATGCCGCCGGAGGCGCGCGAATCGCGCTTGCCCGCACCGCTGGAGGCGCAGGAGGCGTCGTATTTTGCGGCGTCGGCAAGGATGGCCAACTTGCGGATGGTTTCCATTGAGGAAACCTACGCACGAGGGGTCTCATTGGATGAGACCACCCCTTAACCCTTCAGGATTACGCCGGGCCATGCCCAGCGGGCGCGCCGTCAGAACCCGTGGGTAATGCTCGGCGCGCCGGCCGAGAAGTCCGCATACGGATCATGCTCGCCGCTACCGCCTTCGGACAGGCGGAACTTCAGCGCCAGACCATCGCGCGAGTCGGCCGCGCGCAGTGCCTCTTCCTGATCGATGGTGCCGTTCTTGGCCAGGCGGAACAGGCACTGGTCGAAGCTCTCCATGCCTTCTTCCAGCGAGGCCTCCATCGCCGCCTTGATCTCGTGCACCTGGCCGCGACGCAGCAGGTCGCGGATCATCGGCGTGTTGATCAGCACTTCGGTGGCCGGCAGGCGGCGCCCCTCCTTGTTCTTCACCAGGCGCTGGCTGATCACCGCACGCAGGTTCAGGGCCAGGTTCATCAGCACGTTCTTGTGCGCGCTTTCCGGGAAGAAGTTGAGGATGCGCTCGATGGTCTGGTCGGCGTTGTTGGAGTGCAGGGTGGCCAGGCACAGGTGACCGGTTTCGGCGAAGGCGATTGCCGCTTCCATCGTTTCGGCATCCAGGATCTCGCCGATCAGGATCACGTCCGGTGCTTCGCGCATCGCGTTCTTCAGCGCATTGTGGAAGGCATGGGTATCGAGCCCGACCTCGCGCTGGTTGACGATGGACATCTTGTGCTTGTGCAGGTACTCGATCGGGTCCTCGATGGTGAGGATGTGACCGGTGGTGGTGCTGTTGCGGTGATCGATCATCGACGCCAGCGAGGTGGACTTGCCGGAGCCGGTGGACCCCACCACCAGCACCAGCCCGCGCGGGGTCATGATGACGTCCTTCAGCACCTGCGGCAGGTTGAGCTCTTCGATGCTCGGAATCCGGCTGCGGATGGCGCGGATGACCATGCCCACTTCACCGCGCTGCTTGAACACGTTGACGCGGAAACGCCCGGCGTCGGCCAGGGCGATGGCCATGTTGAGCTCCAGCTCGCGCTCGAACTGGGGCACCTGACCCTCGTCCATCAGCGAGTAGGCGATCTTCTTCACCATTCCCGGCGGCAGGCCGGTATTGCCGAGCGGATACAGCTTGCCCTCGATCTTGATGTAGACCGGCGCGCCGGTGGTCAAGAACATGTCCGAAGCGTTCTTTTCGGTCATCAGCTTCAGGAAGTAGCCGATATCCATTGCGAATTTTCCCCAACGAAACTGCCGGCGCCCGTTGCAAGCACGGTACCCGCTTGACGACAATGGCCGCGAACCGACAACCGGTACGGCCTCCCCAATGAAACGACTTAGCTTCGCACGAATGCGCCACAGCCTGTATGTGATGGCGTTTGCATTCGCACTCTCTGCCCCCGCCTGGGGGCAGGACGGCGCGCTTGAACTGGCGCAGGCCCGGCAGGCGGTGGACAAGGCCACCCAGGCCGATGCCGACCAGTACGCCCCGGACCTGATCGGGCTGGCCCGTCAGGGGCTGGAGCAGGCCCAGCGTGCCGCGGGCGACCGTCGCGAGCGCAAGAACGCACCGGCCCTGGCCCTGCGCGCCACCGTGGACGCCGATCTGGCCCGTGCCCGCAGCGAGGAAGCCACGGCGACCGCGCAGCTGCAGCTGCGCCGCAACGAGGTCAACCAGCTGCAACGCCAGTTGTCGACCGGGGAGGACCGCCGATGAAGACCATCTCCGGCCTGACCCTGGCCACACTGCTGGCCCTGCCGACGCTGGCCCTGGCCGCTGACAACCCGATGGTGGGCCAGCTGAGCCAGCGCCTGATGGCGATCCAGGCCAATCCGGACACCGCCGAGCTGGGCGCTTTCGAGCGCATGCAGGCGCAGCAGGCCATCGCCACCCTGGAGAAGGCCAAGCGCCGTGACCAGGAGCTGGCCACCTACCTGGCCGAGCGCCGGGTCGAGATCGCCGAGACCGCCGTGCGGGCTGCGCTGGCCGCGCGCGAGGTCGATCGCCTGGAACGGACCCGCAGCGACCTGCTGATCGAGGCCAGCCGCCGCGATGCCGCCCGCGCCCGCCAGGAAGCCGAGCAGCTGCGCATGCAGGCGCAGATGCAGGCAGAAGAGGCCGAACGCCTGCGGCAGGCGGCCGAGGCCGAGACCCTGGCCCGCCAGGATGCCGAGAACGCCCTGACCAGCGTGGCTGGCAAGCAGCAGCAGCGCCTCAGCTCGGCCCAGCAGAACGCGGCCAAGCTGGCCCGTGAGGAAGCCGAGCTGGTCTCGGGGCAGAAGCTGCCGGGTTCGAAGTTCGATGGCCGTGGCGAGGTCTTCACCTTCGCCGGTGACGCGTTCGCTGCCGGGGCCTCCAGCCTGTCCGGTGGCGCCCGCAATCAGGCCAAGGCCCTGGCCGAATACGTGAACATCGGCAAGAAGGGCAGGATCCGCATCGAGGCTTACGACAGTGCCAATGGCGTCGGCCAGAAGCGGGCCGAGGCACTGCGCGATGCGCTGGTCTCGGCCGGCGTCGCCAGCAGCCGCATCCAGGTTGCCGGCAAGAAGGCGGCGTCCACCCGGGCCCGCTCGGCCGAGGTCGTCATCGCCCCGTAATTGCTTGATATTGTTTGTTTTTCGTTGTGTTGAGTATTCAGCCTGAACCCCGCCTCGGCGGGGTTCGGTCTTTTTGCCGCAGGGGCTTGAACCCCGTCCAGAGCAAGCGTAGGGTCAATTGTCCGGGACGCAATAACGCGGACCGGACGATGGGAGGGCCGGGCCGATGCAAGCAGGGCGCGAACCGCAGCAGATCGACGTGCGCAGGCCAGTGCCGCACGTTGTTGTGGGCACCCATGTGGGCATCGACCGGCACTCCTCCATGAACAACGCCCCGTGCCTTGCGGCCGGGGCGTTCGTGTATCTGTCGAAGGAGGTCCATCATGTTTGAAGATCAGCCCCAGAGCGAGATCGACGCCCGTCGCGCGCGCGATCCGGAGTTCCGGGCACTCCATGACCAGCACCGCAAGTTGAACAAGAAGTGCATGGATGCGGAGTTGGGTGTACTCCCGATCGATGATGTCACCCTGGGTCGAATGAAGCGCGAGAAGCTGCTGGCCAAGCAACGCCTTCTGCGAATGTACGAAACACCGCTCGCAAACTCGTCCCCCACGCATTGACGCCCCCCCGGTCGTGCCCGGAATGGCATGACCCGGCCATCGATGGCCCCGCCAGGCACTCCTGACCTGGCAACGCGGCGCCGCTGAACGCAGGCGTCGCGCCAAGGCACCACACGCGGTGGTGCCTTGGCCCTGCAGGCACGTCCCCCGATGCGGGCGGTACCGGTCTCCTCGTCGATCCGGGGCCGTCCGCATCCCTTTTTGGGCGGGGTGTCGCCTTGACATCGAACCGGCCTGACTTTCGTCGCCATCCGTCGGATAATCACCGGTCCGGCCCTGCGTGGCGCGAACCGAAGTTCCCCGAATGCCCATCCATTCTTCCGTCCTCGAACTCATCGGCCAGACCCCGATCGTCAAGGCCCAGCGCCTGGATGCTGGCGTCTGCGAGCTCTACCTGAAGCTCGAAAGCGCCAACCCGGGCGGATCGATCAAGGACCGCATCGGCCTGTCGATGATCGAGGCGGCAGAAAAGCGCGGCGACCTGAAGCCCGGCGCCACCCTGGTTGAAGGCACCGCCGGCAATACCGGCCTGGGCCTGGCACTGGTGGCGCAGCAGAAGGGCTACAAGCTGATCCTGGTGGTTCCGGACAAGATGAGCCGGGAGAAGATCTTCAACCTGAAGGCGATGGGTGCCGAAGTGCGCCTGACCCGCTCGGACGTGGCCAAGGGCCACCCGGAGTACTACCAGGACCTGGCCAAGACCATCGCCGAGCAGACCCCGGGCGCCTACTTCATCAACCAGTTCGGCAACCCGGACAACCCGGCCGCGCATGAGTTCGGCACCGGCCCGGAGATCCTCGAGCAGATGGATGGCGATCTGGATGCCATCGTGTTCGGCTGCGGCAGCTCCGGCACCATGACCGGCCTGTCGCGCGCGTTCGCCACGCTGTCGCCGAAGACCGAACTGGTGCTGGCCGATCCGGTCGGCTCGATCCTGGCCGAATACATCAACGACGGCGTGCTCAACGACAAGTCGGGCAGCTGGCTGGTGGAAGGCATCGGCGAGGACTTCCTGCCGTCGATCTCCGACTTCAGCCGGGTGAAGCTGGCCTATGCCATCACCGACGCCGAGAGCTTCCATACCGCGCGCGAGCTGCTGGCCAAGGAGGGCATCCTCGGCGGTTCCTCCACCGGCACCCTGCTGGCGGCGGCGCTGAAGTACTGCAAGGCGCAGACCACGCCGAAGAAGGTGCTGGTGCTGGTCTGTGATACCGGCAACAAGTACCTGTCGAAGATGTACAACGACTACTGGATGCTGGACAACGGCTTCCTTGAGCGCCCGCAGCACGGCGACCTGCGCGACCTGATCCTGCGCCCCTATGGCCAGCGCGACACCGTCGTGATCGGCCCGAACGACCTGCTGACCACCGCCTACCAGCGCATGAAGCTGTATGACGTGTCGCAGCTGCCGGTGATGGATGGCGACCAACTGGTTGGCATCGTCGATGAAAGCGACGTGCTGCTGCATGTGTACGGCGATGAAGCACGCTTCCGCGACCCCGTGGCCACCGCCATGGTCAGCAAGCTGGATCGCCTGGATGTGAAGTCGCCCATCGAGGCGCTGCTGCCGGTGTTCGACCGTGGCCAGGTGGCCATCGTGATGGATGGCAATGCCTTCCTCGGCCTGATCACCCGCATCGATCTGCTGAATTACCTGCGTCGGCGCGTTCAGTAAGGCGTTTATCGCCGCAGATCGCTGCTGAATCCCGGTTTATCCGCGTCAAAGCTCGTTAAGGCCGCGCTGATAGACTCCCGCTCCTTCGACGGCGCCGGTCATCGGCGCCATTCAGGAATCGACATGTCCAAAGCTTCTTCCCCGGACCGCGCACTGGCGCTGGCCACCCTGGCCATCCATGGCGGCCAGTCGCCCGACCCGAGCACCGGCGCGGTGATGCCGCCGATCTACGCCACCTCGACCTATGCACAGTCCAGCCCGGGCGAACACCAGGGCTTCGAGTATTCGCGCACGCACAATCCGACCCGCTTCGCCTACGAGCGTTGCGTGGCCTCGCTGGAAGGCGGCACCCGTGGCTTCGCCTTCGCGTCGGGCATGGCCGCCAGCTCGACGGTGATCGAACTGCTGGATGCAGGCAGCCACGTGGTGGCGATGGACGACATCTATGGCGGCAGCTTCCGCCTGTTCGAGCGCGTGCGCCGCCGCACCGCCGCACTGGATTTCAGCTTCGTCGACCTGACCGATCTGGCTGCCTTCGAAGCGGCGATCACCCCGAAGACCAAGATGGTCTGGATCGAGACCCCGACCAACCCGATGCTGAAGATCGTCGACATCGCCGCGGTCGCCGCCATCGCCAAGCGCCATGGCCTGATCGTGGTGGTCGACAACACCTTCGCCTCGCCGATGCTGCAGCGTCCCTTGCTGCTGGGTGCGGATCTGGTGCTGCATTCGGCCACCAAGTACCTCAATGGCCATTCGGACATGGTGGGTGGCATGGTAGTGGTCGGTGATGATGCGCCGTTGGCCGAGCAGATGGCGTTCCTGCAGAACTCCATTGGTGGCGTGCAGGGCCCGTTCGACAGCTTCCTAGCCCTGCGCGGCCTGAAGACGCTGCCGCTGCGCATGAAGGCGCACTGCGCCAACGCGATGGCGCTGGCACAGTGGCTGGAAAAGCACCCGGCGGTGGAAAAGGTGATCTACCCGGGCCTGGCGTCGCACCCGCAGCATGCGCTGGCGGGCAAGCAGATGAACGGCTACGGCGGCATCGTCTCGATCGTACTGAAGGGCGGCTTCGACGCAGCCAAGCGCTTCTGCGAGAAGACTGAGCTGTTCACCCTGGCCGAGTCGCTGGGTGGCGTGGAAAGCCTGGTGAACCACCCGGCGGTGATGACCCATGCGTCGATCCCGGTGGCGCGGCGGGAGCAGCTGGGCATCAGTGATGCGCTGGTGCGGTTGAGTGTGGGTGTGGAGGATGTGGGGGATCTGCAGGTGGACCTGGAAGAGGCACTCGCTGCTTGAGGTGCAATTTCCCATCGCTGCCGTGGACGCGCCGGGAAGGCGTACCCGAATGAGTGGACCTGCGGTCCCTTTGCTGGCGCGGCTGTACCGTTCGCTGCTGCCGCGTGCGCTGCGCGAATGGCTGGCACGGCGTCGCAACCAGCGCCTCTGCGACGGATTGCGCTTTGCCCGTGGTCCGGCCTGGACGCTGCCCGACCCGACGGCGTCGCAGTCCTCCCCTACCCCCGCCCCGGTGTGGAAACGGGGCGTGAACGTGTTGGGTTACCTGCGCGGCCAGTTCGGGCTGGGTGTGAGCGCGCGCGCTTACAGCCAGGCACTGATGAGCGTGGGTTACCCGGTATCCCTGCAGGATTCGCGCGTGGCTGTCCCGCACGCCAATGCAGACCAGAGCCTGGTGTCGCACTTGCAGCCCGGCGTGGGCGCATTTGCCACCACGCTGGTATTCGTCAATCCGGACCACTTCAGCGAAGCGATGGCGGCCCGCGGGGACGTGGAGCGGCCACAGCGAGTGGTGGCCTGCTGGTTCTGGGAGTTGCCGCGCGTGCCCGATGCCTGGCGTGAGGCGGTGGCCGCCGTGGACGAGATCATCGTGGCCACGGAATTCGTTGCCGATGCCTTCCGCGCAGTTACTGACAAGCCTGTCACCCGGATCCCGTTCCCCTTGCTGGACGCCGAGCCCAGCGGCCTTGTGCGTGCCGACTTCGGCCTGCCCGACGGCGCTTTCGTGTTCCTGTGCACCTTCGACTGCAATTCCGCAGTGGCACGCAAGAATCCCGGCGCCGTCATCAGCGCTTTCCGCGCAGCGTTTCCGCCGGAGCGCAAGGACGTCGTGCTGATGTTGAAGTCCAGCAACGGCCATCGAAACCCGGACGCCCTGCGCCAGTTGCTGGCTCTCGCCGGCACCGACCCCCGCATCCTGCTGCGCGATGACGTGATCGATGTCCGGCATCTGCAGGCGCTTCAGCGCCACTGCGATGCTTACGTTTCCCTGCATCGTGCCGAAGGGCTCGGTCTGGGCATGGCCGAGTGCATGCGACTCGGCAAGCCGGTCATCGCTACCGGCTGGTCGGGAAACATGGATTTCATGAATGCAGGCAACAGCCTGCTGGTGGATTACACGCTGGTGCCGGTCAAGACCGGCGAGTACCCGCACGCCGAAGGCCAGGTATGGGCCGAGCCGGACGTCCGGCTCGCGGCCACGTTGATGCAGCAGGTGGTTGACCACCCTGCCGACGTTGCCGACCGGGTCGGGCGGGCGCGTCGGGAAATTGAACATGGCATGTCGCTGCAGCGCTCAGGTGCGTTGCTGGCGGCGTACCTGGAGAGCCCCCCCCCCTTGGCCGTGCTGGCGTCGCCGGAAGCGCGCGGTCTGTCTGGAGCAGGAATCCCATGAGTAGTGTGTTGCGCTCCCTCTGGAGCTACCGATTCTTCATCCTCTCGTCGATCAAGAACGATCTTCGGGCACGGTTCACCCGCAGTAAGCTGGGTGGGCTGTGGATGGTGATCCACCCGCTGGCGCAGGTGCTGATCTTCGCGCTGATCCTGTCCGAGGTCCTGTCGGCGAAACTGCCGGGCGTGGACAACAAGTACGCCTACGCGCTGTACCTGATGGCCGGCATGCTGTTCTGGACGTTGTTCGCTGAAACCATCCAACGGTGCCTCACGCTGTTCATCGACAACGCCAATCTGATGAAGAAGATGGCGTTTCCACGGCTGTGCCTGCCGGTCATCGCGGCAGGCACCATGCTGGTGAACAACGTGCTCCTGTGCGCGGCCATCTTCGGTGTTTTCGCCGTGCTGGGCCACTTCCCGGACGCGAACGCGATCTGGCTTCCGGTACTGGTGCTGATGACCCTCGCCCTGGCGATGAGCCTGGGCACCCTGCTGGGCGTGATCAATGTTTTCATGCGCGATCTCGGTCAGGTCATCCCCGTCGTGCTGAACGCGCTGTTCTGGCTCACGCCCGTGGTCTACAACCTTAATGCGCTGCCCGCGCGCTACCAGGCGTGGTTCAAGTTCAACCCGCTGTATGTGCTGGTCACCAGCTATCAGAACGTGCTTGTCTACGGCAAGCCCCCGCTGTGGGGCCAGCTAGCTGGATTGGTGCTGGCCACGGTCCTGCTGGCAGGTGTTGCATTGGTGATGTTCCGCAAGTCCAGCGCTGAAATGGTGGATGCCCTATGAATTCTCTGTTGAAGGTGCGCGGCGTCGGCAAGTGCTACTCGCGCTGGAACAGCGAGTGGATGCGTTTCATGTCCTGGTTCGGCCTGCCGGTCAAACCGGCGGAACAGCACTGGGTGCTGCGCGACATCAGTTTCGCGGTAGGCCCTGGCGAAAGCGTGGGCATCGTGGGGCAGAACGGCGCCGGCAAGAGCACCCTGCTCAAGCTGATCACCGGCACCTCCCAGCCCAGCAAGGGCAGCGTGACGCAGACGGGCAAGGTGTCGGCGATCCTCGAACTGGGCATGGGCTTCAACCTCGACCTGACCGGGCGCCAGAACGTCTACCACGCCGCCGGGTTGATGGGCCATCCGCAGCAGGCCATCGCCGATGCCATGGATGACATCGAAGCGTTCGCCGAGATTGGCGAGTACTTCGACGCACCCGTGCGGACCTATTCCAGCGGCATGCAGATGCGCGTGGCGTTCAGTGTGGCTACCGCGTTCCGGCCGGACCTGCTGATCGTCGACGAAGCCTTGTCGGTGGGTGACGCCTACTTCGTGCACAAGTGCTTCGACCGCATCAAGGCATTCCGCGAGCAAGGCACCAGCCTGTTGTTCGTGTCGCACGATCCCACCGCCGTGCAGGTGCTGTGCGACCGGGCCATCCTCCTGGAGGGGGGGCGGCTGCTGCTCGACGCCGATCCCAAGCAGGTCATTGACTACTACAATGCGCTGATCGCGCAGAAAGAGCAGGGCACGATCAACGTGGCCGTGCGCGAGGACGGAGCTGCGGCGATCTCCTCGGGCACCGGCGAAGCAGCCATCGATACCGTGCAACTGCTCAACGACAAGGGCGAAGCAACCGAATATGTCGCCGTCGGCGAGTCTGTGAGCCTTCGCGTCGGGGTCAAAGTGTCTGCCCCGATCGACAAGCTGGTCTTCGGTTACATGATCCGCGACCGTCTCGGGCAGACCATTTTCGGTACCAACACCCACCATACCGAGCAGGTGGTCTCGGGAGTGGTGGCCGGTCAGGCGCTGACCTTCAGCGCAGACTTCATCGCCACGCTTGGACCCGGGACCTATTCTGTGTCGCTTTCGCTGAGTGATGCCCAGGACCATCTCAGCCACAATTATGAATGGCGCGACATGGCCCTTGTCTTCTCCGTCGCCAACATGGACAAGCAGTACTTCATCGGGACCAGCTGGATACCCCCCCGGATATCCATCGCGTGACAGGCTATGCCGCAGTTCACAGGCTCCGGCGTGCCTCGACCCTACAAGCATCTAGATAATCTGAGGATCCATCGATGTCATCCAGTCAGGAAAGCTTGATTTCAGCCGACGAGGTCATGCGTCGCGTGCGCATGCGCCTGGGCGTTGGCGACATCGGCACGGGCGGTACGGCTTCGGCCGTCCTCACAAGCGTGGTAGCGGGAACCCACAGCGCGGCGCCGAATGCCGTCTTCAAACCGCCGACCGCTGACTTCAAGAAGCGGACCGAGTACGTGCTGGCCGATTTTCTTGGCTACGATGACCTCGCATTCGTTACCCACGCGTATGAAGCGATCCTGCATCGCGCGCCCGACGAGCACGCACGCAGCCATCTCCAGTCCCTGCGTTCGGGCGCGGCCAGCAAGATCGAGATCCTTGCTGCGCTGCGCTGGTCGCCGGAAGGGCAGACCAACGGGGTGCACATCGACGGTCTGTTGATCCCGTACAAGCTGCATGCCTGGCGCCGGATTCCGGTCCTGGGCTGGATGCTGCACTGGGTGCATGCGCTGGTGCGCCTGCCGCGCCATGCGCGCGCTGTGGAAACACACATCTCGGCGGTCAGTGGCGACCTGCAGTTCTTCCAGGGCACCATTTCCCAGGTGGTGGCCGAACAGGCTGCGCGCCTGGAGTCGCAGGAGCAGGCCCTGCAGCGCATGCCCAGTACTACCCAGGTGGATGAGCTCGGGCAGCGCATCAACGTGCTGGCAGAGCAGGTAGCCGAACAGCTCGCCATGCTGCAGGCGATGCCGCGCATGACCGAGGAGCTTGCGGCTCTGCAGGCAATGCCGCGTTTCCGCCCGGCACCGCGGCCGCCGGTGGCAAGTACCGAAGCCGCCGCCCCGACGGTCGATGCGTCGGCGGTGGATTCGGACCTGGACGAACTGTATGCCGCGTTTGAAGATCAGTTCCGCGGCCCGCAGACCGAGATTCGCGAACGCCTGCAGCCGTATATCAAGTTTGTCACCGACGTAGGCGCGGGTACCCCGTCCGCGCCGGTGCTGGATCTTGGCTGCGGTCGTGGCGAGTGGCTGGACATGCTGCGCGAACAAGGCCTGCATGCCTCTGGCGTGGACCTCAACAGCCTGTTCGTGGAGGAATGCGAGAACAAGGGACTGAGCGTCGAGTACATCGACGCGTTGAGCAAGCTCCGCGCGCTTCCGGATGCATCGTTGGGCATGGTGACGCTGTTCCATCTTGCCGAGCACCTGAGTTTCCGTACGCTGATCGACCTGTTCGATGAAGTACGGCGGGTGCTGGTGCCGGGCGGCGGCTTGATCGTGGAAACGCCCAATCCGGAAAATGCCCTGGTCGCCCAGTGGGCCTTCTACATGGATCCCACCCATCGCAACCCGCTGCCGCCGCAGATGCTGCGCTGGATGGTGCAGGCGCGCGGCTTCGCACAGTCCGACATCAAGCCGCTCTTCGAGGCACGTGGTGTGTCCGAGGTTGACTTCGTTGCCGACGATATTCCCGGTTCGGCCACCATCAATGCACTGGTCAAGCCTCTCCACGCATCGCGCGATTACGCGATCATGGCGCGCAAGTCGGTGTCGGCACCGTGACCTCGAAGGTGCTGGTCACAGGCGCGACCGGCTTCGTCGGTGGACACCTGCTGGCGGCAATCGCCGCTGGCCGGTTCGGTCCGCGGTGCGCGGCCGTCGTGCTTCCGACCGGGCTGGATCTGCGGGACGGCGAGGCACTGGCTGGGTTCATCGCCGACCAGCGCCTGGATGCCGTCATCCACCTGGCCGCGCAGAGCTTCGTGCCGCGCGCCATCGCCGAGCCGAGGGAAACGTACGAGATCAATGTGATCGGTACCCTCAACCTGATCCAGGCGCTGGAAGCCGCCGGTTTCAGCGGTCGCATGCTGCTGGTGAGCTCCGGCGACATCTACGGCCGGGTGGCGGAATGCGACCTGCCGGTCACTGCGGCCACCGTGCCTCATCCCGGCAACCCGTATGCGTCCAGCAAACTGGCCGCCGAGGAGCTGTGCCTGCAATGGTCGCGTCGGACCGCCGCGCAGGTGCTGGTGGCCCGCCCGTTCAACCACATTGGGCCGGGGCAGAGCGACCGGTTCGTTGTATCCTCCTTGGCACATCAGGTAATGGCCATCAAGGAGGGACGGCAACCTGCAGTGATCGATGTCGGTGATATCGACGCAACGCGCGATTTCAGCGATGTCCGCGACGTGGTATCTGCCTATGCGGCGATTCTCGCCCACGGGCAGGATCAGACCCGTTACATCGTTGCGTCGGGCGTGGAGCGTTCAGTGGCGCAGATCCTGCGCCGCATGCTTGAGCTGGCGCAGGTGCAGGCGGATATCCGGGTCGACGCGGCCCGGCTTCGCCCTTCCGAACAGCGAAGAATGGTGGCCGATCCCTCCGCCACTACCCATGACACAGGTTGGCGTCCACTGATCGATCTCGATCAGACGCTGGCCGACATATTGCAATCAGTGAGAAGCCAATGAGCACCAAATCCGCGTTGATTACCGGCATCACCGGTCAGGACGGCGCCTACCTGTCCAAGCTGCTGCTGGAGAAGGGTTACACCGTGTACGGCCTGCTGGCCCGTCGCAGCACCGATACCCTGTGGCGCCTGCGCGAGCTGGGTGTGGACAAGCAGGTCCAGCTGATTGATGGCGATATTTCCGACCTGTCCTCGTTGATCCGCGCGATGCAGCTCTCCGCTGCCACCGAGGTATACAACCTTGCTGCGCAGAGTTTCGTCGGCAGCTCCTGGCAGCAGCCGGTGCTGACCGCGCAGCTCGATGGCGTCGGTGTGATCAACATGCTTGAAGCGGTACGGATCGTGCGCCCCGATGCGCGTTTCTACCAGGCCTCGACCAGCGAAATGTTCGGCCTAATCCAGGCCGAGATGCAGGACGAGCGCACGCCGTTCTACCCACGCAGCCCGTACGGCGTCGCCAAGCTGATGGGCCATTGGGCCACCGTCAACTACCGCGAAAGCCACGGCATGCATGCCTCCAGCGGCATCCTGTTCAACCACGAATCGCCCCTGCGCGGCATCGAATTCGTCACCCGCAAGGTGACCGATGCGGTCGCGCGCATCAAGCTGGGCCTGCAGGACAAGTTGCACCTCGGCAACATCGATGCCAAGCGCGATTGGGGTTTTGCCGGCGACTACGTCGAGGCCATGTGGCTCATGCTGCAGCAGGACAAGGCCGATGACTACGTGATCGCCACCGGCATCACCACCACCGTGCGTGACATGTGCCAGATCGCCTTTGCCCACGTCGGGCTGGATTACCAGCAGCACGTGGTCATCGACGAGAAGTTCCTGCGCCCGGCCGAAGTGGACGTGCTGCTCGGCAACCCGGCCAAGGCCCAGAAGGCCCTGGGCTGGACGCCCAAGACCAGCCTCCAGCAGCTGATCACCTCGATGGTGGACGCGGATCTTCGCCGCCTCCAGGCCTGACCGGGACCCCAGAACGCAGCGAATGGAAGACAAGTTGAACCAGCGTATTGAACTGAGCGACCGGCGCGGCGCGCGCCTCCCTGCCGTGGCATGGGCGGCGGCGGCCACGCTGCTGGCCCTGCTGTTGGTGTGGTGGTGGGGCGTGTTCCAGGCCGACCCCCGCCACGCTCCGCAACTGCAGGCCGAAAGCGTGCAGATGGACGGCTTCCGCGCGGAGGGCAAGGGCTTCCGCGCCGTGGGTGACCAGCCTTCGCATTCGCTTGCCGGGCAATTCCGCCTGCGCACGGACAAGCGCTATTCCTTCGCGTTCTCCGTCGATACCGCCCCGGGGGCGCCCGCCGCCGTCGTGGTGGACCTGTTCGGACCGGGCTACGACAATCCTGCCCAGGAGCGGACGTTCGCCACCCAGCCGGGCCAGACCTCCGTGCATTGGTCAGACACCATGGACGTCGGGCATGACGTGCCGGACGTGGTGTCGTTGCGCATCTTCTACGATGGTCCTCCGGGGCTGCTGCTCAGTGACATCCGGGTGGTCGAAGTGCCGACCTGGCGCATCTGGGTCGGTCACCTGCTGATGGCATTGCTGATCGCCGCCGCCGTGGCGCTGATCGCCGCTGTCGCCGACTGGACCCGCAAGGATGACACGGTGGCCCCCGCGTACGTTCCGTGGTCGTTGCTGGTCGCCCTGTGGTTGGGCGCTGCGCTGGTTCGGTTCGTTGCCGCACAGCTGTTGCCTTACTGGTCCGGCGACGAATACGTCTACAAGATGATCGCCTCAGGCATCTGGGCCGGTGGCGGTCGATCCGGCATCCCGCTGCCCGACCAGATCCAGCATGCGACCAACCTGCCCAACATGCTGTACCCGTATCTGATCGCACCGAGTTTCATGATCGGTGACTCGTTCTATACCGGCGTACGGTTGATCAATGCGCTGATTGTCGCCTCCGGGCTGTTCCCCACTTACCTGATGGCGCGGCGCTTCCTCAATGGTCGCCTGAGCTTGGTGGTCGCGGTGGCCGCCATCGCGCTGCCGGGGGTCTTCATCTCCGCCTACGCGGTCACCGAGGTGCTGTACTTCCCCCTCTACCTCTGGGCCTGCTGGGCGGGTGTGCGCTGCCTGGAACGACCCGGCTCGATCGCCCCGCCGATATTCTTCGGTGTCTGGATCGGCCTGATGCTTAACGTACGCCTCAACGGCATCACCGTATTGATGGCGGCGTTGATGACCTGGGGACTCGTCGCGCTGCGTGACGGGACACTGCGTCAATTCTTGACGCGTCCGACCTGGTTGCTGGCGCCGCTGTCCAGCTGTCTGGTCTTCAAGATGGTGACGGTCAGCCTGTCGGCGCCGACCACCGACGGGCTGGGCATGTATGGCAACCGCCTGGGCGGCTGGCAGCATACGATCATGTCCGACCTGCACGGCGCAGCCGGGCTGCTGCTGGGCCACCTGACGATCCTGTCGATCCCGTTCTCGCTGGCACTGGCTGCGGGCATCGCCATGCTGCTGCCCTGGCGCAACCAGCGCACGCTTGCACAGGTGCGCACGACCAGCCTGTTTCTGCTGATCGCCACGGCCGGCGCAATCGGCATGGCGATCGTGTTCACCGTCGGTATCTCGCCCAGCGACCTGGGCGGACTTGGACGCTGGCACAGCCGCTATTACTTCTCGTCCTTCCCCCTGCTGTTGATCCTGCTGTTCGTTCCCCGCCCGCGCCGCGAACAATCAGCACTGGCCTGGTATGCCTACTGGGGCGTGCTGGCCAGCGTGCTGGGCGCCGCGATGCTGTTCGTGATGGTGCTCAAGCTCAATGCCTCGCCCTGGTTCGGCGCCACCGTGGACAGCATGGAAGCGCAGTGGTACCGGTTCACGCGATGGTGGCTGGTCGGTTTCGTGGTCCTGGTGCTGGCGATCGCCGCTGTGCGCGACGGCTGGCTGCGGCGGACCCTGCAGCTGGCGCTGCTGGCCACGTGGCTGATGGTGGCCAACGCCGGCACCTGGCATGAGCTCAGCCGCAGCCCCGGCGCGTTCGACGCGCGCTGCGGCGCCCTGGCGCATGAAATGGTCGCCCATGACCCCGGCGGCATCGCCGTGGTGGCCAGTGGTCGCCGCGAACTGGTCGACAACGTCTTCTTCCTGCCCTACCTGCCGGTCGCCATGCGCATGCTGCCTGACGGCGGCGTGGTGGATGGCCGCACGCTGGCAAGCGCGCGCTACGTTTTGGCGGATGAGCGCATCCAAGTGACACATGCAACCCGTCTCCCCGGCACGGGCACCTGCAGCATCTATAAGGTCGACTGACATGAGCAACGAGCACAGCCCACTTCACGTCCCCGCCGAGCCGGCGCGCGCAGCGCGCCCGGTTTCAGTCGTGATCCTGACCTGGAACGGACTGGAGTACACCAAGCCCTGCCTGGCCAGTGTCCTGAAGCACACCGACACCTCGTGCGTGGAGGTGATCGTCGTCGACAACGGCAGTACCGACGGCACGGTGGAGTACCTGGGCAAGATCGCCGGCATCTCCACCATCTTCAACGGCGACAACCTGGGCTTCGTGCGCGGCAACAACGCAGCGCTGCGCCTGATCGATACCGATCGCGACGTCATCCTGCTCAACAACGACACCGAGATCGATGACCCGCGCTGGATCGAGAAGCTGCAGGCCACTGCCTTCGGCGAAGATCGCGTCGGTGTCGTGGGCTGCCGCATCCGGCGCCTGGATGGGGCCGATTTCCAGCACGCCGGCACCTACATCCCTGACCGCAGCTACTGGGGGCAGCAGCTGGGCTCGGGTGAGAAGGACATCAACCAGTACGCCTACGACCGCGAAGTGGAAGGCGTAGTGTTTGCATGCGTCTATATCCGCCGCGAGGTGATGGACGCGGTGGGCTTCCTGGACGAAGACTTCTTCTCCTACTACGAAGACACCGACTACTGCCTCAAGGCGCGCGCCGCCGGCTTCCGGGTGATGAACTGCGGTTCGCTGACCATCCGCCACCGCGAGCATGGTTCGACCTCGGTCAACAAGGTCAGCCACAACGACATGTTCCTCACGTCCAAGGAAACCTTCCTGGGCAAGTGGAAAGACGTGCTCGATGCTCGCTACCAGTACAAGGTGCACCTACATTCGACCTTCTTCCGCCCGGTCGGCTATGCGATGACCGCCCGGCAGATCGCCAGTGGCCTGGACAATGCAGGTGTATCGGTCTCCTACGAGTACCTGTACGGCCTCGACAGCGTCCTGCCCATCGCCGAATCGCGCGCTCAGAACACCGGCGTCTACACGCTGGAAGTCATCAAGCAGCGCGAAGCACCCGGCACGGACGTGCCGCGGCTGGTCTACGGCCAGGCCGATGCCTTCAACCGTGTCACCGAGGGCTACCGCATCGGCTACACCATGCTGGAGACCACCGGCGTTCCGAAGGAATGGGTGGACGGCTGCAACACGATGAACGAGTTGTGGGTGCCAACCGAGTTCAACAAATGGACCTTCCAGCGCAGCGGTGTGACCGTGCCGGTGAAGGTGATGCCGCTCGCGCTCATCGACACCAATCACTTCAACCCGCGCATCCGCGGCATGAAGATCGATGGCGTCTTCACGTTCCTCTCGATCTTCGAGTGGGGTGAGCGCAAGTCGCCGGAAATCCTGTTGCGCGCCTTCAGCCGCGCCTTCCGTAGCACCGACCCGGTGGTGCTGATCTGCAAGTATTCCAACAGCGATCCGGGCGTCGACCCGGAGGCCATCATCCGCGGGCTCCAGCTGGACCCCAATGGCGGCCGCATCGTGTATTCGGTCAACGAATCGGTGCCGTATTACCAGGTGGCCCAGCTGTATCGCTCGGCAGACTGCTTCGTGCTGCCGACGCGCGGGGAAGGCTGGGGCATGCCGCTGCTCGAGGCAATGGCATGCGGCATCCCGGTGATCGGCAGTTACTGGAGTGCCCAGCAGGCCTTCATGGACGAGGACAACAGCTATCCGCTGCAGGTGTCGCTCACCCCGGCCGAGGCGAAGTGCCCTTACTACCATGGCTTCCAGTGGGCGCTCCCCGACGAAGACCACCTGGTCGCGCTGCTGCGCCATGCCTTCGAGCATCCGGACGAAACCCGGGCTAAGGGTGAGCAGGCGGCGCGTGACGTCAGTGAGCTCTGGTCGCTGGAGCGCTCCTCCGAGCGCATGCGCGCGCGCCTGGCCGCGCTCAATCCGCAGGGCTCCAGCCTGCCGGAAGTGCCCGCCGCGGTGCGCAGCCGTATCGGCATCGATGTTTCACGCGCCATGGGCGGTGAAGTGTCCGGCGTGGGCCGCTACGTCGCGATGCTGACCAAGGGCCTGTCCGAACACCAGGCAGAAACCGGGCGCGCGCGCGATTACCTGCTGCTGCCTGGGTTCGGCGACTTCGTGCATCCCGACTACGCGCCCGGCAAGCAGTCCGGCCTGCAGACACGCCTCGGCAGTGGCATGACGCTGTACCGGGGTCCGCTGCCCGCGTTCAAGGATCCCGACCATTTCGTCCCCGGGCTGGACCTGGTGTATTGCGCCGGCAACGTGTTCCCGGTTGGCGTGGGCGCCAACGCACTCATGGTGGTGCACGACACGACGTTCCTGTCGCATCCGGCGTACCACACCGCCGAGAACATCGCCCTGTGCTCGAGCAACTTCGAGCGCGCGGTGCAGGCCGGTGCAAGCTTCGTGGCCGTCTCGGAGAATTCGCGCCGCGACTTCCTCAAGCACTACAAGGTGGCCGAAGACCGCGTGCACACCATCCACTGCGGAATCGATCCGGCGACCTTCAAGCCGGCATCCAGGTCGCAGATGCACAGCGTGAGCCAGCGTTACGAGCTGCCCGAATCGTTCTTCCTGTACGTGGGCAGCATCGAGCCGCGCAAGAACCTGATGACCCTGCTCAAGGCGATGCTGGCCTACGACGGCCCGGAAACCCTGGTGGTGGTGGGGGCGTCGGGCTGGCTCAACGATGACCTGCGCAAGGTAATGAAAAGCGCCGGTGCCAAGGTCAAGGTGCTCGGCTATGTGCCGATCCAGGACCTGCCGGCGCTCTACAGCCGCGCGACGGCGTTCGTGTACCCGTCCCTCTACGAAGGTTTCGGCCTGCCCGTGGTCGAGGCCATGGCCTGTGGAACGCCGGTCATCACCTCGGCCAACAGCTCGCTGCAGGAGATCGCCGAGGGTGCGGGCCTGCTGCTGCAGGATCCGTTGGATCCCGCGGAAATGACCCGTGCGCTCGAGCGGATTTCCCAAGACAGCGCCTATGCGCAGCAACTGGTGCAGGCAGGCCGCGAGCGTGCGACCCGTTACAGCCTGCAGAACCAGGTGGCAGGCCACATCGAGCTGTTCAGCAAGCTGATCAAGGAGTCGTGATGCGCACGTTGCCGTGGATCGCCCTGCTGCTGACCAGCCTTGCCGGCTGCAGCGCCACTGAAACACCGCCCAGCATGTCACCCGACGGCGCCGCCACGTCGGCCGAGCCGGCGGGTAAAGCCGCACTGGCCACGGTGCCGGCGTGGATGTCCAGCGCCGCGGCCGATGCGTCGCTGGTGTGCTATCTGGACGTCGTGGAAGGTGCCCCTGCCGGTGGCAACGGATGGCGTGCCGGTGCAGGCGATGCCATCCGGATCGCGGGCTGGGCAGTGGAGACGGGCGCGACGGCGCAGCGCGCCGGGGCGATCCGGCTGCACAGCCTGGCGCCGGGCGGTACGGATGTGTATTTCGCGGCCGAACGATCGGATCGCGCTGACGTCAGCGCGTCGCCGCAGTTCGCCGCCGCGCCGCCGTCGAATGCGGGGCTGACCTCCAGCATCCGGCTCGATGGCGTGGCGCCGGGGCCGTATGAGATCTTCTACGTGATTGGTGACGCTGGAAAGGCCGTGGCCTGTACCTTGGGTCCCTCGCGCGTGTTGACCGTTGGCTGAGCATGGTCGTTGAGATCGCACAATGGCGCAGCTGGTCGCAGCGACTGAGCGTCAAGACGCTCAGGTCACTGGCCGGGGAGATGGGCAGGTTTGGCCTCGTGGGTGGCATCCAGCTGGTGGTCGACTGGGCACTCTTCGTCGCCTTGTCCTGGGCCGGCTTGGGGGTGGTACCGTCCAACCTGGTGTCCCGGGCAGGCGGTGCCGCGTTCGGGTACTGGCTCAACGGCAAGTACACTTTCGCCGGCGGCAGCGGGCTTGGCCGGAACCAGATGATCCGGTTTGTGGTCACCTGGATCGTGATGAGCGTATTGAGTTCAGCGATCGTGTGGATCGTCGGGCACAAGGCGGGCCTGGGCTGGGCATGGCTGGTCAAGCCCGCCGGCGACGCCGCGCTTGCCCTGCTGAGCTTCTTCATTTCAAAGCATTGGATTTATCGATGAATTCTCCTTCCGCACCGTCCCGCATCGCCGTCGTGATTCCTAGCTACAAGGTGACCAGGCACATTGCCGGCGTGGTCGCGGCGATCGGCAGCGAAGTAGCACTAATCTACTGCGTCGACGACGCGTGCCCGGAACGGAGTGGCGATTTCATCGAGGCCAACGTCACCGATCCCCGCGTGCGCGTGCTGCGCCACGCCGTCAACCAGGGCGTGGGCGGCGCGGTGATGACTGGCTATCGACAGGCGATCATCGACGGAGCGTCGGTGGTGGTGAAGGTCGATGGCGATGGCCAGATGGACCCGACGCTGCTGCCGCAGTTCGTCGCACCCATCCTGCGCGGCGAAGCCGACTACACCAAGGGCAACCGCTTCTGGGATCTGCGCCAGATCAAGCAGATGCCGCCGCTGCGCCGGATCGGCAACCTTGGCCTGAGCTTCATGTCCAAGGCCTCCACCGGCTACTGGGATCTGTTCGATCCCACCAACGGCTACACCGCCATCAGCACCTCTGTGGCCAGCCACCTGCCCATGGACCAGATCAGCCGCCGTTATTTCTTCGAGACGGACATTCTGTTCCGCCTCAACACCATGCGCGCGGTGGTGGTCGATATTCCGATGGACGCACGTTACGGCGATGAGGAAAGCGGACTGAAGGTCGGCAAGATCCTCGGTGAATTCGCCTTCAAGCACGCGCGCAACACCTTCAAGCGGATCGGCTACAACTACTTCCTGCGTGACCTGTCGTTGGCATCCTTCGAGCTGGTCGCTGCGCTGGGCCTGCTGCTGCTGGCGGCCACCTTCGGTGGCTGGCACTGGTGGCACTCGGCCCAGGACGGCGTGTCCACCCCGCTGGGCACGGTGATGATCGCCACGGTGGCCGCTGTTTCCGGCCTGCAGTTCCTGCTGGCCTTCCTGGGCTACGACATCGCGTCGGTACCACGGCGCCCGCTTACTGCCCTGCTGGTGCCGCGCAGGCTATAGTTCGGGGCAGAAGCGCGTCGCGTCGCCGGGGGGTTACCGGTATGCGTGTGCTACCCTTTGAATTGCCCTGGAGACGCTCTTGGACATCCGCCCCGCCGGTACGGCACCGGAACTGCTTCGCCATTACCAGTCGATTTTCGCCAAGTGCTTTCCACAGGCCACGCACCTGGACGCGGCCTACCTGGAGTGGCTGTATGTGCGCAATCCGGCCGGCCCGGTGATCGGCCTGGATGCGTGGGACGGCGATCGCTTGGCCGCGCATTACGCCTGCATCCCGGTGGCAGCGATCGTGGGCGGTCAGGCCTGCCGGGTCATGCTGTCGCTGAATACGGCGACCGATCCCGATTATCAAGGGCAGGGGCTGTTCACCAAACTCGCTGAGGGCACGTACGCGGCGGGCGACGAGCAGGGCATGGCCGCCGTGTATGGCGTGGCCAACGCCAATTCCACCCCCGGCTTCCTGCGCAAGCTCGGCTTCACCCTGGTGGGGCCGCTGGACGCCAAGGTTGGCGTCGGCGCGCTGCTGCCGGAGCGGGCCTCGTCTGCCCTGGGGGACGTGCAGTTCCGCCGGGACTGGGACCGCGCCTCGCTGCAGTGGAGGTGCGCCAATCCGCACCGTGGCTACCGGCTGGCTCGATCGAGCGCGGGCGGAACCCTTGCCCATGCGCCAACCGGCAAGCCGCTGCTGTCGGCGTTCGCTGCGCTTCCCGAGGCGCTGGAAGGGCTCGGATACGGCTCGTCCGGGCTGGGCATGCGCCTGCACCTGGGCATGGTGCCGCGCTCGATGGGGGCGCTGAAGGGCGCCTGGTTCGAGCTGCCGGCCCGGCTGCGCAGCAGCCCCTTGAACCTGATCTTCCGCACCCTGGATGGGCGTACGCAGGTGCCCGCCACCGATGCCGTGCTGTTCAGCGTATTGGACTTCGATGCGTTCTGATACTGGCCCGGTGGTGTTCCTGCTGGCGCATCCGGATGATGAGTTCGGTGTGTTCCCGTGGATCGAACGCGCATTGGCGGATGGTCGCCCGGTGCGCTGCGTATGGATGACCGATGGTGGCTGGGGCGGGCAGGACATCGGCCGCCGCCAGCGTGAAAGCGAACACGTCCTGTCCGCGATGGGCGTGCCGCTGGACGCCATGCATTTTCTCGGCGGCGAGCACGGGTTCGCCGACGGCGATCTGTGGAATCGCCTGGACGAGGTGATCGAGGTCCTGCGTGCGCGTTATCGCGCACTTGCGCCCAGCCACATCGTGGTACCGGCATGGGAGGGTGGCCACCCCGATCATGATGCTTCGCATCTGGCCGGGCTCGCATTGGCTGCCGAAAGCGGAGGCGAGGTGCTGCAGTACACCCTGTACCAAGGAGACAAACTGCCCGGGCCGGTGTTCCGCGTGCTCTCGCCGCTGCCGGCCAATGGACCGCACCAGACCATTGCCGTGAGTGCGGGACAGCGCGTGCGCTACATCACCGCATGCTTCGGTTTTCGATCGCAGTGGAAGAGCTTCGTGGGCCTGCTGCCCTTCTACGCATTGAAGCTCGCCTTCAGCCGCTACCCCTTCGTGCTGCAGCCGGTGCAGGCCGGCCGTACCGCGCAGCGGCCCCATCCAGGCCCGCTGCTGTACGAGCGACGGGGCGGACCCAGCTATGAGGTGTTCGCCGAACGCACCGCGCCCTACCGCGAACGATAGGGCGCGTGTACGCGAAGATCAGGCTGGGGCGCGCCCGTACTGATCTTCGAATCGCACGATGTCGTCTTCGCCGAGGTAACTGCCGGACTGCACTTCGATCAGCTCCAGTGGCAGCTTGCCGGGGTTCTTCAGGCGGTGGGTCACGCCCAGCGGGATGTAGGTGCTCTGGTTCTCGGTGAGCAGGATCACGTCCTCGCCACGGGTGACTTCGGCCGTGCCGCTGACCACGATCCAGTGTTCGGCGCGGTGGTGGTGCATCTGCAGGCTCAGCGTCGCGCCGGGCTTGACCGTGATGCGCTTGACCTGGAAGCGCGCGCCGTTGTCGATCGAATCGTAGGCGCCCCACGGGCGGTACACCTTGCGATGCGCGGCCGCTTCGCTGCGCCCATCCCGCTTGATCCGACCCACGATCTCCTTGACGTCCTGCACGCGGTCCTTATGACCCACGAACACGGCGTCGTCGGTTTCCACTACGACCACATCGTCCAAGCCGACCATCGCAATCAGGCGGTTGCCGTATGCATAGCTGTTGTTGCAGTCCAGCGCGATCACGTCGCCGTGCCAGGCGTTGCCACTGGCATCCTTATCCGACACTTCCCACAGGGCCGACCACGAGCCGACATCATTCCAGCCGGCATCCAGCGGCACCACGGCCGCATCGGCGGTCTTTTCCATCACCGCGTAATCGATCGAATCGCTGGGGCTGGCCGCGAACGCGTCGGCATCCAGACGGATGAAATCACTGTCACGCGACGCCTTCTCCAGGGCGGCCCGGCAGGCAGCCAGGATGGCCGGCTGCAGCGCTTCCAGTTCCTGCAGGTAGCGTGAGGCCTTGAACAGGAACATGCCGCTGTTCCAGTAGTATTCGCCCGATGCCACGTACTGCTCGGCCGTGGCCAGGTCGGGCTTTTCCACGAAACGGTCGACGCCGCGCACGCCCGCGCCGGCCTGCGCCTTGATGTAGCCATAGCCGGTTTCCGGCGCGGTCGGCACGATGCCGAAGGTCACCAGCTTTCCGGCGTCGGCCGCGATCGCGGCCTGGCCCACGGCGGTGTGGAACGCGGCGTCATCGCGAACGACGTGGTCGGACGGCAGCACCAGCAGCAGCGCGTCTTCGCCCGATGCCAGCGCCTGCAGCGCGGCAATGGCAATGGCCGGTGCGGTATTGCGCCCGATCGGCTCCAGGATCAGCGCCTGCGGCGTCACGCTGCATTCGCGCAGCTGCTCGGCGGCCATGAAGCGATGCTCCTGGTTGGCCACGATGATCGGCGCCTTGCCGGCGATGGCGGCGACCCGGTTCCAGGTCGCCTGCAGCATCGTGGCGTCGCCTACCAGCGGCAGGAACTGCTTGGGGTACGCCTCGCGCGACAGCGGCCACAGGCGCGTGCCGGAGCCACCGGAGAGGATGACGGGAAGAATGGGCAACATGAAGATCATCCTGAATCAGTGTTGGGGGGCTTGGCCGCCGATCAGGGCGGTCAGCTCTTCGGTCCGGGCGCGCAGCAGCGCGGCATCGCCCCGGGTTTCGACATTCAGCCGCAGCAGCGGTTCGGTGTTGGAACTGCGCAGGTTGAAGCGCCAGGTGGCGAATTCGACGCTGACGCCGTCGGTGTGGTCCAGCGCCGGGTCCTGTGCGGTGTAGTGCGCCAGCACCCGGGCTACGGTGGCCCTGGCGTCCTCGACGCGGAAGTTGATTTCGCCGCTGCAGGGGAAGGCCTGCATGCGGTCGGCGACCAGGTCGCCCAAGGCGGTACCGGTCTGCGAGACCAGTTCGGCAATCAGCAGCCACGGGATCATGCCGGAATCGCAGTACGCGAAATTGCGGAAGTAATGATGGGCGCTCATTTCGCCGCCGTAGATCGCATCTTCGGCGCGCATGCGCTCCTTGATGAACGCATGGCCGGTCTTGCTCATGATCGGCATACCGCCGGCCTGTTCGACCATTTCCACGGTGTTCCACGTCAGGCGCGGGTCATGGATGATCTTGCCACCGGGCGTACGCTTGAGCAGCGCCACGGCCAGCAGCCCCACCAGGTAATAGCCTTCGATGAACTCGCCGTGGCTGTCGAAGAAGAAGCAGCGGTCGAAATCGCCGTCCCAGGCGATACCGAAATCGGCACCGTGGGCACGCACCGCATCGGCGGTGGCGGCGCGGTTTTCCGGCAGCAGCGGGTTGGGGATGCCGTTCGGGAACGAGCCGTCGGGCTCATGCTGGATACGGATGAATTCGAACGGCAGGTGCGGCGCCAGTTCGTCGATCACCAGTCCGGCGCCACCGTTGCCGGCATTGACCACGATCTTCAGGGGCTTGAGCTGGCTCACGTCCACATACCCCAGCAGGTGCTGGATGTAGGCGGCTTTGTCGGTATCGCTGCGCACCTGCCCCTCCCCCGAGGGCAGCGGTGCGTTGCCTGCGGCGAAGTCGCGGACATCAAACAGGCCGGTGTCGCCGCTGATCGGGCGCGCGTGCTCGCGCACCAGCTTCATTCCGTTGTAGCCCATCGGGTTGTGACTGGCGGTCACCATGACGCCGCCGGCCGCTTTCCGATGGAAGGTCTGGAAGTAGACCTCTTCGGTGCCGCACAGGCCAATGTCGATCACGTCCCGGCCGGAGCCGGTGAAGCCTTTTTCCAGCGCGGCCTGCAGTTCCGGGCTGCTCAGGCGGATGTCGCGTCCCAGCACGACAGGGCCGGGTCCCAGCAGGGACGCGGTGCCGGCGCCAATACGCTCGGCCAGGGCGGCGTCCAGTTCTTCCGGTACGCGGCCGCGAATGTCGTATGCCTTGAAACAGGGGAGCGTCATCAATGCAATCCTTACAGGGGTGACCGCCGATTATAGCGACAGCATTCTGAGGATCATGTCGCTTTTCCAGACAGCATAAAGCCGTGCAGCGCTGAGCTGCACGGCGTTTGGTTCACATTGCGTTTACAGTGCCGCTTCCAACTCCGGCAGCAGGGTGAACAGATCGCCCACCAGGCCGATGTCGGCGATCTCGAAGATCGGCGAATCCGGGTCCTTGTTGATCGCCACGATCGTGCCGGCGTCCTTGATGCCGGTCAGGTGCTGGATGGCACCACTGATACCCACGGCCACATACAGCTCCGGCGAAATGATCTTGCCGGTCTGGCCGACCTGCAGGTCGCTCGGCACGTAGCCGGCATCGACCGCAGCGCGCGAGGCACCGACGGCGGCACCGAGCTTGTCGGCCAGCTGGAAGATGACCTTGAAGTTCTCTTCCGAACCGACGCCACGGCCACCGGAGACCACGCGCTTGGCGCTCTGCAGGTCCGGGCGGTCGCTGGCGCCGGCGGCCAGGCCGACGAAACGGGTGTGGCTCGGCAGGGCCGCATCGACGCTGGCGGCTTCAACAGAGGCACTGCCACCCTGAGCGGCTTCCGGCCACGACGCGGCACGCACGGTGGCGACCACGATCTGCTCGGCCGGTGCTTCCACGGTGATGATCGCGTTGCCGGCGTAGATCGGGCGCTTGAAGGTGTGGCTGCCTTCGACGGCCATCAGGTCCGAAACCTGGTTGACGCCGAGCAGGGCGGCCACACACGGCATCAGGTCCTTGCCGAAGGTGGTCGACGGGCCGAACACGTGGGTGTAGCCCTTGGCCAGCTGCGCGATCTGCGGGGCCAGCACCTGGGCCAGGGCCTGAGCGTTGGCGGCGTTGGCCACGGTCAGGACCTTGGCGACGCCGGCAATCTTGGCCGCTTCAGCCGCAACGGCGGTCGGGTCGGCGGCCAGCACCAGCACGTCAATGCTGGCGCCGGAAATGGCTGCAGCAGCGCTGACGGTCTTGGCGGTGGCGGCGTTGAGCTTGCCGTCGTGGTGCTCGGCGATGACGAGAATCTTGCTCATTACAGCAGCCCCTTCTGCTTGAGTGCGGCAACCAGTTCGGCCGCGTCCTTGACCATCACACCCTTGCTGCGCTTGGACGGCGCGGCGTACTGGGTGGTCTTGAAGGTGTCGGCAGCTTCAACGCCCAGATCGGCCAGCTGCAGGGTTTCCAGCGGCTTGGCCTTGGCCTTCATGATGTCCGGCAGCTTGATGAAGCGCGGCTCGTTCAGGCGCAGGTCGGTGGTGACCACCGCCGGCAGATCCACTTCCAGCGTTTCCAGGCCGGCGTCGACTTCACGGGTGACCGTGGCCTTGCCATCGGCAATCTCGAGCTTGCTGGCGAAGGTCGCCTGCGGGCGGCCCCAGAGCGTGGCCAGCATCTGGCCGGTCTGGTTGGCATCGTCGTCGATGGCCTGCTTGCCCAGGATCACCAGATCGGGCTGCTCCTTCTCGACCAGCTTGAGCAGGGTGCGCGCGCCGGTCAGCGGCTGGATGGCCTGGTCGGTGACGACGTGAATCGCACGGTTTGCACCCATGGCCAGGCCATTGCGCAGGTGCGCCTGGGCGTCGGCCGGGGCGATGGTGGCGACCACGACCTCGGTGGCGATGCCCTTGTCACGCAGACGCAGAGCCTCTTCCAGGGCGATCTCATCGAAAGGGTTGGGGGACAGCTTGACGCCGTCGGTAACCACGCCGGAACCGTCCGGCTTGACCTGAATGCGGACGTTGTAGTCCACCACGCGCTTGTACGCGACGAGGATTTTCATCTGGTGCGGGATCCTTGATAGTGCGGGAAACGTCCGGCCCTGAAGTAGCTGCCGGTTCGGGGGGTGGGACAGCGATTCTAACTGTCCGCGAGCCACCATGCGAATGCGTATGGTGCTGCCCTGCGTTGTATGCTCCGACCTGCCTTCACGCGCCCACCAACAGGATCTTCGATGCCTCGCTCCGATGCTGGCCTTACGCCCCCTGTAATTGCGATGATCCTGGTGACCCTGGCCATGCTGGCCTGCGGGCAGGTGCTGTTCAAGCAAGCGTCGGCGCACCTGTCCTTCGCACGGCCGGCAAGCTTCCTGTCGGGCACATTCATCATCGCGCTGTTCATCTACGGCGCTGCAACGCTGCTTTGGCTGGCCGTACTGGCGCGGGTGCCGCTGTCGCTGGCATTCCCCTTCTACGGTCTCTCGTTCCTGCTGGTCCCCGCCTTCGCATTGTTGCTGCTGCACGAGCCCATCCGGCCACAGACCTGGATGGGGGGCGCTGTCATCCTGGTGGGCGTAGTGATTTCTTCTTGGGGCCAGCGTTAGTAGCACCCAGGCCTTTCATTCAGACAGACAGACTGCGCGGCTTCGGCGCGCACGCAGCTACACGGAAACGGAATGACGAACATGGACATCGCAACGATCCAGGTGGGCCAGCAATGCCCTGCCTGCCACCAGCTCCTTGGCACGGGCCTGCAGGATTGGCATCGTGCCTGCGGCCAATGCAGCTACGAAGGCAGCACGCTGAGCGTGGACATCGATGTTCACGGCGTTACGGAGGTGGTCGATGAAGCGATTCGCGAGGAGGGTCTTGGCCACCTGCGCAAGCGGAACTTCGAGGCATTGGAGGCCGACCTGGCGGCGCGGGTCACTGCCGCAGGGGGCGGGCGCCCCCGCCTGCTGGATGTTGGCTGCGCGCATGGATGGTTCCTCGAAGCGGGCCGGGATGATTTCGATGTCACCGGGATCGAGCCCGATTCGCGCGTTGCCGATATGGCGGTCGCGCGTGGCCTGCCAGTGCGGAAGGGCTTCTTCCCTGACGTGCTCGCCTCTGATGAGCGCTTCGATGTGATCGTGTTCAACGACGTGCTTGAGCACATTCCTGACATCGGCGCGGCATTGCGCGCGTGCGTGCGTCATCTGCAGCCCGGTGGCTGGGTGGTGGTCAATGCTCCGGCCAGGACAGGCGTGCTCTACCGGATATCCAGGGTGATGGCAAGGCTTGGCCTCCCCGGAACATTTGATCGCATGTGGCAAAAGGGCTTTCCGTCGCCGCACGTGCACTATCTGGATGATGCCAGCATGCAGGCCATCGCCGGCCATGTCGGCTTGGGGCTCTCGGCGGTTCGCTCACTGCCGTCGATCAGCACGCACGGTCTTTACGCCCGGATACGGACAGACCGGAGCGTCTCGCCGGTCAAGGCCGGCCTGGTGGCCGCTGTGCTCACAGTGGCCAGTCCGCCAATGCGCCTGCTCCCGGCCGACATCAAGGTCTGGATGTTGCAGGTCACCCGCTGAGTAGCGCGTTCATGCTTGCCAAGTGCCCTCCACACAGCCGTTGTATGCTTCCCGGCTGATGTCGGGCCGCCAGCGGGCTGCCCGATGGACCAAACCGAACAGGAGAACGGGTAGTGCCCACATGGCTTGTTACCGGCGGAGCCGGATTCATTGGCGGAAATTTCGTGCTCGAGGCGGTCGCCCGGGGCGTACGCGTGGTGAACCTCGATGCGCTGACCTACGCGGGTAACCTGAAAACCCTGGCACCGCTCGACGGCAACCCGGACCACGTATTCGTACAGGGTGATATCGGAGACCGCGCGCTGGTCGCGCGGCTGCTGGCAGAGCACCAGCCCGATGCCGTGCTGAATTTCGCCGCCGAAAGCCATGTCGACCGTTCGATCGATGGCCCTGGCGCATTCATCCAGACCAATGTGGTGGGTACCCTTGGTCTGCTCGAGAGCGTGCGCGACTACTGGAAGACGCTGCCTGCCGACAAGGGCGCGGCCTTCCGCTTCCTGCATGTCTCCACCGACGAGGTGTACGGCACCCTGGGCGAGACCGGCAAGTTCAGCGAAACCACCCCGTATGCACCGAACTCGCCGTACTCGGCGTCCAAGGCCGCCTCGGACCACCTGGTCCGTGCGTTCCACCATACCTATGGGCTGCCGGTGCTGACCACCAACTGCTCGAACAACTATGGTCCGTACCACTTCCCGGAGAAGCTGATCCCGCTGGTGATCGCCAAGGCGCTGGCCGGCGAGCCGCTGCCGGTGTACGGCGATGGCAAGCAGGTGCGCGACTGGCTGTTCGTGACCGACCACTGCGAGGCGATCCGCACCGTGCTGGCCAAGGGCAAGGTGGGTGAGACCTACAACGTCGGTGGCAATTCGGAAAAGCAGAACATTGAAGTGGTGCAGGCGATCTGTGCATTGCTGGACCAGCGCCGCCCGCGTGCGGACGGCCAGCCGCGCAGCAGCCAGATCACCTACGTGGCCGACCGCCCGGGCCATGACCGCCGCTACGCGATCGACGCCTCCAAGCTGAAGAACGACCTGGGCTGGGAGCCGGCCTACACGTTTGAACAGGGCATCGGCTTCACCGTCGACTGGTACCTGGACAACCAGGAATGGGTGAACGGCGTGCTCGACGGCAGCTACCGCCTGCAGCGCATCGGCACCGCAGCCTGAACCAAGGACACGACATGACCCAACGCAAGGGCATCATCCTCGCCGGCGGCTCCGGCACCCGGCTGTACCCGATTACCAAGGGCGTCAGCAAGCAGCTGCTGCCGGTGTATGACAAGCCGATGATCTATTACCCGCTGAGCGTGCTGATGCTGGCGGGCATCCGTGAAGTACTGATCATCAATACCCCGCACGAACAGGCCTTGTTCCAGCAACTGCTGGGTGACGGTTCGCAGTGGGGCATGGACATCCAGTACGCGGTGCAGCCCAGCCCCGATGGTCTGGCGCAGGCCTATCTGATCGGCAAGGACTTCGTGGCCGGCAAGCCGAGCTGCCTGGTGCTGGGTGACAACATTTTCCATGGCCATGGCCTGCGCGAAGTGCTCAAGCACGCCGACGAACGCGTGGATGGTTCAACCGTGTTCGGCTACTGGGTCAACGATCCGGAGCGTTACGGCGTGGCCGAGTTCGATAAGTCCGGCAAGGTGATCGATCTGGTCGAGAAGCCTGAGAATCCGCGTTCCAACTACGCGGTGACCGGTCTGTACTTCTACGATGGCAACGCCAGTCACCACGCAGCGGAGTTGAAGCCTTCGCCGCGCGGCGAGCTGGAGATAACCGATCTGAACCAGCGCTACCTGCGCGAAGGCAACCTGCATCTGGAGCCGCTGGGCCGTGGCTATGCCTGGCTTGATACCGGCACCCACCAGTCGCTGCTGGAAGCGTCCAACTTCATCGAGACGATCCAGACCCGTCAGGGCCTGCAGGTCTGCTGCCCCGAGGAAATCGCCTTCGGCCAAGGCTGGATCACCGCCGAGCAGCTGGAAGCACTGGCTGCACCGCTGATCAAGAATGGCTACGGCCAGTACCTGCACAAGCTCGCCCTGCGTGGAGTCGTTCCGTGAAAGTGATTGAAACCAAGTTGCCCGGTTGCGTAGTGATCGAACCGGCTGTGTTCGGAGACGAGCGCGGCTTCTTCTTCGAGGGCTGGAATGCTGCTCGATTTGGTGGGTTGGGGCTGCCGGATCGTTTCGTGCAAAGCAATGTTTCCTCGTCCAGCAAGGGCGTGCTGCGGGGGCTGCATTACCAGTGGCCGCGACCGCAGGGCAAGCTGGTCAGCGTGCTGGAAGGCGAGGTCTATGACGTAGCCGTGGATATCCGCCGCGGCTCGCCGACCTTTGGTCAGTGGGAGGCGGTGGTCCTGAGTGCGCGGAACAAGCGACAGTTCTGGATTCCGGAAGGATTCGCGCACGGCTTTGCCGTGCTGTCCGATACGGCGTTGTTCCACTATCTGTGCACCGATGTCTACGTGAAGGAAGTGGACGCTGGCGTGCGCTGGAACGATGCCGACATCGCCGTGGACTGGCCGGTCAGCGCCCCGACGCTTTCAGCCAAGGACGAGAACGCACCGTTCCTGAAGGACATCACCGAAGATCGCCTGCCGGTGTACATGCCATGAGCATGCTGGTGTTCGGTGGCAACGGCCAGCTCGGCCAGGAACTGCTGCGTGCGCTGGCCCCGCTGGGCCCGTTGATTGCGACGACCCGTAGTGGCCAGCTTCCCGATGGCAGTGCCTGCGAAGTGGCTGACTTCAGCCAGCTCGACAGCCTGCCAGCATTGCTTGATCGCCTGCAGCCGTCGGTCGTGGTCAACGCGGCCGCGTACACCGCTGTCGATCGCGCAGAGCAGGACGCGCAGGCTGCCTTCGTCGCCAATACACAGGCACCCGGCATGATCGCGCGCTGGTGTGCGGCCCACGACGTGCCGTTCGTGCATTACTCCACCGACTATGTTTTCGATGGTCAGGGCAGCACGCCCTATCGCGAGGATGAGCCGACCGCGCCGCTGGGTGTCTACGGCAACAGCAAGCGCGATGGGGAGGACGCGGTGCGTGCGGCGGGTGGCCGCCACCTGATCTTCCGCACTGCGTGGGTATATGCCTCGCATGGTGCGAACTTCCTGCGCACGATGCTGCGCATGGGTGCCGAACGCGATCAGCTGCGGGTGGTGGTCGACCAGATCGGTACGCCGACGCCAGCGGCAGTGATCGCGGATGTCACCGTGCAGGCGCTGCAGCATCCGGGATCGTTGTCCGGTACCTGGCATCTGACGGCCAGTGGCCAGACCAGCTGGCATGGTTTCGCCGAAGCGATCTTCGCCGAAGCGCTGGCTACCGGCGTGTTGGCGAAGGTGCCGGCCGTCGAGGCGATTCCCAGCTCCGAGTATCCGACGCCGGCCCAGCGCCCGGCATGGTCGGTGCTCGACAACCGGAAGCTGCAGCTGGATTTCGGCATCGCGCTGCCGACGTGGCAGGATGGCCTGAAGCGGGTAATGGCGGAGATTGCGCCAGCCTGAAGAATTTCAGCCCTGTCTGCCTGCGTTGCTGGGATTGCAACTCAGGATCTGCGCAGTACCCTGCGCGACTTCTGCGGGGCTCCCGGCAACGGCATCAGCAGCGCCTGCACATCATCCTCGTTGAAGCGGGGGCCGGTGTTGCTGCCGCCTTCGAGAATCGCGTCGGCCAGCTCGGCCTTGCGCTGCTGCAGCTCGGCGATCCGTTCCTCGACGCTGCCCGCGGCGATCAGCTTGTAGACGAACACGGGCTGATCCTGGCCGATGCGATGGGCGCGGTCGGTGGCTTGGTTCTCGGCGGCCGGGTTCCACCACGGATCGAAGTGGATGACGGTGTCGGCGGCGGTCAGATTCAAGCCCACGCCGCCGGCCTTCAGGCTGATCAGGAACACGGGAACCTCGCCGTCCATGAAGCGCTGCACCGGTGTGACCCGGTTCTGAGTGTCGCCGGTCAGGGTCACGTAGGCCAGGCCCAGTGCATCCAATGCCTGCGCAATCAGGGCCAGCATGCCGGTGAACTGCGAGAACAGCAGGATGCGGCGTCCTTCTTCGACCATGGACGGCAGCATCTCGCGCAGCAGGTCCAGCTTGGCTGAGCCTGCAGTGCGCGCGGGTGCATGGCCCGGCAGAAGACGCGGATCGCAGCAGACCTGGCGCAGTTTCAGCAACGCGTCCAGTACCACGATGTGATTGCGCGCCAGCCCACTGCCGTTGATCGCTTCGCGGATCTGCTTTTCCATTGCCGCGCGCACGGTTTCGTACAGTTCGCGCTGGCCGCCTTCCATCGCTACAGTGCGGGTGATGACCGTCTTCGGCGGAAGTTCGGAGGCCACCTGGTCCTTGCGTCGGCGCAGGATGAATGGACGCAAGCGCTGGGCCAGCAGCTGTGCACGCCGGCGGTCGCTGCCGCGCTCGATGGGGTGGCGCCAGTGCTGGTTGAACTGCTTTTCGCTGCCGAGCAGCCCGGGCAGCAGGAAGTCGAACTGCGTCCACAGCTCGCCCAGATGGTTTTCCAGCGGGGTGCCGGTCAGGCACAGTCGATGACGGGCCAGCAGCGTGCGCAGCGTGGCCGCTGCACGTGATCTGGGGTTCTTCACCTGCTGTGCCTCGTCCAGGATCAGCAGGTGATAGGAGTGCGCCTGCAGCGCGTTTTCGTCGCGCCAGAGCAGGGGGTAGGTGGTCAGTATCAGATCATGTGCGGCAATGGCGTCGAACTGCGTGTCACGCCCAGGCCCGTGCAGGGTCAGGACGCGCAGATCCGGGGTGAAGCGTGCAGCTTCACTCTGCCAGTTGTGCAGCAGCGACGTCGGCACAACCACCAGCGCCGGCTTGTCCAGGCGGCCGCTCTGCTTTTCAACCAGAAGATGGGCCAGGGTCTGCAGTGTCTTGCCCAGGCCCATGTCATCGGCCAGCACGCCGCCGAGGCCCTGCTGGCGCAGGTACTGCAGCCAGGACAGGCCTTCAAGCTGGTAGCTGCGCAGCGTCGCGCGCAAGCCCTGGGGCGCTGGGACTGCGGCCATCGCAGGTGCGTCCAGCAGGCGCTGCACGCGTGCGCGGGTATCGTTGCTGCTGTGCAGTCGCAGCTGCGCGGCGTCCTGCAGTGCCTGCAGGCGTCCGCGGTCGTGCGCCTGCAGGCGCAGCGGTTGCCCGCGGTCGCCGAACAGATCCGCCAGCAGCGCGATCACCGGTTTCAGCCGGGCTGCCCGCAGGGCAAGACGTTCATTGTCCGCTGTCGTCAGCAGTACGTTCTCGTCATCGCCGATCGCGTCCAGCTGGCCGCGCAGCCAGCGCGGATCGGACTGCAGTACGCCCTGCAACAGCGGAGCCAGCGCAATGCTGCGGCCATCGATGTCGATGGTCAGGGCCAGGTCGAACGCGGAGTTGTCGGTGGACACCGACCGTACATCCAGGTCGATCTCCTCCACCCGGGTGATGCGATGACGGAAGGCATCGTCGGTCTCGATCTTCCAGCCCAGCGCTTCCAGCCGCAGCACATCCTCCAGCAGGAAGCGGGTCCAATCGAAACTGCGCAGCACGAACAACGGACCGCCGCCCTCCAGCACGACGCGCGGTTGCCGCTCGCGGTGCAGGTGGACGCTGTGCAGTTCAGCTTCGCGCCGTGCCTCCCCGGCCAGGTCACGCGGCAGCAGGTAGAGCTGGCCCTCGCTGTCGTGGACGAACAGCGACGGGTCGTCGAGAAAGCGCACGTGCTCGCCGTACTCGAAGGCCACGGTGGCGACGTCGAGCCACTGCGAAGGATCGCGCTCGGTGAGCCAGGCAGGACGGTATTCCATGCTGTGCAGATGCAGGATCGGCGTCATCGCCTGGAGCGGCAGGGTGGGCAGCGTGGGATTGGCTGCCGGACGCAGCGGACCCGGATCTCCTTCCAGTGAGGTCTGCAGCGCAGCCAGCAGCACGGCGGCAACGTGCTCGCAGTGTCCGCCAGCTGGGCAGGTGCAGTGACTCTGCAGGGCGCTGTGCGGGGTACGGGCGCTGGCGTCCAGATCGATCGACACCTGTCGACCCTCGACCTGCGCGGTCAGCAGAGGCGATTGGTAGCGCAGCTCGCGCACTGCCGACACGTGGTCATTGCCCTTTTCCAGCGTCCCGGCATCCAGCCAGCGGGACAGTTCCCCTCCGGTGAATACTTCGGCCATGCGTCGTCCTGTCCTCTCCGTCTACAGCACGCGTTGCCAAGGGCACCGCAAGCGCGAAAGGGGACATTCTACGGATTGGCAGCCCGGCATGCCGGTTCATGCTGCGGCGCATCCCAGCCGGCGTCGGGTGTGCCGCTAGAATGGCGGCATTCTCACCGGGTAGGGCAGTAGAGATGCAGCAATCAACTTCCAGCGGCATGCGCAGCAAGCGTTTCGCCTCTGCGGCGGATGCCCTGCAGGGCGTGGTCGCTGATGGCCAGGTTCTGGCCGTGGGTGGCTTCGGCCTGTGCGGTATTCCCGAGGCACTGATCGCCGCGCTGCGCGACAGTGGCGCCAAGGGCCTGACCGTGATCTCCAACAACGCTGGCGTGGATGGCTTCGGCCTGGGCCAGCTGCTGGAAACCAGGCAGATCAAGAAGATGATTTCATCGTACGTGGGCGAGAACAAGGAGTTCGAACGGCAGTTCCTGGCCGGCGAACTGGAGCTGGAATTCAATCCGCAGGGCACCCTGGCCGAGCGCCTGCGTGCCGGCGGTGCGGGTATTCCGGCGTTCTTCACCGCTACCGGCTACGGCACGGTGGTGGCCGAAGGCAAGGAAACCCGTGAGTTCGACGGCAAGCACTACGTGATGGAAACTGCGCTGCGCGCCGACGTGGCGTTGGTAAAGGCCTGGAAAGCCGACGAGGCCGGCAACCTGGTGTTCCGCAAGACCGCGCGCAACTTCAACCCGGCCTGTGCGATGGCCGGCAAGGTCTGCATCGTGGAAGTGGAGGAGGTGGTGCCGGTCGGCAGCATCGATCCGGACCAGGTGCATCTGCCGGGCATCTACGTGCACCGCATCGTGCACAACCCCACTCCCGAAAAACGTATCGAACAGCGCACCATCCGTGCGGAGGGCAACTGACATGGCATGGACCCGCGACGAGATGGCGGCGCGCGCTGCGCGTGAACTGACCGATGGCGCCTACGTGAACCTGGGCATCGGCCTGCCGACGCTGGTGGCCAATCACATTCCCGAAGGTGTGGACGTGTGGCTGCAATCGGAAAACGGCCTGCTGGGTATCGGCCCGTTCCCGACCGAGGCCGAGGTGGACGCCGACCTGATCAATGCTGGCAAGCAGACCGTGACCGCGCGCGCCGGTGCCAGCTATTTCGGCAGCCATGACAGCTTCGCGATGATCCGCGGTGGCCACGTCAATCTGGCCATCCTGGGTGCAATGCAGGTGACCGACATGGGTGACCTGGCCAATTGGATGGTGCCCGGCAAGATGGTCAAGGGCATGGGCGGTGCGATGGACCTGGTGGCTGGCGTGCAGCGCGTGGTGGTGCTGATGGAGCACACCGCCAAGAACGGCGAACACAAGATACTGGCCGAATGCACGCTGCCGCTGACCGGTGTGGGCGTGGTCGACCGCATCATCACCGACCTGGCGGTATTCGATGTGACCGATGGCGGTCTGGTGCTGGTGGAGACTGCCGCGGGTGTGGGCGAGGATGAGTTGAAGGAAAAGACTGGCGTTGCGTTCAAGCGCGCCTGATTGAAAGCGCGGGGGCCGTTGGCCCCCGGTGCTCAACTGCGGCGGGCGTAGGCGTACGTCGTGTCCTGGGGCGAGGGCAGCCCGAGCAGGGTTGCAGCATCCTGCTGGCTGTAGCCCGCATGGCGCGCGACGAGGGTAAAGGTTCGCTCAATGGCGTGGGCGAGAGTGCCGTCCACCTGCCCGGCCTCGGTGTCGAACAGCGAGGGCTGCAAATGCGTGTCCAGCATGGGCCGCAAGGCTTCAAGCCGCACCCAGAACATGCTGCCAGCGATGAAACTATCGACGTTGGTGTCGGCCTGCGCCACGCCGAATCGGCTCAGCAACGCCTGCACGTTGCGTTCGTTCGCGCCCCAGAAATAATCCAGACGTTGCACGTGCCCTTCCGGCGGCACCAGGCCAAGAGCGGGGTCATTGGCAAACGCCTCGACGATGCCGGGCGCCCGATCAGGCGCCATCAGGCGATCAATCAACTCGTTACGCCAGCGGTCGCCATCGTTGCGGTGGGTAGAGCGCTTGGTATGCAGTTTCAGCACGATGTCCTCGCCCTCTTCAAGCAGCGAATCGGCGACGTGCAGGAAAGGAAGAATGTCGCGACCATGGTTGGCAAACGCATGGATCTCAGCGTCGATGCCACTGGCCGCCAGCACATGTGTGATCTGGGCGTGTCGCTCATGGGTGGTGGTGACCACCACGCGCCAGGAAAGGCCGGTTGCGTGCACCTTGTCCAGCAGTTCTGCAAAAACGTCCGGATACCACGCATGAATCACCACGCACGGTCTTGTCGGTGTCTGCCGTGACGCAACCGGCGACAACGCCTCACGGGTCGCCTGCAGCCAGGCATGCCCCAGCCGTGCATCCGGTTCCAGCACGGCGCCTTCGGCCCACTCGTTCCAGGCATTGATGAACACCATGCGCTGGTTCTGCGGGGCCGTCGCCAGGCGCTCATGCACGGTGCTGCGCAGCCAGTCGCGGTAGCCGCGCGGCGAAGCATGCAGATACACGCGCCCGCGCCCGGAACGCCGGGCCTCGTTGTCCCAGCCCGGGTTGACCCCGGGATAAAGCGGGTAATCGGGCAGGGGGCGGGAGGCGATTTCGCTGGCCAGTTCGCGCCAGTCGCGCACGTCGCCATTGAAGTCGGGATTGAGCAGCCACTGCTGCGCCGACAGCGAGGAAGGGTTGCTCATGTTCGGAGGGAATTCGACGGCAGCGTCGAATCCGATGTCACGAGGGTCTGGCCGTTCAAAACCTTGAACGTAGGCCAGGTGGATCTCGCCCACGCCATTGTCGCGACACCAGCGGCGCCAACGGTCGGCGGTGGCACGTGCATCGGGCAGCAGATGGGGGCGGTAGACCAGCAGCATCGGCAGGCCGTCGACCTTCAACGCTCGCCGGTCGCACAGATAGGGCGCGATGTGGGCGATGAAGGCCAGATCGTCTTCGGCGCTGTGCTGCTGGCCGATCAGGATGTCATCGTCGCGCCCGTCCCAGCGCCGCGCCCAGTTCTCGTTGGCCCAGCACAGGCAGAACGGCAAGTCGATGCTGTCGTCGTCCAGCCACTGGCGCAGCGGGTCTTCCATCAGCGTGCGGCCGCTGAACCAGTAGTAGTAGAAGCAGAACGCGCCTATACCGTATTCGGTCGCCAGGCGCGCCTGGTCACGCATCACCTGGGGATTGCGCAGGTCGTAGAAACCCAGATCGGCAGGCAGGCGTGGCTGAACATGGCCTTCGAACTGCGGTAGGGCGCGGGTGACGTTGCGCCATTCTGTAAAGCCCTTGCCCCACCAGGCATCGTTCTCCGGGAACGTGTGGAACTGCGGCAGGTAGAACGCCACCAGGGTAGCGGGCAGTGGCGAGGGCAGGATGCCTTCACGCCAGGGGACGTGGCCGATCGCTGGCTCGTCGGCGCGCCACCGCAATTGGGCACTGGCGCGCGGTCCGCTGACGTCCTGCTGTCCTTTGGGCGGCGGCGGCACCCAGTCGCCATGACGGGCCAGCCAGCGCGTGCGCAGGCGATCACGCTGCGCCTGTGACAGCGGCAGCGCCCGAAAGGCTGCGCGCAGCAGCGGGAACAGTACCCGGCGCAGGTTGATGCCGGTCATCTCACGTGCTCGTTCAGGAGGGCGCGTGAGCAGGGTTTCGCAACGTAGATGTCGGTCATTTCTCCATTTTCAGCGTTGGCGGCCGTCGGGGCAAACATCACCGTGCTAGCGTTGACCAATGCTGTTCCCCCACGACCTGCCAGACGCCGACGTCCGCCACCTGACCGGGTGGCTGCCCGCCGCTGAAGCCGACGCTCTCCAGCAGGCATTGGCACAGGAAATTCCCTGGGAAACCCACCGCATCCGCATGTTCGGCAACTGGGTGGATTCACCACGGCTGAGCTGCTGGATCGGCGATACGGAAGCGCGTTACCGCTATTCAGGCGCCGAGTTCGTGCCCCATCCGTGGCCACTACAGCTGTCCGCGCTGCGCGATCGGCTGCAGCTCGAGGGCGTCGGTCGATTCAACAGCGTTCTGCTCAACCGTTATCGCGGCGGCACCGACTACATGGGCTGGCACAGCGACGACGAACCCGAGCTGGGGCCTGCGCCGCTGATCGCCTCGTTGAGCCTGGGGGCAGCACGACGGTTCCTGCTGCGCCGACGGGACGATCCGGCACGCAAGGCCGAGTACCTGCTCGGCCACGGCGACCTGCTGCTGATGGGGGGCGCTACCCAGCGCCACTACCAGCACGCGCTGCCGAAGATGGCGCGGGTGCAGGGCGAACGCATCAACCTTACATTCCGCTGGATCACGCCGCGGACCTGACGACGGTCCCGGACGATTCATCCACGCATGGCGTGGATCTACCCGTTTCGCAGGACCAGGCCCGGCGCAATCAGCGGAAACCGATCAGCGCTTCAGCGCCTGCTTGTCGTTCTGCCCGCTGGTCAGCGTCCAGCCGACCACGTCCTGTGCCACCTGCTGCAGGCCGCGCTCGAAGGCGGCGGCTACTGCCGACACGTCGGTGCTGCCCACCGGCTGCAGCTGGCGGAAGGTGCGGTCGGCGACCACGCGCTGGTTGGTCACGTCGATCAGCTTGGCGTTGATCTCGATGACGACCGTTGGCGTTGTCTGGCCCTGGTAGTCCGATTCGAAACGACGGATGTCGGTCGACAGCTTGTAGTCGGCGCGGATGCCGGCGGCAACGCGGGCCACGCCGTGGATGCGGCCGGAATCCTCGAAGCCGCGCAGCAGGGTGTCCTCGATCATGTCGGTGGCCGGCTGCGCCCAGCTGGCGCCCTTGTAGATCTCAAGCTCCGACGGCGTCGGCCGCACGTTGATGCGCGGGCTGTCGACCATGCGCGCGGCGCTGGGCTTGGCCAGCACCAGTTGCCAGTCGGCCTGTGGCCAGCTGGGGTCGACCTTGACCTGCACGGCCGGCGAATACAGGGTGACGGGGTTCTTGTCGCCGCTGCCGAGGATCGAGCAGCCACCCAGCAGGGTGGCCAGCGACGCTGCCAGCAACAGGCGCGGAAGGGTGGTCGGGCTCATTTGGGTTCGAACTCCTTCGGGGCGTCGCGGCCGAGCAGGTAGCGCGCGGGGTTGTTCTCGAGTCGGTCGCTGACCCTGCGCAGGTCGCGGATCAGGCCACGCAGTTCACCCAGGGTCGGGCCGAGCTGGCCGAGGCCGTCATTGGCGAAGCTGTTGATGGCCGCGCGGTTTTCGCCGAGGATCGAATCGGCATTGCCGGCGGCTGAATCAAGCTTGGCCAGGGTGGCGTCGAGCTTGTCGATGATGCCCGGCAACTGCTGCACCAGGTTCTTGTCCAGGCGCTCGATGGTGCCGTTGGTGGTCTTCAGGGTCGTGTCCAGGCTGCGCGCGGCATCGCGCGCGCTGAGCAGCAGCGACTGCGTGCCCTGGTCGCGGTCGGCGAGGCCGCCACTGATCGTTTCCAGATTGGCCAGGGTGGCGTTGATCGAGGCGACGTTGCGGTCGCTGAGGATCTGGTCCATGCGTTCGACGATGCGGTTGGCCACGTCGGTGATGTTCTGCAGCGCCGACGGCGTGGTCGGGATGATCGGTGCCGGGTCCTTGTTGACCGTGGTCAGCGCCGGCGACTGCGGCGTGCCGCCGCTGAGCTGGATGATCGATGGGCCGGTCAGGCTGGTGATCGCCAGCTTGGCGCGGGTATCGGTCTTGACCGGCGTGGTTGAGTTCAGGCGGATGCGTGCGACCACCTGGCGCGGATCGTCCGGTACCAGGTTCAGTTCGGTGATCGAACCCACCGCGATGCCGTTGTACTGCACCGGGCTGCCGACCGACAGGCCGGTCACCGCTTCACGGAATACCACGCGGTATTCCTGCCAGGTGCGGTCGGAGGAGTACTTGGCGGCCCACAGGCCGAAGGCCAGCAAGGCCAGGCCGGTGATCAGGGTGAACGCGCCGATCAGCACGTAGTTGGCTTTCGTTTCCATGGCTCAGGCACTCTCGATCTGTTCGCCACGCGCGGCGCGCGCGCGGGGTCCGTGGAAGTATTCCTGGATCCACGGATGATCCAGTTTCTCGATTTCCGGCAGCGGCGCATTGGCCACCACCTTGCGGTCGGCGATGACCGCCACCCGGTCGCAGATGGCATACAGCGTGTCCAGGTCGTGGGTGATCAGGAACACGGTCAGCCCCAGCGCTTCCTGCAGGGTCTTGATCAGGCGGTCGAACGCGGCCGCACCGATCGGATCCAGGCCGGCGGTCGGCTCATCCAGGAACAGCAGCGGCGGGTCGAGCGCCAGCGCCCGTGCCAGGCCGGCGCGCTTGCGCATGCCGCCGGACAGCTGCGAGGGCAGCTTGTTGATCGCATCGGCGGGCAGGCCGGCCAGTTTCACCTTCAGCAGGGCCAGCTCGTAATGCCAGCGCTCGGGTAGTTCGCGGTGATGTTCCTTCAGCGGCACCTGCACGTTCTCGCCGACGGTCAGCGACGAGAACAGGGCGCCGTCCTGGAACAGCACGCCGGTATTGCGTTCGATGTGCAGGCGGCTCTCGGGATCGTCGGCACGCGCGTCGCGGCCGAGCACCTCGATCTGCCCTTCATCCGGCACACGCAGGCCCAGGATCGAGCGCATCAGCACCGATTTGCCGGTGCCCGAGCCGCCAACCACGCCAAGGATCTCGCCACGGCGCACGTCCAGGTCCAGCCCTTCGTGCACGGTCTGGCTGCCAAAGCGGTTGACCAGCCCACGCACGCGGATGGCCAGGTCGTGGCCTTCGTCGTCCTGCATGGGCACTTCTTCGGGGGTCGGATGCGTGCTCATGTCACCAGTCCATGTGCATGAACCACAACGCCGCGAAGGCGTCGATGATGATCACCAGCGAGATCGTCTGCACCACGCTGGAGGTGGTGCGCTCGCCGACCGATTGCGCGGTGCCTTCCACCTTCAGGCCTTCCAGGCAGCCGATCAGGCCGATCACCAGCGCGAATACCGGTGCCTTGGACAGGCCGACCAGCATGTGCCGCACTTCCATCGTGTCGTGCATGCGCGCGATATACATCTGCGGCGGGATGTCGAGGTCGAACGCGCCGACGGTGATACCACCGGCCAGGCCGGCGATCATCGCGATGAAGGTCAGCAATGGCAGCGTCACCAGCAGCGCGACCAGGCGCGGCAGCACCAGCAGGTCGATGGGGTCGAGCCCCAGGGTGCGCATCGCATCGATTTCCTCGCGTGCCTTCATCGCACCGATCTGCGCGGTGAACGCACTGGCGGTGCGGCCGGCCAGCACGATCGCGGTCAGCAGCACGGCGAATTCGCGCAGGAAGGCGATGTTCACCAGTTCGACCACGAAGATCTCCGCGCCGAAATCGCGCAGGATGGTCGAGCCCAGGAAGGCGATGACTGCGCCGACCAGGTAGGACAGCAGCGCGACCAGCGGCACGGCGTCCAGCCCGACCTGCTCCATCTGGTGCACGGTCGCGGTCAGGCGGAAACGTCGCGGTTCCTTGACCAGGCGTGCGGCCTTGACCAGGTTCTCACCGAGGAAGCTGCACAGCGCCTTGATGTTATGGCCCGTGGCATGGACGCTGACGCCCAGCCGCTCCAGTGCCGCCAGCACGCCGAAGTCACGCTTCGGCTTCGGACGGTCGTCGGCCACTTCTTCGATGGTGCACACCAGCGCCTGGTGGTCCGGGCGGAACTGCAGCGCGTGTTCGCCAAGATCGGCACGATGGGCGACCCGCAGCACCTGCAGCACGCCGGCCGAGTCGAGCTGCTCGATGCCGGTGGCGTCGATGCCGGTCAGCGTGTCCGGAACGCCACGCAGCACTTCGGCCGCGGCCAGCGCGGTCTTCAGGGTCCAGTGGCCGGACAGCCGGATCAGTCCCGGATCCTGAGCGTCCTGTTCGAGCTGGGGGGCGTGGGGCGGGGTCATGGGGGCCATTCGGGTCGCAGCATAACCGTTCTGAATTGCACGTCGCGTCGAACCAGGATGAATTTCTCCAGCAGAGCCTGACGTAGGTAATACTACGGCGCATGTCCGCAGACGCTCACACGATCCCCACGCCCCAGGCCACCTACGCGCAGCGCGTGGCCTTCGTTTCCGAGATCGCCGGCCGCCTGCACAGCTACGGCACAACGGCCCAGCGCCTGGAGGCGGCGGTGGTTGCATTGGCCCGGCAGCTCGATCTGGATTGTGAACCGTGGTCGAATCCCACCGGCATCATCCTCAGTTTCAGCGACCCGGCACAGGCCATCGGCTCCAGCGACATCACCCGGGTGATCCGGCTGGCGCCCGGCGAGAACGACCTGCACAAGCTCAGCGTGGCTGACGGGATCGCCGAAGAAGTGGCCAACGGCCGCATGAGCATTGCCCAGGGCCACACCGCGCTGCGCCAGCTGGACAAGGATCCGGGCTGGCGCGGCAAGCTGCGCACCATCCTGTCTTTCACCCTCGGTGCGGCCGGCGTGGCGGGCATGTGGAAGCTGCCGTGGCTGGACATCGCCACCGCCGGCGTCATCGGCCTGCTGATCGGCCTGCTCGGCATGGTCACCGACAAGCGCCCGGCCAGCCGTGAAGCGGCCGAAGCGCTGGCGGCGCTGCTGGCCGGTCTGGTCGCCACCGTGGTTGCCAGCTTCGTGGGCGCCCTGAATCTCAACACGGTGATCATCGCTTCGCTGGTGGTGCTGCTGCCGGGCATGTCGCTGACCAATGCGGTCAATGAACTGGCCAGCCAGCACTGGGTGTCCGGCACCGCGCGCTTTGCCGGCGCGTTGACCACGATCATGAAGCTCAGTGTCGGCGCGATGATCGCGGTGACCCTGGCCGATGTGCTGGGGCTGGACCCGATGATCCGTGCCTCGCGACCACAGGGACCGTGGGTGGAGTGGGGCTCGCTGCTGACGGCGGCGTTCGCCTTCGCCATGTTGTTCAAGGCCAACCGCCGCGACTATCCGTGGGTGATCGCCGCCTCGGTGGCCGGTTACGCGATCTCCAAGTTTGGTGGTCATGCCTGGGGTACGCCGGCCGGCATCTTCCTGTCGGCGATGCTGCTGACCGCCGGCGGCAACCTGTTCGGGCGCGTGGTCGGCCGTCCCGGCGCGATCATCCGCCTGCCGGGCATCATCATGATGGTGCCTGGCAGCACCAGCCTGCGTGGTGTGCTGACCCTGGTCCAGCAACAGGACGTGGGCGCCGGCCAAAGCGTGTTCCTGACCGTGTTGAACGTGGTGATGGCGCTGGTCGCCGGCCTGCTGTTCGGCAACCTGCTGATGCCGGCGCGCAAGACGCTGTGATCAGGGGTGGTAGCGCCGGGCCATGCCCGGCGGATCGGGAAACCCACCGCTGCGCTCGCCGGGCATGTCCCGGCGCTACCCCAAAAAAACGCCGGCTTTCGCCGGCGTTTTTCATTCCTGCTGCAGTCGGCCTCAGGCCTTCTTGATCAGGAAATCTTCCGGCTTCTTGCTGCCCTTGGCGGTCAGCTCGGCCATCCAGCGCGGCTGCTTGCCACGACCGGTCCAGGTTTCCTTCGGGTTGGCCGGGTTGCGGTACTTCGGTGCAACCTTGCCCAGCTTGCGGCCGGCGGTCTTGGACGGGGCCTTGGTGGCCTTGGCGACCTTGCGCGCGCGCGGTGCGGGTTCACCACCGAACAGTTCCTCGATGGTGTAACCCTCGGTCTTGGCCAGCTTGCTCAGCTGGGCACGCACCTTGGTGATCGGGCGACGCTTGGCGACGATGGTCTGCTGCTTCTTGGCTGTGCGGATCAATGCGCCCAGCTCACGTGCAGACAGGCCGGTCAGGTCGATGCTCATCAACGATTACTCCAGAAACTAATTTAGGGACAGGGACGAGCCGGTCCGTGGCGTCGCGGGACAGAGTAATGAGGAATTAATCCCAGCACAAATAGTTGCGGTCACCGTCTGTCGGCTGGCTGGCCCGGTTGCGACCATTTTGACCGGATTATGTCCACTGCGATTTTCCGGGAACGGCCATCCGGAAAAAAAAGACCGGGGTATACCCCGGTCTTTTCCGATCAACCCTGCAGGCGCTGCAGCAGGGTAACCTTGTCCAGGCTCTCCGCTTCGGCGGCGCGACGCGAGCGGTACTCGAAGGTGCCTGCGGCCAGGCCGCGTTCGCTGACCACCACGCGGTGCGGGATGCCGATCAGTTCCATGTCGGCGAACATCGCGCCCGGGCGCAGGCCGCGATCATCCAGCGCAGCATCCAGGCCGGCGTCGCGCAGCTCCTGCAGCAGGCCTGCCGCTGCATCGGCCACACCCGTGTCACCCTTCGGATTGATCACGCAGACCACCACCTGCCACGGCGCCATCGCGTCGGGCCAGATGATGCCGGCGTCATCGTGGTTCTGTTCGATGGCTGCGGCGACCACGCGCGAAATGCCGATGCCGTAGCAGCCCATCGTCATCACCGCGGCCTTGCCGTTCTCGTCCAGCACGGTGGCATCGAGCGCTTTCGCATAGGTGCGGCCCAGCTGGAACACGTGACCGACTTCGATACCGCGGGCGATTTTCAGTTCGCCGCCATCCAGCGCACGATCACCCGCGCGTACATTGCGGATGTCCGCCACTTCCGGTTCGGCCAGGTCGCGGCCCCAGTTGACGCCGGCCAGGTGGAAACCGGCCTCGTTGGCACCGACGACGAAGTCGGACATCGCGGCCACTTCGCGATCGGCGACCACGCGGATCGGCTTGGCCGGCGCGACCGGACCGAGGAAGCCCGGCACGCTGCCGAGGAACTCGGCGATCTCTGCTTCGCTGGCAAAACGCTGTTCGTCCAGGCCGGCAACCTTGCCCAGCTTGATTTCGTTGACCTCGTGGTCGCCACGCACCAGCACCAGCACGAACTGCTGTGCCTTGCCTTCACCGGCGATCAGCGCCACCGACTTCACGGTGCGCTGCAGGTCGATGCCGAGCAGGGCGGCAACGTCCTCGCAGGTCTTCTGGGTCGGGGTCTCGACCTTGCGCAGCGCTTCGCAGGCCGCAGCGCGCGCAGCCGGATCGGCGGCAATGGCCGCTTCCATGTTGGCGGCGTAGTCCGAGCCGGTGGAGAACACCAGCGCGTCTTCACCGGAATCGGCGATCACGTGGAATTCCTGCGAGGCGTCACCGCCGATCGCACCGGAATCGGCCTGCACCATGCGGAAGTCCAGGCCCAGGCGGGTGAAGATGCGGCTGTAGGCCATCTTCATGTTTTCGTACTCGCGCACGAGATCTTCGTCGTGCAGGTGGAACGAATAGGCGTCCTTCATCAGGAACTCGCGCGCACGCATCACACCGAAGCGCGGGCGGATCTCGTCGCGGAACTTGGTCTGGATCTGGTAGAAGTTCACCGGCAGCTGCTTGTAGCTGGACAGTTCGCTGCGCGCGAAATCGCAGGCCGCTTCTTCGGCGGTGGGGCTGTAGCAGAAGGTCTGCTCCTTGCGGTCCTTGATCTTCAGCAACTGCGGGCCGAACTTCTGCCAGCGACCGGTCTGCTCCCACAGTTCCTTCGGCTGGATGGTCGGAATCTGGAATTCGACGGCACCGGCACGGTCCATTTCCTCGCGGACGATGCGTTCGACCTTGCGCAGCACGCGCAGGCCCAGCGGCGACCAGGTGTACAGGCCGGATGCGAGCTTGCGGATCATGCCCGCGCGCAGCATCAGCCGGTGGCTGGTCAGCTCGGCGTCGCTGGGGGTTTCCTTGGTGGTGTGCAGGTGGAACTGGGAGAGGCGCATCGTCGGCTTCGGATTACGGCAGAGACACCTATTCTGCCAGCCCGGCCGATACCCTCCCTTCAACCCGCCGGAGGGCAGTACGCCTTGATTGCCGCCTCGGCCAGGGCCTTCTGCGCACTGCGCTGTTCCGGGGTAAGCGCGGTATCGGCCTTGCCGTCGCCGTCGGTGTCGTGCATTACCTGGCCACTGCCTTCCAGCAGCGCCACGTTGGTGCGGGCGGTGCTGCATTGCTCCGGCACCGGCGCGGCGGCAGGCTCCGGGGCTGCGTCCGCCACCGGCGTCCTGGCCTGGGCACGGGTCTCGTACTTGGCCCCGGCCGGCGGCGTTTCCGAATACTGCGTCACGCCCTTGGCGTCCTTCCACTTGTAGACAGGGCCGGCCAGCGCAGTGGTACTGGCCAACAGCAGCAGGCAACCCAGGCAGGACAGGGCACGCATGGCAAACTCCGCAGAATGGGCGTAGAACGCCGATTGCAGCATTGGCGCCGACCGCTGGCAAGTCGATTAAACTGGATTCCATGGACCCGATCACACCGCCGCCGCGCTCGCGCACGATTTACCTGCTGCCCAACCTGTTCACCACGGCTGGGCTGTTCTCTGGCTTCTACGCCATCATCGCCGCGGCCAACGGGGATTTCGTCAACGCCAGCATCGCCGTGTTCGTGGCAGCGGTGATGGATGGCCTCGATGGCCGTGTCGCGCGCCTGACCGGCACCAGCAGCGAGTTCGGCGTGCAGTACGACTCGCTGGCCGATCTGGTCAGCTTCGGCATGGCGCCCGCACTGGTGATGTACCACTGGTCCCTGTCGGAACTGAAATACGACGGCGAGCTGGTCGGTCGCCTGGGCTGGGCGGTGGCGTTCCTGTACGCCGCCTGCGCGGCGCTGCGTCTGGCCCGCTTCAACACCCAGGTAGCCGTGGTCGACAAACGCTGGTTCGTCGGCCTGGCCAGTCCGGCTGCCGCCGGCCTGATGATGTCCTTCGTCTGGGCCTTCGCCGATGGCACCCTGGGCTGGAACGGCAACGAGCTGCGCTTCGTGGCGCTGGCGGTGACCCTGGTCGCCGCATTGCTGATGGTCAGCCGCATCCGCTTCTGGAGCTTCAAGGGTGGCGCGGCCAAGGAGGGCGCACGTTCAGACCGTGTCCCGTTCCTGGTGCTTGCACTGGTGCCGATCGCCATCGCCATCGCGGTGATCGACCTGCCACGTGTGTTGCTCGTCGTCGGCATCCTCTACGCCCTGTCAGGCCCGGTGATGTGGGGTGTGCAGCGCCTGCGCAAGAAGCCCGAGGCAGCGTGAGCCAGGACCTGCCCGTGTTGTGGTCCCCGGCCCAGCAGGCCTGGCTGCAGGCCATGGGCTACACCGTCTATCACGATGGCCAGTTGGCCGCCGAAATGGACGCGGCATTGCAGCTGAGCGTTGCTGAAGCCGCAGCCTCGGCACCCGTGCCGGTCGAGCCGACGCGCACGGCTCCACCTTCGATGCGGCACGCACCCAGCCAGCGCGACGCGGCGCCGGAACCTCGACCCGAGCGCGCGCCACCACGCACTGCCGTGCCGGTGGTGGCGCCGGATACCGTACCGGCGGCGGCCCGTCCGCTGCCCACCGGCAACGCGCGCCAGCCGCTGGTGCGCCTGCCTGATCGCCTGCAGATCGCGCTGTTGCGCGCCTCGGGCTGCAATCCGAACGACCCGGCTACACAGACACTGATGGAAAGCTGGCCGCTGGAACAACTGCGTCGCGACCCCGCAGCCAAGCGCGCGTTGTGGCCGCAGCTGCGTGCGCTGCGCAAGGGCGGATCCGCATGAGTGCGGTCAGCCAACCCGGGCCGGTGGCCATGCGTGCACTGCGCGAAAGCGATCTCAACGCGGTGATGGCCATCGAAGTGCGTGGCTATCCCTATCCGTGGACCCGCGGTATTTTCCTGGATTGCCTGCGCGCCGGTTATCCCGGCCTGGCCATGGAGCGCGATGGCCTGTTGATCGGCTATGGCGTGCTCAGCCTCGCTGCCGATGAAGCGCACGTGCTGAACATCTGCATCGATCCGCTGGTGCAGTCGCGTGGGCTCGGCCGCCAGCTGCTGCGTGCGCTGGTCCGCCTGGCCGCTGATCGAGGCGCGCAGCGGGTGTTTCTGGAAGTGCGTCCGTCCAATACCCCGGCCCTGGCGCTGTATCACAGCGAAGGCTTCAACGAGATCGGCCGGCGCCCTCGCTACTATCCTGCTGCGCAGGGGCGCGAAGATGCGCTGGTGATGGCAATCGAACTGGTGGACGGCGAGCTGGAGACAATGCCGCCGCTGTAACGGAGAGGGTTGCCGGCCAGCAGCCGGCACTGCCAATGAATCGCCGCCTTGGTTGGTACGCCGTTCTCACGCCAGCCGCAGCGCCAACACGCCGGCCACGATCAACGCCGCCGCCGCCCAGCGAGCACGCGGTACACGCTCGCGCAGCAGGAACACCGAGATCAGCAACGCGAACAGGATCGACGATTCGCGCAACGCCGACACCATGGCCACCGGCACCTGGGTCATCGCCCACAGCGCCATTGCATACGATGCGGTGGTGCCGATGCCGCCAGCCACGCCCAACGGCCAGTGCTGGCGCGCATACGCCAGCAGCGTGCCGCGCTGCCGATGCAGCGCCCACAGCGGCAACGGAATGCCCGACAGCAGGAACAGCCACAACGTGTAGCTCAGCGCATTGCCGGACAGCCGCGCACCCTGCGCATCGACCAGCGTGTAGGTGGCGATCATCGCGGCGGTCAGCAACGGCAGGCGCAACTGGCCAGCACGCGCACCGCGTGCCATGCACAGGATGCCGCCGCTCACCAGGATGACACCGAGCCAGGCTGAAGCCGGCAGGTGCTCGCCGAGCGCGGCGCCGGCCAGCGCAACGAGGATCGGCGCGCAGCCGCGCATCATCGGATACGCCAGGCTCATGTCGACCTGCTGGTAGCAGCGTGCGACCAACGCGTAGTACGTCACCTGCAGCAGCACCGATGCGATCAGCCACGGCCAGCTTTCCGCGGCGGGGAAGGGCAGCCACGGCAAGGCCAGTGCAGACAACAGCGCGGCGCTGCCAGTGACCAGCACCGTGCCGAGAAACTTGTCCGGCCCGCGTTTGACGATCGCGTTCCAGCTGGCGTGCAGTGCCGCGGCAGAGAGGACCAGCAGGAAGATGGAAAGTGGCATCGGATGATGATGCCAAAAGGCAGGGGTGGGTGCCGACCTTGGTCGGCACATCGTTCTGCAGGGTAGGTGCCAACCATGGTTGGCACTTCACAGTGGTGCGGACCACGATCCGCACCCACCCGGGAGGCGTTACAGCTTCGCGCGCTGTTCGCGCAGGCCGGCCAGCTGGTTGTTCCAGTCGACCAGGCGCACGCGTTCCTGCTCGATCACCGCCGGCGGCACCTTGTCGGAGAACTTGGCCAGCTTGGTCTCGCTCTTCTCCTGTTCGCTTTCTACGCGCTTGATCTCCTTGTCCAGGCGCGCGCGCTCGGCATCGAGATCAACCAGGCCTTCCAGCGGCACCAGCAGCTTCAGCTCACCGACGATCGCGGCGGCTGCCGGCGGCGCACTCTGCGCGTCTGCCAGCCACTGGATGCTGTCCAGCTTCAGCAGGAACGACAGCGAGGCACTGAAGCGCTCGATGCGCACGCGGTCCTGGCTCTGCCCGGCATGTTCCAGGCCGGCCAGCAGGCGCAGCGGCACCAGCTTGGACGGGGCGACGTTCAGTTCGCTGCGCACGCGGCGCACGGCACTGATCACCGCCTTCAACCATTCAACGTCGGCCTCGGCCTGCGCATGATTGCCCTCGAACTCGGCGGCGGTCGGGTACGGACGCAGCGACAGTGTGGTTTCGGCCAGGCCCAGGCGCGGGGCCAACTGCTGCCACAGCTGTTCGGTGATGAACGGGGTCAGCGGGTGCAGCAGGCGCAGCAGCGCTTCCAGCACGTACAGCAGGGTGTGGCGCGTGCTGTCGGCGTCGGCCGCATCGGCACCGTTCAACGCCGGCTTGCTCAGTTCCAGGAACCAGTCGCAGAACGCGTTCCAGGCGAACTCGTACAGGCACTGCGCCAGCAGGTCGAAGCGATAGGCGGCGAAATGGCCCTGCGCTTCGGCGGTGGTAGCGGCCAGGCGCGCGAGGATCCAGCGCTCGGCATCGGTACGCGGCGTCGGCACGCCAGTGAACGCTGCACCTTCGGTGTTCATCAGGGTGAAGCGGCTGGCGTTCCACAGCTTGTTGCAGAAGTTCTTGTAGCCCTCGGCGCGGTTCATGTCGAACTTGATGTCGCGGCCATGGGTGGCCAGCGCGGCGATGGTGAAGCGCAGCGCATCGGCACCATGGGCGGCGATGCCGTCCGGGAATTCCTTGCGCGTGGCCTTCTCGATCTTCTCCACCATGCGCGGCTGCATCAGCCCGCCGGTGCGCTTGGCCACCAGGTCATCGATGGTGATGCCGTCGATGATGTCCAACGGGTCGAGCACGTTGCCCTTGCTCTTTGACATCTTCTGGCCCTGGCCATCGCGGATCAGGCCGGTGAAGTAGACGTCCTTGAACGGGATCTTCCCGGTCAGGTTGTCGGTGGCCATGATCATGCGCGCCACCCAGAAGAAGATGATGTCGAAGCCGGTGATCAGCACCGACGACGGCAGGTAGCGGTCGAAACCGCGCTCGGCCATCGCCTGCTCGTTCGGCCAGCCCAAAGTGGAGAACGGCCACAGCTGCGAGGAGAACCAGGTCTCCAGCACGTCGCTTTCCTGGCTCAGCACGACGTCGCTGCCGAGATTGTTCTTCGCCCGCACTTCCTCTTCGCTGCGGCCGACGTAGCAGCTGCCGGTGGCGGCATCGAACCATGCGGGAATGCGGTGGCCCCACCACAGCTGGCGGCTGATGCACCAATCCTGGATGTTGGTCATCCAGTGGCGGTAGGTGTTGATCCAGTTCGGCGGCACGAACGAGATCGAGCCCGGCTTTCCATCGGTACCTTCGACCAGCTCCAGGCCACGACGCGCCAGTTCGTCCATCTTCACGAACCACTGGTCGGTCAGGTACGGCTCGATCACCTGGCCGGTACGGTCGCCGCGCGGCACCTGCAGCTTGTGCGCCTTGGTCTCGACCAGGATGCCCAGGTCTTCCAGCTCAGCCAGCACGGCCTTGCGCGCGTCGTAACGGTCCAGCCCCTGGAAACGTTCCGGCGCGTTGTCGTTGATCGCGGCCACCGGCGTGAACAGGTTGATCATCGGCAGGCTGTGGCGCACGCCCACCTGGTAGTCGTTGAAATCATGCGCCGGGGTGACCTTGACCACGCCGGTGCCGAACGCACGGTCCACATAGTCATCGGCGATAACCGGCACGCGACGGCCGGTCAGCGGCAGCATCACGCTCTTGCCGATGAGGTGCAGGTAACGCTCGTCTTCCGGATGCACCATCACCGCGGTGTCGCCCAGCAGGGTTTCCGGGCGGGTGGTGGCGACCACCAGGTAATCGCGGGTTTCGCGCAGGGTCTCCACGCCGTCGGCATCGCGCTCGACGTGTTCGTAGCTCAGGCCTTCATCCAGCTGGTAGGCGATCGACCACAGGAAACCGTCTTCCTCGGCGCTCTCCACTTCCAGGTCCGAGATCGCGGTCTTCAGCACCGGGTCCCAGTTGACCAGGCGCTGGCCGCGGTAGATCAGGCCCTGTTCGTGCCAGCGCACGAAGGCTTCGATCACCGCTTCGGACGGCTGCGGGTCCATGGTGAAGGTGCTGCGCGACCAGTCGGCCGAGGTACCGAGGCGGCGCATCTGCCGTTCGATGATGTCGCCGGACTGCTGCTTCCACTCCCACACCTTGCCGATGAAGCCCTCACGGCCCAGCGAATCGCGGGTCTCGCCGTTGCCTTCCAGCGCCAGGTTGCGGCTGACCACCATCTCGGTGGCGATGCCGGCGTGGTCGGTACCGACCTGCCACAGCGTGTCGTAGCCGCGCATGCGGTGGTAACGCACCAGCGCATCCATCAGGGTCTGCTGGAAGGCATGACCCATGTGCAGGGTGCCGGTCACGTTCGGTGGCGGCAGCAGGATGGTGTACGGCTCGCCCTTGCCGGACGGCTTGAAATGGCCGGCCTTCTCCCAGGCCTCGTAGAGGTCGGTCTCGAAGGACTTCGGGTCGTAGCTGGAGGCGAGTTGGGTCATGCGGGGGAACCAGTCATCAAGGCGGGAAGGGAGATCAGCGCGACCCGAGGGTGCGCCGGATCTTCTGGTCGGTGTGGTACTGGCTGACCGAATAGGCAGCCCAGATGGCGGCGGGCAGCCAGCCGATCAGGGTGATCTGCAGGATCAGGCAGACGATGCCGGCAAACGGCCGGCCGATGGTGAAAAAGGACAGCCAGGGAAGAATCAGGGCGATCAACAGGCGCATCAAGGGGGCCTCGCTGGGCTTACATGTCGTGCTTGTTCAGGTCGTAACCGGCGGTCTTGTACTGGCGCCAGCGCTCGCGCAGCGGTTCGCGCGCTTCCGGGTCGGCCGGCACCACTTCCAGCACGCGTTCGCACTGGCCCAGCCAGGGTTCGTCGCGCAGGTTGATCACCAGCGGCCGCACCGGGGCCTCACCGCCGGGCGGGGCGATCAGTACCAGGGCTTCTTCCTCGTCCACGTCCTCACCTACGATCTGGTGCGGAATGTAGGCATCGTCGTCGAACGACCAGAGAAGTTCGTCAAGTTCTTCGGCCTGGGCCTGGTCGCGGGCCAGTACCAGGGTGAACAACCCGGCGTCGTTGGCCTTGCGCGCCAGCTCGCAGACCAGGCGCAACGGCTCGGTCAGGAAACGGGGCTTGGCGATCAGGTAGAAGTCGGCGCGGGGCATGGCGGCATCCAGGTGAGGCAGGTGCCGATCCATGCCGGGTGGCGGCTGGACCGGCGAGGCCCCGGCCGGCGGTTGCCGGCCAGGGTCAGGTACAGCGTCAGGCGCGGGCGACCTGGTCCAGCAACCACTGGCTCAGCAGGCCGACCGGACGGCCGGTGGCCATGCCACGCTTGCCTTCATCGCTGGCCACGCCGGCGATGTCCAGATGGGCCCAGCGCTGGCCTTCGGCGAAGCGCGACAGGAAGCAGCCAGCGGTGATGGCACCGGCCCAGCGGCCGCCGATGTTGTAGACGTCGGCGAAGCTGGAATCCAGCATCGGCTGGTACTCGTCCCACAGCGGCAGGCGCCAGGCGCGGTCGAAGACCTGCTCGCCGGCGGCCAGCAGCTCGTTGGCCAGGTCGTCGTGCTTGCTCATCAGGCCGGCGGTCTGGTGGCCGAGGGCGACCATGCAGGCACCGGTCAGGGTGGCCACGTCGACCAGCGCCTGCGGCTCGAAGCGCTGTGCGTAGGTCAGGGCGTCGCACAGGATCAGGCGGCCTTCGGCGTCGGTGTTGCCGACTTCGATGGTCTTGCCCGACATCGAGGTGATGACGTCGGACGGGCGGTAGGCATTGCCGTCGATGGCGTTTTCCACCGCCGGCACTACCACCACCAGGTTCAACGGCAGCTTGGCCTTGACCGCGGCGACGAAGGTGCCGATGACGTTGGCGCCACCGCACATGTCGTACTTCATCTCTTCGATGCCGCCCTGGGTCTTCAGGTTGACGCCACCGGTATCGAAGGTGATGCCCTTGCCGACCAGCACGTAGGGCTTGGCGTCGCCACCATTGCTCCACTTGAGTACGACCAGGCGCGGGCGGTTGGCCGAACCACGGGCCACGGCCAGCAGCGAGCCCATGCCCAGCGCTTCCATCTGGGTCTCGTCGAGGATCTCGGCTTCGGCGCCATCATGCTCGTCGGCGAATTTCACGCCCACTTCAGCCAGATAGGCCGGGGTGCAGTAGTTCGGCGGCAGGTTGCCCAGTTCGCGGGCGAACTCGACACCGGCAGCGATGGCCTGGCCCTGGGCCAGGGCCTGCGCATCCTCACCGGTGATGGCCAGCTGGGCCAGGCCGGCATCGTCGGCCTTCTTCTTGCCCAGGGTGGCGGTGTAGCGGTAGGCCGCGTGGTCGGCGGCAATCACCGCCTGGCGGATCGCCCAGGCCGCGTCGCGGTCCTTCACCGCCACCTCGGACAGGGTGAACAGTGCGCTGCGGGCAGCGCCGGCCTTCAGTGCGCGCACGGCATCACCGACCGCCTTCAGGTACTGCGGCACGCCGAAGCGGGCGGCATCGCCGAGGCCGACCACCAGCACGCGCGGGGCGGTCACGCCCGGCAGATCGTGCAGCAGGGTGGTGGCGCCGGTCTTGCCGGACAGGTCGCCGCGCTGGGCCAGGGCGGCCAGGCGGCCACCGCTTGCAGCATCCAGTGCCTGCGCGGACGCAGTCAGGGTATGGTCGGCATAGGCGCCGACGACGAGGCAGTCAACGGCGGCCGAAGCCGCAGCGAGGTGGTTCAGGGTGAATTCGAGAGCCATTGAGCAGATTCCATTGGCAAGTCCGTACAATCGCGGACCGTTTACGCCCAGACGCTAGACTGGGCGGCACCGCGAACGAACCTGAGAGTTTAAACCACCGCCCCATGTTGAAGCTCGACCGCTATCTATTGGGCGATTTCGTCCAGAGTTTCCTGGCTACCCTGATCGTCCTGCTGGTGGTCAGCGTGGGCGGCGTGCTGGTGGACATCCTCGGCAACATCGCCGACGGGCGGCTGCCGGCCAAGCTGCTGTTCTCGCAGCTGGGCCTGCAGTTCATCGTCTACATGCCGCTGATCCTGCCGCTGGCACTGATGCTGGGCCTGCTGCTGGCCATCGCCCGCCTCTACCGCGACTCGGAAATGGCGGTCATCACCGCCATCGGTGTCGGCCCCAAACGCCTGCTCAAGCCCCTGCTGCTGCTGGTGCTGCCGGTGATTGCGGTGGTCGGCGCCTGTTCGCTGTGGCTGGGGCCCTGGGCCCAGCGCACCGCCGAACAGATGATCCAGGACGCCAACCGCAGCGTGCTGATGGCCGGCCTGGAGCCAGGCCGGTTCACCCCGCTGCCCAATGGTGGCGTGGTCTATGTGGCCTCCATCTCCCCCGATGGCAGCCAGCTGGGCCGGGTGTTCCTGCAGCGGCAGAAGGAGGATCGCCTTGAAGTGGTGTCCGCCGCCAGCGGTCGCATGTACTTCGAAGGCGCCCGCCAGCGCTTCCTCGAACTGGATGATGGCCACCAGCTGGAAGGGCCGGCGGCCGGTGCACTGGATTACCGTCTGGCCACCTTCGCCCGCAACGACGTGGCCCTGCCCGACGGCAGTGAGGCCCGCAAGAGTGATGACCCCGAACTGATGCCGACCACCGCGCTGTTCGGCGACAAGCGCCCCGAGGCGCAGGCACAGCTGCATCGCCGCCTGGCCCCGCCGCTGATTGCGCTGGCCTTCGCCCTGCTGACCGTGCCGCTGGGCCGCAGTTCGCCGCGCCAGCAGCGCTACGGCCGGATGATGCTGGCCCTGCTGGCCTACATGGTCGGCACCAACATGATGTTCATCGGCAGCGGCTGGATTGCCAATGGCCAGATTCCGCCAGCGCTTGGCCTGTGGTGGCTGACCCTGCCGCTGCTGGCACTGGCGATCTGGATGTACGCGCGTGATGGCCGCATGGCCCGCCCGAAGGGAGCCCGCGCATGATGCTGCGACCGATGCGTTTCGATCTGTACCTGGGCCGGGCGGTGCTGGGTACCGTGCTGCTGACCTGGGCGGTGCTGGTCGGCCTGGACGTGCTGATGGCCTTCTCCGGTGAATTCAAGGACATCGGCAAGAACGGCTATTCGCTGGGCCATGCTGCTGCCTGGGTGCTGTACACCGTGCCGCGCCGGGCCTACACGATGTTCCCGACTGCGGCGGTGATCGGCGCGCTGATGGGCCTGGGCCAGCTGGCCGCGACCTCGGAGCTGACCGCGCTACGCGCGCTGGGCCTGTCGCGCAAGCGCCTGAGCGTGTCGGTGGCGATCGCCCTGTCGTTGTTGACTGGGCTGATGGTGATCAGTGCCGAGACCCTGGGCCCCTGGGGCCAGAACCGCGCCGATTCACTGAAGATGAGTGCCAAGTGGGGCACCGACATGGCGGTGGCGCGTTACTCCGGCCTGTGGGCGCGTGAGGGTGACACGTTCCTCAACGCACAGACCGGCGAAGAACAGCTGGTGGGCGAAAAGGGCACCCGGCTGATCCTGCGTGACGTGCGCCTCTACAGGATCAACGAGGACGGGCGGGTCGGCACGCTGACCCATGCCGCCACCGCCGAGCATGACAAGGACGGCTGGGTGCTGACCGGCGTGCGCCGCGACACCTTCGGCGAGCGCTCGGCAACGCGCCAGGAAGTGGCTCGTGAGCCGTGGAATTCCAAGCTGGACGCCGGAGCCCTGGCCACCGGCATCGCCAAGCCGCGCAACCTCAGCGTGTCCGAGCTGAGCACCAGCATCGCCTACCGCGAGCGCAACGGGCTGGATGCACGCGACTACGAGGATGTGTACTGGAGCCGCTGGTTCTACCCGTTGAATGTGCTGGCGCTGTGCCTGGCAGCGGTGCCGTTCGCGTTCGGTTCGCTGCGCAGTGGCGGCATGGGCAAGCGCCTGTTCCTGGGCATCCTGTTCGCGCTGGCGTTCTGGCTGCTGCAGCTGTTCTTCGGGCGCATGGCCGGTGCGCTCAAGTTCGACTATCGCATTGCCTACGCGCTGCCGCCGATCGTGATGCTGGCGGTGTCCGGATTGCTGTTCCGGCGCAAATCGGGCTGATGCCGGTAGCGCCGGGCCATGCCGGGCGAAGGTGTGCGATATCCCGTGTGCGCCGGGCATGGCCCGGCGCTGCCAGCACAGGTCAGCGCTTCGGCATCCGCAGCACCCGCGTGGCACTCGCGCGGTCGTGCCAGGTCAGCCGCTGGCGATCCACCAGCGCCCACCAGAAGCCCAGTCCGCCCAGCAGCAACGACAATGTGCCCACCGCGAACCGCAGCCACAGCTGGCCGCGTCGCAATGGCTTGCCATCGCGTGATTCCAGCTTCAAGCGCCACGGGCGCATGCCCAAGGTCTGCCCGCCGCGCCGCCAGCTGGCGGTGGCGTACCACCCGGTGATTGCCCAGCACACCGCCCACAGCAGCCATTGCCATGCACTGAAAGGCGCGATGTTCTCGCGCTGCGCATGGCCGCTGAACGTATAGGCCAGGGTGAACACGGTGCCGGCCAGCATCCACAAGGCCAGCACCGGCAACGCGTCATAGATCATCGCCAGCAGGCGCCACAGCAGCAGCGCGCGCGGGCGGGGCGTATCAGCGGCAACGTGGGCCGCATCGGTGGCGGGGCTCGACATGTGCCGAGCATACGCAATGCTGGCCGTGCCCGCAGTTGGCCTCGTATCCTGCGTGCATGGCCGTCACTTCCACTCCCGCCGAACGTCGTCAGCTGGTCCAGCAACTGCCCGGGCTGCGCGGCGAGGACAGCCAGCGCATCCAGCGCTTCCTCGATGCGATCTGGGCCGAGCACGGCCTGGCCCGCGCCACGCTGGACAGCTACCGCCGCGACCTCGAAGGCCTGGCGCGCTGGTGTGACGGGCGCGACGGTGGTCTGGCCGGCGTTGAGCGCGCTGGCCTGTTCGATTACCTGGCTTGGCGCACCCGCCACAACTGGTCGCCGCGCAGCAATGCGCGGCTGCTGTCGGCGCTGCGCGCGTTCTTTGCCGACGCCGTACGCCGTGGCGAACGCAGTGAAGATCCCAGCGCACTGCTCGATCCGCCGAAGCTGCCACGGCTGCTGCCCAAGGCGCTGGCCGAAAGCCAGATCGATGCGCTGCTGGCGGCGCCGGATATCGACAGTCCGCTCGGCCTGCGCGATCGCGCCATGCTGGAACTGATGTATGCCGCCGGGCTGCGGGTGAGCGAGCTGGTGCTGTTGCCCGCCACGGCGGTGAACCTGCGCCAGGGCGTGCTGCGGGTGACCGGCAAGGGCAGCAAGGAGCGCCTGGTGCCGCTGGGCGAGGAGTCGCAGTACTGGCTGGAACGCTACCTGCAGCAGTCGCGACCGCAGCTGGTGGGCAAGGGCAAGGTGCAGGCGCTGGTCGACGGGCAGACGCCCTTGTTCATCGAACCGGCGCTGCATGGTTTGACCCGCCAGGCGTTCTGGCACCTGGTCAAGCGCTACGCGGCGGTGGCCGGTATCGACCCGGCGCGGATCAGTCCGCATGGCCTGCGGCACAGTTTCGCCACCCACCTGCTGAACCGTGGCGCCGACCTGCGCGCGCTGCAGATGCTGCTGGGCCACAGCTCGCTGTCCACCACCCAGATCTACACCCTGGTCGCACGCGAACACCTGCAGAAGCTGCACGCCCGCCATCATCCACGCGGCTGAGCCCACGGCTGAGCCCCTGCCGGGCCTGTGCGCGGCATCGCGGACCGCTCAGGATGGCTGTGTCAGAATCCGAAGTCTTCTTTCTGCTGCGGACTGCTCCATGCTCCGATTCGCCATCGCCGCCGTGTTCGGCGCGCTCAGCCTGAGTGCCTGCGCCCAGCCCGCCCCGCCCGCCGCAAAGGCGCCCGCCGCAGCGGCAGCCAAGGCCGGCCCTGCCGCCACGGCCAATGCTCCGGCCGAGCAGGCCGTGCGCAAGGCCCTGACCGAGCTCAACCCCGGCTTCCAGGTGGACTACATCGGTGCCGCGCCCTTTCCGGGCTTCCGTGAAGTAGTGGTCTCCGGCCAGCTGCTGTACGTCTCTGACGACGGCCGTTACCTGTTCCAGTCGCAGCCCTACGACACCCGCGTCAAGAGCCCGGCCAACAGCGAAGGCCTGCTGGGCTACCGTCGCGACCTGCTGGCCAAGGCCAACCATGGCGACCGCATCGTGTTCGCCGCGCCGAACGCGAAGTACACCATCAGCGTGTTCACCGACATCGAATGCGGCTACTGCCGCAAGCTGCACGAGGACATCGCCGAGCTCAACCGCAACGGCATCACCGTTGAATACCTGGCGTTCCCGCGCATGGGCCTGGGCAGCAAGGATTACACCGACATGATCTCGGTCTGGTGTGCGGCCGATCGTCGCCAGGCACTGACCAATGCCAAGCGTGGTGGCACGGTGGCCGCGAAGAATTGCACCAACCCGGTGGCCATGCAGTACGCCCTGGGCCAGCAGTTGGGGGTGAACGGTACGCCGGCCATCTTCGCGCCGGATGGCACCCAGCTCGGCGGCTACCTGCCGCCTGCGCAGCTGCGTGCCGCGTTGGAGAAGCTGTCAGCCAAGCGCTGACCGCCGCTGACCTTTTTCTGTAGAGCCGAGCCCATGCTCGGCTGCGGACACATCAGCCGAGCATGGGCTCGGCTCTACAGGTTGGAAACCGGGGATGCCAGTCGCATCCCCGGTTGTCTGCTTATTTCAGGCCATCACTGACCGCCTTGGTCAGCGTGCCCTGCGCGTCGTCGCCGCTGAACTCCCAGACAAACGCACCGCCCAGTCCCTGGGTCTTCACGTAGCCCATCTTGCGGGTGATGTTGGCCGGGGTATCGAAGCTCCACAGCGTGCTGCCGTTGTAGATCCAGGTGGCCCCGGCGGTATTGTCGGTGTAGCCCTGCCACGCCAGGTTCTTCAGCACCTTCCAGTCTTCGATGCCGGCTTCATACGTGCCGGGTGCCGCACCGGTGGCGCTCTGGTACAGGCCGTTGTTGACGTTGGTCACGCCGGTCCAGCCGCGCCCGTAGTAGCCGATGCCCAGGTTGAGCTTGGCGGCGGGAACACCACGGCTGATGAAGGCCTCGATGGCATCGTTGCTGTTGTACAGCTTCTGGTCGCCGGTGGACGGATCACTCGGCGAATCGAACAGCGCCGACTGGTGATTGGTCTTCGCATCCCACGCGCCGTGGAAGTCGTAGGTCATCACGTTGATGTAGTCCAGGTACGGGTGGTACGCGGCCGGATCGGTGACGCGGATCTTGTCGATGCCGGCGCCGACCGCCACCGTCAGCAGCAGGCCCGGACGCACCGCATCGAGCTGGCGGCGGAACTCGGCCATCAGCGCAGTGAAGTTGGCATTGTCTTCGGGCGTGCCGCAGGCGATACCGCAGGCCACCGGATATTCCCAGTCGATGTCGATGCCGTCGAACACGCCCAGCGCCGCGCCGGGGCCACCGGCACCGTCGGTCACCGGCAGGTTGCCCTTGATGTAGGCGTCGATGCACGAGGCGACGAAGGCCTGGCGGTTGGCCGGTTGCGCTGCGCTGGAGAAGCCACGCGACCAGGTCCAGCCACCCAGCGAGATCAACACCTTCATGCCCGGGTACTTGGCCTTGAGCTGCTTGAGCTGGTTCCAGTTACCGCGCAGCGGCTGGTCCCATGTGTCGGCGCTGCCGCTCACGCTTTCGCCGGCACCGAAGGCCTTGGTGTAGTCGGCGAAGGCATCGCCACCGGCACCGCTGTTGGGATCCGACGCCTGGGTGATGCCCACTTCGCAGCGGTTGTTGCGCACGTTGCCGAAGGCGTAGTTGATGTGGGTCAGGCGCGCGGCCGAACCGCTGCTGTCGATGTTCTTGACCCGGTAGTTGCGGCCATAGATGCCCCACTGGGTGAAGTAGCCGATGACCCGCTTGCCGGTGGTGCCACCGTCGCCGGCCAGGGTGCTGGCGGTCACTGCCGTCCCCTGCGCCGACGCATTGCCGGCGTTGTCGCGGGCACGCACGCGGTAGCTGTAGCTGGTGGAGGCGGTCAGCCCGCCATCGACATAGCTGGCGCTGGACGGTGAACCGACCAGGCTGCCGTTGCGGTACACGTCGTAGCCGGCCAGGCCGCTGCCACCGGTGTTGTCGGTGGACGGGCTCCAGCTCAGGGCGATGCTGTTGGCGGTGCGGGTACCCACGGCCAGGCCACCGGGCACGCTGGGCGCGGTGGTATCGCCGCTGGCTGCGTTGACGGTGATGGTGATGGTCGCGGTGCTGGCGGTGGCGTTGTTGTTGTCGGTGGCTACGGCGCGCAGAGTGTGGCTGCCCGCGCTGGCGTTGGCCCAGCTGGCGCTGTACGGCGCGCTGGTGTCGACCCCCAGCGAACTGCCATCGCGGAAGAACTCGACCTTGCTGACGCTGCCGTCCGCATCACTGGCATTGGCGGTCACGTTGACCGTGCTGCCGGCGCTGAAGGTGGCGCCGTTGGCCGGCGAGGTCAGGCTGACCACTGGCGGCTGGTTGGCGCCGCCGCCGTCGCAGGCGCCGAGGTTGGTGTAGTAGGGCGCCCCGGCCGGATGGTCCGGCGGTGCGTTCCAGATGTCCTGGTTCGCCCGGTAGAGGACGCCTCCTTTCTGCAGGGTATCGCCACTCCGGTAGATCTTGGCCTGGTCCCATTCGGCCACGCCGGCACAGCTGGCGGCCTGGGCCATGCCAGGCAGGGCCACCGCCCCGGCGAGGGCCAGCAGCCAGGCCAGACGGCGCGGGCGACAGCGATGAAGGGAAGGGTGGGCACTGCGTACATCGGCACTCTGCACAAGCGGGTCGTACATGGTGTGTCTCCGATCGATGGTTGGCGCACGGGCCAAGACGGCGCCGCACGTAACGCAGGGTCCGGACGTCGCCGGGGAAGGCGACGGAGGGGGCGGACGGAGGTACCTGGTGGGCCGGGGAGAGAGTCCGGCGCCAGGTGGGGACAACGTTGTCATCAATTGCGTGGTCAATCCGTGAGCGAGTGCATGGTTCGGGGATTTGGGCGAGCGCGGCGCTGGCGCGCGGTCGGCGGCCATCGGCGGAGCCCCCTCGTGGTTGGGGTCTAGAGCAGGTTCCGGGGTTGGGCCCGGGCGGGTTCATGCGCGCGCCAGCCACGAAAGACAGAACAAAAAATCAAGATCAAACGCCGATCGCTTCGCTCTCAGGCGTCTGATTTCCACATTTCCCTGGTCGCCGGCCAGCGGCCGGTAACCAAGGAGCATCCACGCATGGCGTGGATCTACCGTGTCGACCAAGGTCGACACCTACCAACAGCAGCAGGAAATCTGTCGAGGGTGGGGTGGTGGGGGCCAGCAGGACCGTTGGCGCCATCGAGCCCCCATGGATGGGTTTACGGCGTGTCCTGCTGGCCCCCACCGCCCCACCCAGCCCACAGCAAGCCAGCTTTTGCTTTGGCCGTTGCTGTTGCTTCGGCTCTGACGGTTGCTCTGGCCTCTGCGGGTGCCGGGCGCCGCCCGGCCGAAGCCTCCCCCCGCTTCCGGTACAATGTCGGGCCCGTTTCCCAACTACGGTTCCCCGGACATGATGGTCCTCGAGGGCGCGCCCGCCCTGTCGCCGTTCCGCCGCGAACGTCTTGAATCCCGCCTGCAGTCCATCGCTCCCTCCCTGCGCATCAGCGGTGCCTGGCACGTCTACTTCGTGCAGGCCGAGGGCACTGCTGCCCCCGACGTCGATACCCTGTGCCGCATCCTGGAAGCCCGCCCGCAATCCGAGGCGGTCGCTGACGGTGCAGTCAGCCGCATCGTGGTGCCGCGCCTGGGCACGCTGTCGCCGTGGTCGAGCAAGGCCAGCGAACTGGTCCGCGGTGCCGGCCAGCCGGTGAGCCGGGTCGAGCGTGGCCTGCGCATCGATGTGCAGGGCTGGCCGGCCGATGCCGCCGCCCAGCAGGCGCTGGTCAAGGTGCTGCACGACCCGATGACGCAGTCGGTGCTGGAGACCGTCGACCAGGGCCAGTCCCTGTTCTCGACCCCGGCCCGTGGCGAACTGGAGCGCGTGCCGGTGGAGCAGCTGGAGGCCGCCAACCAGCGCCTCGGCCTGGCCATGGCGCAGGACGAGATCGACTACCTGCGCGAGCGTTTCACCGCGCTGGGCCGCTCGCCGTCGGACGTGGAACTGATGATGTTCGCGCAGGCCAATTCCGAGCACTGCCGGCACAAGATCTTCAATGCCAGCTGGACCATCGACGGCCAGGAGCAGGACCGCTCGCTGTTCCGGATGATCAAGAACACCCACCAGCAGACTCCGCAGCACACGCTCAGCGCGTACAGCGACAACGCGGCGGTGATCGAAGGCCACCCGGCCTCGCGCTATCGTCCGGACCCGGCCAGCGGCGAGTATCGCCGCGAACCGCAGGTGCCCAGCGCGTTCCAGATCAAGGTGGAAACGCACAACCACCCGACCGCGATCGCGCCGTTCCCGGGCGCGTCGACCGGCGCCGGTGGTGAAATCCGCGATGAAGGCGCGACCGGTCGTGGTGGCAAGCCGAAGGCCGGCCTGAGCGGATTCTCGGTCTCGCACCTGCGCATTCCCGAGCTGCCGCAGCCGTGGGAAGCACCGCGTGCGCTGAACCCGCGCATGGCCCCGGCGCTGGAGATCATGACCGACGGCCCGCTCGGCGGCGCCGCGTTCAACAACGAATTCGGCCGCCCGGCGCTGCTCGGCTACTTCCGCAGTTTCGAACTGCCGGAAGGCGCCGACCTGGTGCGCGCCTACGACAAGCCGATCATGCTGGCCGGTGGTCTCGGTGCCATCGATCGCGTGCAGGTCGACAAGATCCTGCTGCAGGACGGCGATGCCGTGATCGTGCTCGGCGGCCCGGCGATGCTGATCGGCCTCGGCGGCGGGGCCGCCAGTTCGGTAGCCTCCGGTGAAAGCGCCGAGGATCTGGACTTCGCCAGCGTGCAGCGCGACAACCCGGAAATGGAGCGTCGCTGCCAGGAGGTCATCGACCGCTGCGTGGCGATGGGGACCAACAACCCGATCAAGTTCTTCCATGACGTCGGTGCCGGTGGCCTGTCCAACGCCATTCCCGAACTGCTGCACGATTCCGGCGTGGGCGGCATCATCGACCTGGGCAAGGTGCCCACCGACGATCCGTCGTTGTCGCCGATGCAGCTGTGGTGCAACGAGTCGCAGGAGCGCTACGTCCTCGGTGTGGCGCAGGAGCGCCTGGCCGAGTTCGCCGCGCTGTGCGCACGCGAGCGCTGCCCGTTCGCTGCGGTGGGCGTGGCTACCGCCGAGGAACACCTGGTGGTGGCCTACGGCGCCGTGCCGGGCAACATCCCGGCCGATGCGCCGATCGACCTGCCGATGGACGTGCTGTTCGGCAAACCGCCGAAGATGCACCGCGATACCGCACACCCGCCGGCACCGCGCTGGCCGGCGCTGAAGACCGGTGGCCTGGATCTGCAGGAAGCCGGTCTGCGCGTGCTCGCGCACCCGACCGTGGCTTCCAAGAACTTCCTGGTCACCATCGGCGACCGCAGTGTCGGCGGCCTGACCGCGCGCGAGCAGATGGTCGGCCCGTGGCAGCTGCCGGTGGCCGACGTGGCAATCACCCTGGCCGATTTCGACGGCGTGGCCGGCGAGGCGATGGCGCTGGGCGAACGCACGCCGCTGGCGCTGCTGGACGCGGCTGCTTCGGCACGCATGGCCGTGGGCGAAGCACTGACCAACCTGTGCGCGGCCCCGGTCGACGCGCTGGATGAAATCAAGCTGTCGGCGAACTGGATGGCCGCTGCCGGCCACCCGGGCGAAGACGCGCTGCTGTACGACGCAGTGAAGGCGGTGGGCATGGAACTGTGCCCGCAGCTGGACATCAGCATCCCGGTGGGCAAGGACTCGCTGTCGATGCAGGCGCAGTGGCACGACCAGGGCGAGGCGCACAAGAGCGTGTCGCCGGTGTCGCTGGTGATCACCGCGTTCGCGCCGGTGGCCGATGCACGCCAGCAGCTGACGCCGCTGCTGGACCGCGACATCGACAGCGAGCTGTGGTTGATCGGCCTCGGTGCCGGCAAGCAGCGCCTGGGTGGTTCGATCCTGGCCCAGGTGCACGCCGACCACGGCGACCTGCCGGCGTTCGCCGGTGCCGCCCCGGACCTGGACGACCCGCAGCGCCTGCGTGGCTTCTTCGAGCTGATCCGCGATGCACGCCAGGCCGGCCTGCTGCGCGCGTACCACGACCGCAGCGACGGTGGTGCGTTCGCCGCGCTGTGCGAAATGGCCTTCACCTCGCGCCTGGGCCTGGACATCACCCTCGACGCGTGGGGCGATGATCCGTTCCGCAGCCTGTTCAATGAAGAGCTGGGCGCCGTTGTGCAGATCGCCCGCGAAGACCGCGCCGCGTTCGCCGACCTGGTCGAGCGCCATGCGCTGACCGAGTGCGCGCAGCGCATCGCCAAGCCGACCACCGCGCCGGTGGTGCGGGTGTCGCTGGCTGGTGACTCGCTGGCCGAATGGCGCTGGGAAGCGTTGTTCGATGCCTGGTGGTCGGTCACCCACGCCATGCAGAAGCGCCGCGACAATCCGGCCAACGCCGATGCCGAGCGCGAGATCGCCCGCGCCTTCACCGCGCCGGGCCTGAAGCCGAAGTTGAGCTTTGATCCCAATGAGGACGTCGCCGCGCCGTTCGTGCAGACCGGGGCGCGTCCGCGCGTTGCGATCCTGCGCGAACAGGGCGTCAACGGCCAGATTGAAATGGCCAACGCCTTCGAACGTGCCGGCTTCCGCGCATTCGACGTGCACATGAGCGACCTCATCGAAGGCCGCGTGGCGCTGCAGGACTTCACCGGCCTGGTCGCCTGCGGCGGCTTCAGCTACGGCGACGTGCTCGGTGCCGGCCGTGGCTGGGCGACCTCGATCCTCGAGCGCACTGCGCTGCGCGATGCCTTCGCCGCGTTCTTCGCGCGCGAGGACAGCTTCGCCCTGGGCGTGTGCAACGGTTGCCAGATGATGAGCCAGCTGAAGGACATCATCCCCGGTGCCGAGCACTGGCCGCAGTTCCGTCGCAACGCCAGCGAGCAGTTCGAAGCCCGCACCGCGCTGCTGGAAGTGGTGGAGTCGCCGTCGATCCTGCTGCGTGGCATGGCCGGTTCGCGCCTGCCAGTGGCGGTGGCGCATGGCGAAGGCCAGGCGGTGTTCGACAACGCCGTCGACCAGGCCACAGCCCGTGTCGCGTTGCGTTACATCGATGGCAACGGCAACGTCGCCAGCCAGTACCCGCTGAATCCGAACGGCTCGCCCGACGGCATCACCGGCCTGACCAGCACCGACGGCCGGGTGACCATCATGATGCCGCACCCGGAGCGCACCCCGCGCGCGCTCAACCTGAGCTGGGCCCCGGCCGAGTGGCAGGGCGATTCACCGTGGATGCGCATGTTCCGCAACGCACGGGTATGGTGCGGCTGATCGCACACGCGTTGCGCAGCTGACGATGCCATCGCGTATGGAAACCCGCCGGGAAACCGGCGGGTTTTTCTTTTTGAATACGGAAACCCCTGTGCTGTCCATCAGTTACATACGTTTTCATATGTGAGGATTTCCTCACGCACGCCTAACAAAATACGTACATAAACAAGTGAAACAGTGAACTGCTTCACGGCAATGGCTTTTGCTGCGTCAAACTCTTGACGATTCGCAAAGATGCCGTTAACACTTGACCCCCGTTTCAAATCTGTTCATCCCGCAGTAACCGCACGGCGCATGCGCTCGGTTTTCTGTCCCTGCGCGCCGTTCGGCAATACCCGCAGTAAATCACGCGAATGACGCCCCCAGGGGACGTTGAACCACGAAGGTTCGGCGGTGGCGTTGCTTTGCCCAAAACCAGTCCAATCAGGAGCCGTACCGATGAATCGGATTTATCGCAAGGTCTGGAACAAAGCATTGGGTCAGTTGGTGGTGGCCTCGGAACTGGCCTCTTCCAGCTCATCAGGCGGGGTCGTCGACCAGCGCCGCAGTGCGACGGATGCCGCGCCGGCACGACTGGCCGCAGCGCTGGCCTTGGCAATGGGACTGGGAATGACCGGCATCGTTTCGGCGCAGTCGGTCGAGATTGGCGGCAGCGCGAACTGCGTGGTGCTCAACAGCAAAGTGGTGGACAAGTGCGCGGTCGATGGCACTGCCAGCGCCAAGGGCAGCAACGCGGTGGCGATCGGTGCGGGTACCAGCGCCACCGGCGCCAACAGCGTGGCGCTGGGCGCCGGTTCCAAGGCAGCACGCGCCAACACCGTCTCTGTCGGTGATGCCGGCAAGGAACGGCAGGTGACCAACGTCGCCGCCGGTACCGCCGCCACCGATGCGGTGAACAAGGCGCAGCTGGATGCACAGGCACGCGCCACGCAGGCTGCGCTTGCGCAGGCGGCGGCCGAGGGCAGCCGCTATTTCAAGGCCGATGGCGCTGGTGACAACAGCGACGCGGCGAAGATCGAAGGCGAGGGGGCCATCGCGGTCGGCAGTGGCAGCCAGTCGCTGGCCAACGCCACCACTGCGGTCGGCACCCAGGCGATTGCTGCGGGAGTCGGTGCCAGTGCCTTCGGCCAGAACGCGCTCGCCTTCGGTGATGCCAGCGTGGTGGTCGGGCAGAGCGCGGCCGCATTCGGCCTGGGCGATACCGCCGTCGGTGCCCATGCCGTGGCCGCCAGCGAGAACGGTGCGGCCACCGCACTGGGCGCACTGTCCGAAGCCAGCGCCGATGGCGCAACCGCGGTCGGTGCAGGCGCGGTGGCGATGGGCCCCGGCAGCACCTCGCTGGGCCGCGGTGCAACTGCCGCCAACGAAGCCTCGATTGCAGTTGGTGCGTTCAGCACCGCAGTGGGCGAGTACAGCACGGCGCTGGGTTCCAATTCGGCGGCCGTGGCCACCGGCAGCGTGGCGCTGGGCGCCGGCTCGCTGGCCGATCGCGTGGATACCGTGTCGGTGGGTGCGGTCGACTACGGCCTGACCCGGCAGATCACAAGTGTTGCCGCAGGTACCGAAGATACCGATGCGGTCAACGTCGGTCAGTTGAAGGGTGTGGCGGCAGTAGCCGATACCACCGCCAAGCGCTTCCAGGCCACCGGCAGCAGCAACAGCGATGCTGGCGCATTGGCCGAGGGAGATGACGCGCTCGCCGCTGGCGAAGCCGCCAATGCAATCGGCAACGGCACGACCGCCGTCGGTGCAGGTGCGACCGCTGTCGCGCAGAACGCCACTGCGGTCGGCAACAACGCGCTGGCGTCGGGCCAGAACAGCGCGGCCTTCGGCAACAACGCGCAGGCAGTCGGTCCGGGCAGCGTCGCCGTCGGCGGTGCTGCGGTGGATACCGATGGCAATCCGCTGATCACCAGTGGTGGCGTGCCGGTAGAGACCGGCGCCACCAGTGCCGGGGTCGGTGGTACCGCTGTCGGTGCCAGCGCCGATGCCGGCGGTTTCGCCGCGTCGGCGTACGGCGTGGGTGCCTACGCGGCGGGTGTGCAGTCGTCGGCGTTCGGTGCGGTCTCCAATGCCATCGGCGACTACTCCACGGCCGTCGGTACGCAGAGCAACGCTACCGGTACCAGCAGCGTGGCCATCGGTGGTCCGGCGGATCTGATCCCGGGCCTGGGCTTCTTCGTGCAGACCCAGGCCAATGGCGAAGCGGCCACGGCAGTCGGTGCGGGCGCGATCGCCAGCGGTGACCATGCCGTGGCCAATGGCAGCCTGACCGAGGCCTCCGGTGCCGAGTCGGTCGCCGTGGGCTACTTCGCCTATGCACCGGGCGAGAACGCCAGCGCACTGGGTGCGCAGACCTGGGCCAGTGGCGCGCAGAGCACCGCCGTCGGCTACTACGCCACCGCGCGCGGTGCCAACAGCGTTGCACTGGGTGCGAATTCCGAAGCGGTGCGCGCCAACAGCGTGGCCGTGGGCAGTGCCGGCAACGAGCGGCAGATCACCAGCGTGGCGGCCGGCAGTGAAGCCACTGATGCAGTGAACAAGGCACAGCTGGACGCCGTGGCCAGCACCGCCGACACCACTGCGCGCTTCTTCCAGGCGCAGCCGGAAAGCGGCAGCGATGTAGGCGCCTATGCAGAAGGCGAGGGTGCGGTCGCGGCGGGTTCGGCCAGCAACGCCATCGGTGCCGGTGCGTTGGCACAGGGTGCAGGCGCGGCGGCCATCGGCGCCGACAGCGTGGCACTGGGCCGCAATACCTTCGCCGACGGTGACGGTGCAGTGGCCGTGGGTGGCCTGAGCCAGGCGTACGACGAATACAACCAGCCCCTGCTGGATGACCAGGGCAATCCGGTGCAGATCGGCACCACCGCGTCGGCCGGTTCCACCGCCGTCGGCAATGCCGCGCAGGCCACCGGCGCCAGCAGCAGCGCCTTCGGTACTGCGGCGCAGGCCACCGGCGACAACAGCTTCGCGGCAGGCGGCAAGTCGCGCGCTACCGGCAGCTATGCCGTTGCCATCGGTGACAGCGCCTTCGCCAAGGCCGATGACAGTACCGCCGTGGGTGGCTACAGCACCGCCAGCGAGGAAGGCGCCACCGCCTTCGGTGCTGGCGCGTGGGCCACTGGCCGCAATGCCTCGGCGTTCGGTCCGGCGGCATGGGCCAGTGCCAACGGCGCGACCTCCATCGGCTACAACAGCTGGGCCAACGGCACCAGTTCCACCGCCGTCGGGCGCGGTGCCTTCAGCTACGGCGACAACAGCGTTGCGCTGGGCTTCCAGGCACTGGGCAACAGCATCAACAGCATCGCCATCGGCACCAACACGGTGGCCGGCGGTGAAAGTGCGATCGCCCTGGGCGCGGGCAGCACGGCCAGTGGCAACAACGCGGTTGCACTGGGTGCGGGTTCGGTGGCCAGCCGCGACCGCAGCGTGTCGGTGGGCAGCGCCGGCAACGAGCGGCAGATCACCAGTGTGGCGGCGGGTACCCAGGCCACCGATGCGGTGAACAAGTCGCAGCTCGATGCGGTTGCGGCCAGTGCCGCGACCACCAGCAAGTACTTCCAGGCCAGCGGCAGCGCCGGCAGCGATGCCGGTGCCTACGTGGAAGGCGACAACGCGCTGGCCGCCGGTGAATCGGCCAATGCCATCGGCAACGGCGCCACCGCGCTGGGCAGTGGCGCCAATGCGCTGGCCAGCAATGCACAGGCCATCGGCTTCAATGCGCTGGCCACTGCAGCCAATGCCAGCGCCATTGGTGCCAATGCACAGGCGACCGGCGAATACGCCACCGCGCACGGTGCCGAGAGCGAAGCCAGTGGCGAGCAGAGTGCGGCGTTCGGTGCGGCCTCGGTGGCCAGTGGCGCCGGCAGCACCGCCACCGGCGTGTTGTCCGAGGCCAGCGGCGAGGAAGCCGTGGCGGTAGGTTACTTCAGCAATGCCAGCGGTGAGGCCGCCACGGCGGTCGGCAGTGAAAGCGTGGCCAGCGGCACCGCTTCGGCGGCGTTCGGCATCGGCGCCGAAGCGACCGGCGGCTACAGCACCGCCATCGGTGGCTACGCCAACGCATCGGCATTCAACGCCACCGCCTTCGGCAACTTCGCCAACGCCTCCGGCTCCAACAGCGTCGCGCTCGGCGGCGATTCGGAAGCGTCCGGTGCCTACAGCACCGCCACCGGCCAGGGCAGCCTGGCTACCGGCACCAATGCCGTGGCCGTCGGTGGTTCGTTGTTCGGCCTGCTGGCGACCGAAGCATCCGGCGACTATTCCACCGCGGTCGGTGGCGGCGCCTATGCGCCGGGCATCAACAGCACCGCGCTGGGCAATGCGGCGGAATCGCGCGGCGCCAACAGCGTGGCGCTGGGTGCCGATTCGATTGCAGACCGCGACAACACCGTGTCGGTCGGTGGTGGCGGCAACACCCGCCAGATCACCAACGTGGCCGCCGGTACCCAAGGTACCGATGCAGTGAACAAGGATCAGCTGGACGCAGTGGCCGCCGAGGGGGCCAAGACCAGCAAGTACTTCCAGGCCAGCGGCAGCGCCGACAGCGATGCCGGTGCCTACGTGGAAGGCGACAGCGCGCTGGCTGCCGGTGAAGCGGCCAATGCGATCGGCAACGGCGCCACCGCGCTCGGCAGTGGTGCCACGGCCGTGGCCGCCAATGCGACTGCGGTAGGCTTCAACACGCTGGCGACGGGCAGCAATGCGGCTGCGGTGGGCAGCAACGCGCAGGCCACCGGCGCAGACAGTGCCGCACTCGGCAACGGCGCGGTGGCCAGTGGCATCAGCGCCACGGCCACCGGCACCGCGGCACAGGCCAGTGGCGTCTACAGCACGGCCAACGGTGCGGAGGCGGTCGCCAGCGGTGCGCAATCGCTGGCCAGTGGTTTCCGCAGTGCAGCCTCGGCCGATGGCACCACCGCCATCGGTGGCTACAGCGAAGCCAGCGGCCGTCTCGGCACTGCGCTGGGCTACGGCTCGGCCGCGACCGGTGCCAACACCACGGCGGTCGGCTTCGGTGCAGCAGCAGCAGGCAGCGGCGCGGTCGCCGTCGGTCAATCCAGCGAAGCCAGTGGCGCAGAGAGTGTTGCCATCGGTGGCAGCACCTTCTTCGGCCTGATCCCGTCGCGTGCCAGCGGTACCGGTGCAGCGGCCTTCGGTGCCGGTGCCTGGGCCACCGACGACTACGCCACCGCCATCGGCTGGAACTCGTGGGCCGATGGCGCCGAGTCGACCGCGCTGGGTGCCAGCGCTACCGCCAACGGTGCCAACAGCGTCGCCTTGGGCGCCGGTTCGAAGGCTGACCGTGACAACACCGTGGCCGTCGGCAGTGCAGGCAACGAACGCCAGGTGACCCACGTCGCCGCGGGCACCGAAGGCACCGATGCGGTCAACAAGAACCAGCTTGATGCCGTCGCTGCCACGGCGGACAAGACCAGCAAGCACTTCCAGGCCAGCGGCAGTGCCGACAGCGATGCCGGGGCATACGTCGAAGGCGACAACGCGCTGGCTGCCGGTGAAGCAGCCAATGCGATCGGCAACGGCGCCAGTGCGCTCGGCAGCGGTGCCACCGCAGTCGCGGCCAACGCCACCGCGGTCGGCTTCAATGCGCTGGCCAGCGGTGCCAATGGCGCGGCGCTGGGCAATGCGGCACAGGCTACCGGCGTAGACAGCGTGGCCCTGGGCAGTGGTGCCGCCGCCAGCGAGCTCGGTTCCAGTGCCACCGGCGCCGCTGCGCAGGCCAAGGGTGCCTACAGCACCGCCAGCGGCGCGCAGTCCACCGCCAGCGGCACGCAGTCGCAGGCCAGTGGCTTCCGTGCCACGGCAACGGCGGACGGCGCTTCGGCGCTCGGTGCCTACGCCGAGGCCAGTGGCCGTCTCGGTACCGCGGTGGGTTATGGCGCCAAGGCCGTGGGCGGTAACGGAACGGCCCTCGGTGTCAGCGCCCAGGCCAACGGGGCCAATAGCGTCGCCTTGGGTGGCGGCTCGGTCGCCGACCGTGCCTACACCGTGTCGGTGGGCAACGTCGGCTTGAACCGGCAGATCACCAACGTCGCCAACGGCACCGAGTGGGACGATGCCGTCAATCGCGGGCAGCTGGATGTGGTCGCCTTTACAGCCAACACCACCAACCGCTACTTCCGTGGTAACGGCAGTGGAACCGCGAGCGCAGTGGGCGCTGATTCGGTGGCGATGGGTTCGACTGCCACCGCCGTCGGCGCACGCAGCATCGCGTTGGGCAGCAACGCCACGGTGCCCGCCAGCGGTGCGATTGCCATGGGTGCCAACGCCGGTGCGACCGGCGTCAACTCGGTGGCTCTGGGTACGGGCGCGGCCGCCCTGGAGGCCAACGTGGTGTCGGTCGGTGGCGGCAACGGCACAAACGGCCCGGCTCGGCGCCGCATCGTCAACGTCGCCGACGGCCGCATCGCCGCCGGCAGCAGCGATGCCGTGACCGGTTCACAGCTCAACGTCACCAACCAGCGCGTGGGCGCGGTGGAAACCCGGGTCGGTGATTTCGACTCGCGCATCGCTACCGTTGAAACCAGCGCGGCCAGTTCGGTCGGCTACGACGATGCCAGCCGTGACCGCCTGACGCTTGGCGGGATCCAGGGCACCACCATCGACAACGTCGGCGCCGGCAGCATCACCTCCGGCAGCCGCCAGGCGATCAACGGTGGCCAACTGTTCCAGTCGCTCAGCGATGCCGCCAGCTTCCTCGGCGGCGGTGCCAGCGTCGGCATGCAGGGTGTGTTCGTTGCGCCGAACTATGTGATCCAGGGCTCCACCTACAGCAACGTCGGCGACGCGCTGGGCGCACTGGACCGCAAGGTCAGCGAGATCGATCGTCGCACCGCCAGCGGCACGCGTTCCGGTGCGGCCAGCCTGCGTTCGATGGTCGCTCCGCTGGATGCCGACGCGGCCAGCGCGGCCACGGCGTCGGCCAGCGCCGATGCGAGCCTGGCGGATGGCGGATCGACCACGGCGCGGGTGCAGGGCACTCCGACTGCAGCCAGCGCAGGCAGTGCGCAGCCGGCACTGGTCGCAGGCGGTGGCATCAACGCCGTCGCGATGGGTGATGGCGCTGTGGCCAGTGGTGCATCGTCCACCGCTGTCGGCCAGGGCGCGAGTGCGACGGCGGCCAATGCGGTGGCGCTGGGCCAGGGCTCGGTAGCCGATCGCGCCAACACCGTCTCGGTGGGCAGCGAGGGCAACGAACGCCAGGTCACCAACGTGGCGGCCGGTACCACCGCAACCGATGCGGTCAACAAGGGCCAGCTGGATCGTGGCATCACCACCGCCAACAGCTACACCGACAGCCGCGTGCAGGCGGTGTCCGACAGCTTCGATGTGTTCAAGGGTGAAGTGGATGGACGCCTGCGCCACATGGATCGCCGCATCGACCGCCAGGGCGCGATGAGCTCGGCGATGCTCAACATGGCCACCAGTGCCGCCGGCATCCGTACCCAGAACCGGGTCGGCGTCGGCATCGGTTTCCAGGGGGGCGAGTCGGCCATGTCGCTGGGCTACCAGCGTGCGATCAGCGATCGCGCCACGGTCACCATCGGTGGTGCCTTCAGCAGTGATGACAGCTCGGTCGGCGTCGGTGCCGGCTTCGGCTGGTAAGTGCGCAACAACGTGCCGGTGGGTCATCCCATCGGCACGTCGAGCAGTGAGCGCCAAAGGGGCGTGGCACGGCAACCCTGGTGGGCCAGCCAGGGCAGTCGCAGGGAGTGATGGCCGTAGTGAGCTCCGTCCGAGCAACGGGCGGAGAAGGAAAGCTCAACCATGACCTTGAAGAGGATTTCGAACGTGACCAAGAAGCAGACCCTTCGCATCAATGTGCTGGCGGCCGCCATGCTGTCGCTGACCGCCGTTGGCGCTGTCCACGCCGCCGGGTTGCCGGTGCACGAGCCGGTGCGCCAGGCAAGCGCTGCCCAGTCGGGCACCGACCGCATCATCGTCAAGTACCGCGCCGGCACGGCCGCCGCACTCGACCGTTCGGCCAAGTTGTCCACCGTGCAGTCGGCGTTGACCCGGGCCAGCCTGTCCGGTGGTGCGGCGCGTGCCAGCACGTTGGGGCCGCAGGTGGTGCGCAGGCTGGGCGTCGGCGCCGATGTGATCCGCCTGCAGGGCCGTCTGGCGCCTGCCGAGCTGCAGCGGGTGCTGAAGGAGCTGAAGGCCGATCCGGCCGTGCAGTACGCCGAGGCCGACGTGAAGCTGCGTCGCAGTGAACTCCGGGCCGGCGATGTGCAGCCGGCGCTGGCGCCGAACGACCCCTACTATCAGCAGTACCAGTGGCACCTGCACAACGCCACCGGTGGCATCAACGCGCCGGCGGCGTGGGATGTGTCGCAGGGTGAGGGTGTGGTGGTGGCGGTGCTCGACACCGGCATCCTGCCGCAGCATCCGGACCTGGTCGGCAACCTGCTGGAGGGCTACGACTTCATCAGTGACGCCGAGACCTCGCGCCGCGCGACCGACGATCGCGTGCCGGGCGCACAGGACTATGGCGATTGGGTTGAGAACGACAACGAGTGCTACAGCGGCTCGCTCGCCGAAGACAGTTCCTGGCATGGCACCCATGTGGCCGGTACCGTAGCTGAGCAGACCAACAACGGCGTCGGCATGGCCGGTGTCGCGCACAAGTCCAAGGTGTTGCCGGTCCGCGTACTTGGCAAGTGCGGTGGCTACCTGTCCGATATCGCCGATGCCATCACCTGGGCTTCCGGCGGCACCGTGGCGGGGGTCCCGGCCAACGCCAATCCGGCCGAGGTCATCAACATGAGCCTGGGTGGCAGCGGCAGCTGCGACGGTACCTACCAGGATGCGATCAACGGCGCGATCTCGCGCGGTACCACCGTGGTGGTGGCGGCCGGCAACGAGACCGACAACGCCTCCAGGTACCGCCCGGCCAGCTGCGATGGCGTCGTTACCGTGGGTGCCACCCGCATCACCGGTGGCATCACCTACTACTCCAACTACGGCACCCGCGTTGACCTGTCCGGCCCGGGCGGTGGCGGCAGCGTCGACGGCAACCCGGGTGGCTATATCTGGCAGTCCGGCTCTGATGCGGCCACCACGCCAGCGTCGGGTAGCTACAGCTACATGGGCATGGGCGGCACGTCGATGGCCTCGCCGCACGTGGCCGCCGTCGCTGCACTGGTGCAGAGCGCGCTGATCGCCAAGGGCAAGGATCCGCTGGCCCCGGCGGTGATGCGTACCCTGCTGAAGGAAACCGCACGTCCGTTCCCGGTCAGCATCCCGACCGCCACCCCGATCGGCACCGGCATCGTCGATGCCAAGGCTGCGCTGGCCAAGGCACTGGAAGAGCCGTGCACCGAGAACTGCGGACCGGTGGCGACGCCGCTGACCAACAAGGCCGCGGTGGGGGGGCTGAACGGCACTGCCGGCAGCAGCCGCCTGTACAGCTTCGAGGCAGCCGCCGGCAAGCAGTTCAGCGTGATCACCTACGGTGGCACCGGCAACGTCTCGGTCTACATTGCCCAGGGGCGCGAGCCGAGTGCCAGCGACAACGATGCCAAGTCGACCCGTCCCGGCACGTCCGAAACGGTGCGGGTGAACAAGCCGGTGGCTGGCACCTACTACATCAAGGTGGTGGGCGAAGCGGCCTACAACGGCGTGAGCATCCTGGCGACCCAGTAATAACCGACTGTCGTAAATGAATAAGCGCGGCCCGTCACCTGTGTGACGGGCCTCGTCTTTTTACGAAAGAAGAATCGGAGCGGGTGGAAACCACGGCTTAACTGCTAAAGTCGGGACGATCGACAGGAGAGTCATGTGAACGCGCTCGCTGCCACTGCCACCGACGACACTGAAGGCCGCATCCTCGATGCGCTGCTGGCACGTGGTCGGCTCAAGGAAGGAGATCTGGCACGTGCGCGGCCGCTGCATGCCGAAGCCGGTGGCAGCCTGCTCGGCCTGCTGGTCCGGCTGGGGCTGGTGTCCGAACGTGACCAGGCGCAGGCCAGCGCCGATGTGCTGGGCCTGCCGCTGCTGGAGGGGCGCCAGCTGCCTGAATCGCCACCGCAGGCGCTGGCCGAAGGCCTGCCGCTGTCGCTGCGCTTCCTCAAGCAGTTCCACGTGTGCCCGCTGGCGCTGGATGAACACGGCGTGCAGCTGTGGTTGGCCGATGCCCACGATCCTTACCCGCAGCAGGCCGTGCAGTTGGCACTGGGTGTACCGGTCACGCCGCTGCTGGGCATGCGCGCGGAGATCGATGACCTGGTCGAGCGCTGGTTCGGCCAGGGCCGCAGTGCAATGGGCGCGATCGTGGAAACCGCCGATGGCGAAGGCGGCGCAGTGGACGATATCGAGCACCTGCGCGATCTCGCCTCGGAAGCGCCGGTAATCCGCCTGGTCAACCTGGTGATCCAGCGCGCGGTCGAACTGCGCGCATCGGACATCCACGTAGAGCCTTTCGAAAACCGGCTGAAAGTGCGTTACCGCGTCGATGGCGTGCTGGTCGAAGGCGAGAGCCCGCCGGCCAACCTGACCGCCGCGGTGATCAGCCGCATCAAGATCATGGCCCGGCTCAACATCGCCGAGCGCCGCCTGCCGCAGGATGGCCGCATCATGCTGCGCGTGCAGGGCAAGGAACTGGACCTGCGTGTCAGCACGGTGCCCACCGCGCACGGCGAAAGCGTGGTGATGCGCCTGCTTGATCGCGAGACGGTGGTGTTCGACTTCCACCGGCTGGGCTTCACCGATGCCTTCCTGCCGCAGTTCCGCAAGGTGCTTGAACAGCCGCACGGCATCCTGCTGGTGACCGGCCCCACCGGTTCGGGCAAGACCACCACGCTGTACACCGCGCTGAGCCAGCTCAACACCGCCGACGTCAAGATCATCACCGTTGAAGATCCGGTCGAGTACCAGATCGAAGGTATCAACCAGATCCAGGCCAAGCCGCAGATCGGGCTGGATTTCGCCAATGCGCTGCGCAGCATCGTGCGCCAGGATCCGGACATCATCATGATCGGCGAAATGCGCGATCTGGAAACCGCGCGCATCGCGATCCAGTCGGCGTTGACCGGCCACCTGGTGCTGTCCACGCTGCATACCAACAATGCCGCGGGTGGCATCACCCGCCTGCTCGACATGGGCGTGGAAGACTATCTGCTCACTTCCACCATCAACGGCATCCTGGCCCAGCGCCTGGTGCGCCGGCTGGAGCCGACCCACGCCGAGCGCTATGAAGCCTCGCCAGAAGAGATCGAGCGCTTCGACCTGCGTCGCCTGCAGCCGCACGGAACGATCCACCTGTATCGGCCGAAGCCGTCGGCGCTGGCGCCGACCGGCTACCTGGGGCGCACCACCATCATGGAATTCCTGGTGATGAACGACGCGCTGCGGCGTGCGGTGATGCGTCGCGATGGCATGGGCGAGATCGAGCGCATCGCCCGTGAAGCCGGCATGCGCACCATGTACGAGGACGGCCTGAGCAAGGCCCTGAGCGGGCAGACGACCCTCGAGGAAGTCCTGCGCGTGACCGAGGAAGGCTGATGCGCGCAGGACGCAGGGGCTGACATGCCGAACTATCGCTACAAGGCGCTCAATACGCACGGCGAGATCTTCGACGGACAGATGGAAGCGGCCAGCGAGGCCGAGCTGGTCGCTCGCCTGCAGGACCAGGGCCATCTGCCGATGGAAACGCAGCTGGCCGACGGTGGTGCGGTTGGTGGCACCAGCCTGCGCGGCCTGTTCCGCCAGCGTCCGCTGCAGGGCGCGGCACTGCTGCAGTTCACCCAGCAGCTGGCTACGCTGCTCGGTGCCGGGCAGCCGCTGGACCGCGCGCTGTCGATCCTGCTCAGCCTGCCCGAAGACGAGCGCTCGCGCCGTGCGATCACCGACATCCGGGACGTGGTGCGCGGTGGCGCGCCGCTGTCGACTGCGCTGGAACGCCAGCACGGCCTGTTTTCGCGCCTGTACGTGAACATGGTGCGCGCCGGTGAAGCCGGTGGCAGCCTGCACGACACCCTGCAACGCCTGGCCGATTACCTCGAGCGCAGCCGTGCGCTGCAGGGCAAGGTGATCAACGCGCTGGTCTACCCGGCGATCCTGCTGGTGGTGGTGGGCGGTGCGCTGCTGTTCCTGCTGGGCTATGTGGTGCCGCAGTTCGCACAGATGTACGAAAGCCTGGACGTAGCGTTGCCGTGGTTCACCAACCTGGTGCTGCAGCTGGGCCTGTTCGTGCGCGACTGGTGGGTGCTGCTGCTGGTGGTGCCGGGCGTGCTGCTGCTGTTGTTCGAACGCAAGGCGCGGCAGCCCGCGTTCCGTCTGGCGCTGGATGGCTGGCTGCTGCAGCGCCGCAGCATCGGTCGCCTGCTGGGCGAACTGGAAACCGCGCGGCTGGCGCGCACCCTGGGGACATTGCTGCGTAACGGCGTGCCGCTGCTGGCGGCGCTGGGCATCGCCCGCAACGTGCTCGGCAACCGCGCGCTGGCTGCCGATCTGGAAACCGCCGCCGACGAGGTCAAGAACGGCACCGGCCTGTCGCTGGCGCTGTCGCGCGGCAAGCGCTTTCCCCGGTTGGCGCTGCAGATGATCCAGGTCGGCGAGGAGTCCGGCGCGCTCGATACCATGCTGCTGAAAGCTGCTGATACTTTCGAACAGGACAGTGCCCGCCGCATCGACCGCCTGCTGGCGGCGATGGTGCCGGCGATCACCCTGGTGCTGGCCTCGGTGGTCGGTGCGGTGATCGTGGCCGTGCTGGTGCCGTTGTACGACCTCACCAACGCCATCGGCTGACGATGGCCTCCTGCAACCCCGACATCCCGTACCTGAAAGGACCGACCATGATTGCTTCCCGTCGACCGATCCGCCTTTCCTTCACCGCCGCACGCCACCAGTCGGGCATGAGCCTGCTGGAGATCATCATCGTCATCGTGCTGATCGGTGCGGTGCTGACTCTGGTCGCCAGCCGCGTGCTCGGCGGCGCCGATCGCGGCAAGGCCAACATCGCCAAGGCGCAGGTGCAGACCGTTGCCTCCAAGGTCGACAACTACCAGATCGACACCGGCAAGCTGCCTGCCTCGCTCAACGACCTGGTGACCGCACCGGCCGGCGTTGGTGGCTGGCTCGGCCCGTATGCCAAGCCTGCCGACCTCAACGACCCGTGGGGCCACGCGCTGGAGTACCGCGCACCGGGCGAAGGCCAGGCGTATGAACTGATCAGCCTGGGCAAGGACGGCAAGGCCGGCGGCAGCAGCGTCGACGCTGACATCCGCTACCAGCCGTAAGCACGCATGCTGCTTTTCCTGCCGCGCCGGTTGTCCCGCCCGCGCCTGCACGGCAGGCGCGCAGCGGGCCTGTCGCTGCTGGAAATGCTGCTGGTGATCGCGCTGATCGCGGCCATCGGCCTGATCACCGCCGCTGGCATGTCGCGCGGCTTTGCCGGCATGCAGCTGCGCAGTGCAGGCAAGGACATCGCCAACCAGCTGCGCATGGTGCGAGCGCAGGCGATTGCCCGCGGCGAGCCGCAGCGCTTCGTGATCGAACCGGCACAGCATCGTTGGCAGGGCGCCAGCCAGCGCCACGGTGAAGTGCCGGCCAAGCTGAAGGTGCAGTTCGAAGGTGCCGCACAGCTGGCCACCGCGCCCGGCCAGGGCGTGATCGAATTCCATCCCGACGGCGGCTCCAGCGGCGGCCGCATCCGCCTGCAGCTGGAGAGCGCCGAGTGGCGCATCGATGTGGGCTGGTTGACCGGTGAAGTCCGTTCCGGACCGTGGCGGGCGCAATGAGGTCGCGCGCCCGTGGCTTCACCCTGCTTGAAGTGATCGTTGCCTTCGCACTGCTTGGGTTGGCACTGACGCTGTTGCTGGGCAGCCTGTCCGGTGGCGCGCGCCAGGTGCGCGATGCCGAGCTGCGCACGCGCGCGGTGCTGCACGCGCAATCATTGCTGGCCGCCGCTGGCGTGGAAGCGCCACTGCAGGCCGGCAGCCAACAGGGCGAGTGGGAGCAGGGGCGATATCACTGGCAGCTGCAGGTGCAGCCCTGGGCCGAGCCGCGCAGTGGTGCGCTGCCCGCTGCGCAGTCGCCGGGTGCACCGTGGCTGGCGGAACTGCAGTTGCAGGTGCGTTGGGGCGACAGCGAGCGCGAGCAGTTGCGCTGGCGCAGCCTGCGCCTGTTGCCGCCTGCGCTGGAGAATGCGCGATGAGGCGCCACTCGCGGGGCTTCACGCTGATCGAAGTCATGCTGGCCACGGTGCTGCTGGCTGGCGGCCTGGCGTTGGCGTTCGCCAGCGTACGCTCGGCGATGGCGATCAGCCAGCGCGGTGAGCAGATTGCCGCGCAGAGTGAACGCATGCGCGCAGTGCAGGCTCTGCTGCGGCGCCAGCTCGCCAGCGCCCTGCGCAGCCCGCTGGAAGTGCCCGATCCTACCCGCGAACCGGTGTTCTTCCAGGGCGACGATCAGGGCATGCAGTTCGTAGCCGACCTGCCGGGCTATCTCGGTCGCGGCGGCCCGTACCTGCATGCGCTGCAGGTGGATGGTGCAGCCGGCCACCGCCGTTTGCTGCTGGAGCTGGTGCTGCTGCAGGAAGGCGAGCGCATCGAAGAGAACCCGCCGCGCCCGCCCGAAGTGCTGGTGGAGGGCTTGAAGGATGTACGGCTGCGCTATCGCGGTGTCGACGCCAGCAACGGGCAGATGACCGAATGGTTGCCCCGTTGGGATGACACCCGGCGCCTGCCGTTGCTGGTGGAAGTGCAGATCGTGCCAAGCAGGGGCGCGCCGTGGCCGCCGCTGGTGGTGGCACTGCGTGCCGGCGGCAGCGGAGGCGCGCGATGAAGCGTCCACGCGGTGCCGCACTGGTACTGGTGCTGTGGCTGATCGCGCTGATGACCGCGCTGGTCGGTGCCTTTGCGCTCAGCGCACGGGTCGAGCACCTGCAGCAGCGGGTGCTCGGTGATGATGCACGCGGCCAGGAGCGCGCGCGCGCGGGCCTGGAATACGCACTGCTGCGGCTGCAGCCAGACCCGCAGCGTCCGCCGTGGCAGGCCGACGGCCGCGCCTATCGCTGGCAGTTCGACGACGCCCGCATCGAGATCCGGGTGCTGGACGAGAACGGCAAGATCAACCTCAACCTGGCGGATGCGGCGCTGCTGTCCGCATTCATGCAGGCATTGGGCGAGCCGGCTGAAACCGCCAAGCAGTTGGCCGGTGCGATCATCGACTGGCGCGACGAAGACAGCCTGCTGCAGCCGGGTGGCGGTGCCGAGGCACCGGAGTACGCTGCCGCAGGCCTGCCCTATGGCCCGCGCAACAAGCGCTTTGAAACCCTGGGCGAACTGCAGCGGGTGCTGGGAATGCGCGGATCGCTGTATGCCGCGATGCTGCCGCACCTGACGCTCTACAGCCGCCAGGCGCGCCCGGATCCACGCTTCGCCAGTGGCCCGGTGTTGACGGCAATGGGCCTGGATGCGGAACAACTGCTGGCGCAACGCGCCCAGCAGGAGCGTGACGGAGATAACGCTGTGGGTGCATCGGCGCTTGCCAGCGGCAGTGGCACCTATAGTATCGAGTCCCGCGCCACTGACGGCAGCGGACGCCTGTCGGTGCTGCAGGCGGTGGTGCGCAACGGATCGGGCGGGGTGCCCGGCCGGACCTACACAGTGCTTCGCTGGGAGCAGGGAATGGCAGCAAGATGACGGCTTGGCAGGACAGTCTGCGGCAGGTGCAGGGCCAGATCGGCCCCGGGGCCGGCCGTTTCCTGCGCTGGTGGCGGCAGTCGTTGCTGGCCTGGGTGCCGATGCGCTGGCAATGGGCGCTGGGCTGGTCGCAGACCCGCCTGCTGCTGCAGTGCGAAGACGGGCAGCTGCAGGTCTGGCGCGAAACCGGTGACGGCCTCGAGCCCGTGGCCCGTCTTCCGTGGCCGCTGCAACCGGCGGACCTGGATCGCGTGCTGGAGCCGCGCCTGCGCAGCCTGCCACGGGTGTGGCTGCTGCCCGCCGGGCAGGTCCTGCGGCGCAATCTGCGTCTGCCCGCCGCGGCAGGTGACCGCCTGCGTGCGGTGGTCGGCTACGAGATCGACCGGCAGACACCGTTCGAAGCCAGCCAGGTCAGCTATGACATCCGTGAACTGGGCAGTGCCGGCGAAGGCCTGCTACAGGTGGAGCTGGTGGCCTGGCCGCTGCGTCAGCTCGATGAGTGGCGCGCGCAGATAGGCGACTGGGCAGATGCCTTGGCCGGTGTCGATGCGATAGATGCACAGGGCCGCGCGTTGCAGGTCAATCTGCTGCCGCCCGCGCAGCGTCAACAGCGGCCGGACCCGATGCGGCGCTGGAACCTGCTGCTTGCCGCAGCGGCGCTGGTGATGCTGGTGCTGGCAGCGATGCAACTGCTGGACAATCGCCGCGCCGCCGTCGATGCACTGCGCGAAGACGTCGAGCGCAGCGCCCGCAGTGCGCGTGGCGTCGCCAGCGAACGCAGCCAGCTGCAGGCGCTGCTGGATGGAGCGACGTTCCTGGAAACACAACGCAACCAGCGCGCCAGTACCGTCGAAGTGTGGAATGAGCTGACCCGGCGCCTGCCCGATGGCACCTACCTGGAAAAACTGGCGATCGAGAACAACAGCCTGCAGCTGATCGGCCTCAGCAGCGAAGCATCGCAGCTGGTTCCGCTGCTGCAGGACGCGCCGCAGTGGCGCAAGGTGAACCTTACCGGCGTGCTGCAGGCCGATGGTGCCGCCAGTGGCCGCGACCGCTTCACCCTGACCGCCGAGCTGCAGCCATTGCCCTCGGCGGCACCTGCGCCCGCAGCCGCCGCGACTGAAACCACGGAGGCGGCCCATGCCGATGCCAAGCGCACGCCGTGACCGCTGGCTGGCACTGGCACTGCTGTTGGCAGTGTTGGGCCTGGCCTACCTGCTGCTGGTGCACCCGTGGTTCACCCAGCCATTGCTCGCGATCGACGCCGATGCCGCTGCCCTGCGCGAACGCCAGCAGCGCGTACAGGCGCAGCTGCAGCAGCAGCCGCAGATCGAACAGCGGCTGCGCGCGACCCGCGACGCCCTGCAGCAGCGCCCGGGGTTCCTGCAGGAAGCCACCGCCGAGGCCGCTGCGGCCGCGCTCGGCGCACGCCTGCAGGATGCGGTGGCGATGGCCAGCCCGGGCAACCGCAGCTGCACCATCAGCAACCGCACGCCATTGAGCGACAACCGTCGCGACGCCGCTTTCGTCCGCGTGGCCATGCAGGTGCGCCTGCGCTGTGGCGTGGCCGAACTGGCCACTGTCCTGCATAGCCTTGAGACCGGCAGCCCGCGCCTGTTCGTGGACAACCTCAACCTGATCGCACAGCGCTTCCAGCAATCGCCGAACGAATCCGGCCTCGGCCTGGATGTGTCCTTCGAGCTGGCCGGCTACCTGTTGCCAGGTGCTGCCGCCGATTCCTCGACAGCGCCCGTGGCCACGCCACCTGCAGCGGCGCCGGTGGTGTCGCCGCCGGCACCTGTACCGGCACCGGCGGAGCAGCCTGCTGCCGATGCGCAGGAGGTGGCCGATGAAGCTTGAACAGATCAACCTGCGCACCGGGCTGCTGCTGGCGCTGGCCGGATGGGCCGCTGCGACCTGGTTGGCCACCGGCTTCGGCCTGGGCAGCAGGCTGCCCACGGTCAGCACGGAGGGCGACGCCCAGGCCGCGCTGCCGGCGTTGCCCCTGCTGGCCGCCGAACGCATGGCCAGCGCAGACAGCTACAGCGTGATCAGCGAGCGGCCCCTGTTCGCCGAAGACCGCAAGCCGCGCCCGTATCTGCTGGGGGGCAGCGAAGCCGCCGCCAGTCCCGCGCTGCGCCTGACCGGCGTGCTGCTCACCCGTGATTTCAGCATGGCCACCTTCACCACCGAGCAGGGCCGATCGTTGCGCCTGCGCCTCAACGGTGATGCAGTCGATGGCTGGCAGCTGGTTGCATTGGAACCGCGCCAGGCCACGGTGATCGGCTCCAGTGGCAGCCAGGTGCTGGAGCTGGCCGTGTTCAATGGCCAGGGCGGTGAAGCGCCGACGGTCCTGCGCGGGGCCAATGGCGCACCGCCTGTGCCCGGCGCGGTGGTTCCGCCGCCACCGCCACAACCGACGCCCAGCCAGACTCTGCCCAACCCACGTGCCACCGATGGCAACGTGGCGCCGGCGTCGCCTGCACCGGCTGCGGCCGTCGCACCCCCTGCCAACACCAACGGTCCCAGCGAAGCGCAGATGCAGGCCATCCGCGAACGCATCCAGGCCCGCCGCCGTCAGCTGCAGCAACAGCAGCAACAACCGTCGCCGCCCCCGGGCGATGGCACCAACCGATAGAGTGAATGCATGAATCTGCGTTTTCTTCCCTGGTCCCTTGCCCTGACGCTGCTGGTCGGCTGCAGCACCGTGTCCGCTCCGCATGTGCAACGCAACGGTAACCTGCAGCCATCGGCCAGCGCCGGTCAGGCCGCCACCGATGCGCAGACCGAAGCGGCCGATCAAGCCCAGGGGACGCCGCAGGCGGTGATCCGCCGTGGCACCGGCACCATGATCAACCGCGAGGCCGCGCGCAAGCCTTCGCCCGCGCTGCATGCGGCCAGCTCCGGTGAAGCGACCTTCAACTTCGAAGGCGAGTCGGTACACGCAGTGGTCAAGGCCATCCTCGGTGACATGCTCGGCCAGAACTACGTGATCGCGCCCGGGGTGCAGGGCACGGTGACCCTGGCCACGCCCAAGCCGGTGTCGCCGGCACAGGCACTGAATCTGCTGGAGATGGTGCTGGGCTGGAACAACGCCCGCATGGTCTACAGCGGTGGCCGTTACAACATCGTCGCCGCCGACCAGGCACTGGCTGGCACCGTGGCGCCGAGCACCGCGCCAGCCTCCAGCGCACGCGGCTTTGAAGTGCGCGTGGTGCCGCTGCAGTTCATCTCCGCCACCGAGATGAAGAAGGTGCTGGAGCCCTATGCGCGGCCCAATGCCATCGTCAACGTCGACAGCGGCCGCAACGTGATCACCCTGGGCGGGACGCGTGCCGAACTCGAGAACTACCTGCATACCGTCGAAATCTTCGACGTCGACTGGCTCTCGGGCATGTCGGTGGGCGTGTTCCCGATCCAGTCCGGCAAGGCCGAGCAGGTCGCGGCCGATCTGGAAAAGGTGTTCGGCGAAGAGAGCAAGACGCCGAGCGCCGGCATGTTCCGTTTCCTGCCGCTGGAAAACGCCAACGCCGTGCTGGTGATCACCCCGCAGGTGCGCTATCTGGACCAGATCCAGCAGTGGCTGGACCGCATCGATACCGCTGGTGGCAGCGCGCGCCTGTTCTCGCATGAACTGCGTTACATCAAGGCCCGCGATCTGGCTGAACGCCTCAGCGAAGCCTTTGCCAGCAGCGGTAATCGCAGTGGTTCCGGCGCGGCATCGCTGGCACCGGGCGCCATTCCTTCGCAGCTGGGCAGCGATGGCGAGCGCGGCATGGACGCCAACAACGGCAGCAGCTTCAACAACACGGTGGGGGGCAGCAGCGCCAGCAGTGGCGGTGGCAGCTCCGGCTCCCTGAACCTGCCGCAGCGCCAGTCGGGCAACGTCAGCATCAGCCTGGAAGTGGAAGGCGATCGTGTCGGCGTGTCGGCGGTGGAAGAGACGAACACGTTGCTGGTGCGTTCGACGCCGCAGGCCTGGCGCTCGATCCGCGAGGTGATCGAAAAGCTGGACGTGATGCCGCTGCAGGTGCATATCGAAGCGCAGGTGGCCGAAGTCGGGCTGACCGGCGACCTGAAGTACGGCGTGAACTGGTACTTCGACAACGCCGTAGCAGGGCGCGCGCTGACCGGCGCGCTGTCCGGGTTGACCCTGCCGGCAGCGGCGGGCGGCTCCTGGAACACCTTCGCCGGTGCGGTGACCGGCAACGATGGCGCCAACTGGGCGTTCACCGGCCACAACGGTGCCGCCGTGGTCAGCGCGCTGGACAAGGTCACCGACGTGCGTCTGCTGCAGACACCCTCGGTGTTTGTGCGCAACAACGCCGAGGCCACGCTCAACGTCGGCGACAAGGTGCCGATCAACACCACCACGGTCAACACCGGCATCGGCACCAGCAGCTACAGCTCGGTGCAGTACATCGACACCGGCGTGATCCTCAAGGTGCGCCCGCGCGTAACCCGCGACGGCACGGTGTTCCTGGATATCGTGCAGGAGATCAGCAGCGCATCGGACGTGCCGGAAAACTGCAATCCGCAGGAGCGCAACTGCAATCCGCGCATCTCCACCAAGAAGCTGGCCACCGAGGCGGCGGTGCAGAGTGGGGACACCATCATGCTGGCCGGCCTGATCACCGATTCGGCCACTGATGGCAGCAGCGGCATTCCCGGCCTCAGCCGGATTCCGGTGCTGGGTGCGCTGTTCGGCCAGAAGAGCCGCACCAGCCGTCGTTCGGAAGTGATCGTGCTGCTGACCCCGACCATCGTCCGCAACGGCCAGGAAGCACGCACCCTGACGGACGAATACAGCCAGCGCTTCCGCGCGATGGAGCCACTGAGCCAGCCGGGCAGGAAGTAAGCCGGCCGGGCGGCGCCCGGGTAACGCGCCATCGCATGCGCGCTGTCGCTCCCACGCTTCGCTGCGCGAACCGCGGGCCCCGCTTGCCAGCTTCCAGACCCCCGCCGCGTCGCGGCCGGCCCCTGACTCAGGGGGCTCTGCCCCAGACGCGACCCCGTGTCCGGTAGATCCACGCCATGCGTGGATGCTTTTCGTCTCAATGTCGGAATATTCGATTTCGACGGAGATTCATCCACGCATGGCGTGGATCTACTGGCCACCGGCCCGCCATCCCCCAGGAACCCAGCAGTTGCTGTTGCTTCGGCCCTGGCTTGAAGCCTCTGCGGGTGCCGGGTGCAACCCGGCCGACACCCACCCGGTGCTACGCTGTGGCCACCGACAACCACGGAGGCGGGATGGGGGCGATCGTGTTGTTGCCGCTGGGCGTGGACGACGCGGTACTTGACCGCTGCCTGGCCGCGCTTGATGCCGGTACCGCAGCGGGTACATCGATCTGGCTGGGCGATGACGCGCAGGCCGGGCCACGTGCACAGGCAGTGGTCGAACACTGGCTGGCACATACCCCGCTGCAGGCCGAATACACCCGCCGCGCCAGACCCCTCGGCGAGGTTGCCCACCTGGACGAAATGCTGCGTGCCTGCGATGGCCTGGACGTCGCGGTGCTGGCCCCGGACAGCGTGCCTGCACCGGGATGGCTGCAGCAGTTGCAGGCCACGTTTGCTCGTGACGCCGCCATCGCTACCGCCACGCCGTGGTGCAACGTGGGCGAGACCGCCGCCTGGCCGCGGTTGGGCGAGCTCAACCCAGAACCGGACGACCCGGCGCTGCTGGCCCACGTCTGCGCCGCACTGCCGGCCCTGCACCCCGAACTCCCCTCGGCAGTCACCCACGCGGTGCTGGTGCGCGCCAATGCGCGGCGGCGCGCCGGTGGCCTGGATGCAGAAAGCTACCTGGGCTGGAACGCGGCGCTGGTCGATCTGAGCCTGCGCATGGCGGGCCTCGGCTGGCGCAACGTGTTGTGCGAAAACGCCTTCGTCAGCCGTGCCAGTGAAGCGCCCAGCCGCGACGGCGATCTGGAGGCATTGGCCGCGCGCTGGCCGGGCTGGGTACCGCGGCTGGCTGACTTCCTGATGCATGATCCGCTGCATACGTTGCGCCAGGACCTGCAGCACAACCTGCAGCAGGCGATAATGCCGCGCGGGCAGGGCGACCTGTTCGTGCCGCCATCACCGCTGGAGCCGCCTGTTTGAATGCCGCCATTGCCGCCATCGTCGTCACCTACCAGAGCGGCAGCACCATCGATGCCTGCCTGTCGCGACTGCGCCAGGCGCAGGACGTGGCCGAGATCCGGGTGATCGACAACGGCTCGCTGGATGACACTCTGGAGATCGTGCAGCGCCACGCCAGCCACGATCCGCGTGTACGTTTCATCGCCAACCCGGACAACCCCGGTTTCGCCGCGGCCAACAACCAGGGTGTTGCTGATTCACACAGCCCGTGGCTGGCCTTCATCAATCCCGACCTGATGGTCGAAGTCGATACCCTTGCAGCACTGCGTGATCGCGCCGGTGCGGTGGGTGACAGTCTGCTGGGCGTGGAGCAGGTGGACGAACATGGCCAGGCTGACGAAGCGGTGCGGCGGCGTGATCCGGACTTCCTCGCCATGCTGCGCTCGCCCGGGCGCGGCGCGCGGTTGGCCATTGCCCGCGACCCGGTGCAGCCGTTGCAGCAGGTGCCGGCATTGTCCGGTGCGCTGCTGCTGATGCCGCGCGCCCTGTTCGATCGCATCGGCGGCTGGGATGCCGGCTACCGGCTGCACGCCGAAGACCTGGACCTGTGCCGCCGCGTGCGTGAGGCCGGTGGCGTGGTCGCCATCGCCAACGACCTGAAGGTGACCCACGTGCGTGGGGTGTCCAGCCGCTCGCGCCCGTTCTTCGTGGAATGGCACAAGCATCGCGGGCTGTGGCGCTACTTCAGCAAGTTCGAAGCGTCGCAGCGGTCGCTGCCGGTGCGGGTGGCGGTGTGGGGGGCGATCTGGGCTCACGCACTGGTGCAGGTACCGAGGTTGCTGCGCAGGTCGCTGTAACGCGCTTCCACGGAATCATCGACGCATGACGTGGATCTACTGGCGGCGCCCCCGGTTCACCCCTACAGGCGCATAATTCCAGCCATGCCTATCATCCAGTCCCTGCTCGACACCGACCTGTACAAGTTCACCATGATGCAGGCGGTGCTGCACCAGCACCCCGGCGCGCAGGTTCAATACCGTTTCAAATGCCGCACCCCCGGTATCGAACTGGCCCGCTTCATCGACCAGATCGATGAGGAGATCGAGCACCTGTGCAGCCTGCGCTTCAGCAATGAAGAGCTGGATTACATGCGTGGCCTGCGCTTCGTGAAGCCGGATTTCGCCGACTTCCTCGGCCTGTTCCACCTGGATCGCAAGTACATCCAGCTGCGTGCGTCGAAGACGGTGCCCGGTGAGATCGAGCTGGATATCACCGGTCCGTGGCTGCACACCATCCTGTTCGAAGTGCCGCTGCTGGCGATCATCAACGAAGTCTGGTTCCGCAACACCACCACTGCGGATTTCGCCGAAGGCGAACGCCGCCTGCAGGCCAAGGCCGCGCTGCTGCGCGATACCCCCGGCTTCGAACAGTGCCGCATCGCCGACTACGGCAGCCGCCGCCGCTACTCGCGCGACTGGCATGCACGCCTGCTGCCGCTGCTGCGCGACGCGCTGGGCCCGCAGTTGGTCGGCACCAGCAACGTGCACTTCGCGCGCCTGTACGGCATGACCCCGCACGGCACCATGGCCCACGAATACCTGCAGGCATTCCAGGCGCTGGGTCCGCGCCTGCGCGATTCGCAGGTAGCGGCACTGGAATCGTGGGCGCGCGAGTACCGCGGCGACCTCGGGATTGCGCTGTCCGACGTGGTCGGGCTGGATGCGTTCCTGCGCGACTTCGACATGTATTTCTGCAAACTGTTCGATGGCGTGCGCCATGATTCCGGCGACCCGTTCGACTGGGGCGACCGCATGCTGGCCCACTTCCAGCAGCGCCGCGTTGACGCGCGCAGCAAGGTGCTGGTCTTCAGCGATGGGCTCGACATCACCAAGGTGATGCGCCTGTACGACTACTTCCGCGGCCGCTGCCAGGTGGCGTTCGGCGTGGGTACCCATCTGACCAACGATCTGGGGCCGACCCCGCTCAACATCGTCATCAAGATGGTCCGCTGCAATGGCCAGCCGGTGGCCAAGCTCAGTGACTCACCGGGCAAGAGCATGTGCGATGACCCGGGTTACCTGTCCTACCTGCGGCAGGTGTTCGAACTGCCGGACCCGGCTCAGGGGTAGTCGACCACCACCAGATAGGCGCCTCGCAGCGGTTGGCGCTGGGAGGCTTCCAGGCGATAGCGCTCGGAGAACGACAGGTCGCCGGCACGCAGCGTGCGTGCGGCCACGGCCAGCTGCTGGCCATGGCGGCCGCCTTCCCGCAGCGTTGCCGTTTCACCTTCGCCCAGCGCCGTCACAGCCACCTTGGCGCCCTTGGCCGACGGCGGGCATGCCTCCAGGCTCAGCTCCTGCTGGGACAGGCGCGTCGTGCAACCGGGATCGACGATGCGACCGCTGAAGCGGACGCTTCCGCTGCTGGCCTGGGCCAGCGCGCTGACGGACATCAAGGCCACGCACAGCAGGATCGAGCTCTTCATGACACGTTCTCTGGTTCGGTGTGTCCTAGTTAGCGACAACCGCGAACAGTCATTGATAGGCAGTGTTTCGTTCTGCTAGGGCCATCACCCGAGAAGGGTGATGCGCGTCAAATAACGCCGTTTTTACCTGCAAACGCGGCCTATGATCGAGTGCCATTTGCGTCGCACGCCAAGCCTGCCTTGGCTTCCCGGACGCCCTCCATTTTTTGAGCTACCACGTCAATTTATTGGCGTCAATATGTTGTGTTCATAAAAAATTATGAGAACTGGGTCACATTTATGCATATACTTGCGTCACGGATTCAGGGAGAGGTACGTCCGAATCCGGCGACAGGTGAGACGCAAGGAAGGGTCCGATGCCCGGCAGTGCTCCTTGCTTCCTCCTCTACTTTCCATCTCTTCAGTAGGGTTAGGTACAAGCAATGCACAAGATCAAATTCATCGCGGTTCTGATGCTGGCTGCCGCTCCGCTGGCCGCCAATGCTGCCGACGGCACCATCACCTTCAACGGCAAGGTCACCGACAAGACCTGCACCATCTCGACCCCGGGTGGCAAGGACTTCTCTGTCAACCTGCCGACGGTCTCCAAGAGCACCCTGGCTGCCGCCGGTGCCGTCGCCGGTCGTACCCCGTTCGCGATCAACCTGACCAAGTGCAGCGCCGGCAACGTCGCTACCTATTTCGAGCCGGGTTCGACCGTTGACTTCAACAGCGGCCGCCTGAACAACCAGGCTGCAGCCAATGCTGCCGGCAACGTGCAGCTGCAGCTGCTGGGCTCGAACAACCAGTTCCTGCCGGTCAAGGCCTCGGGCGCCAACCAGGCCCAGGACAACTCGCAGTGGGTGACCGTTGCTGCCGATGGCACCGCCAACCTGAACTACTACGCTGAGTACTACGCGACCGCCGCCGCGACTGCCGGTGAAGTCACCAGCAACGTCAAGTACACGATCATCTACAACTGATCGTAGCCGTACCCCGCACTGGCCGGCGTACGCGCCGGCCAGTGCTTCGCGGCCCTTGGCCACACATCTCGAGCGTAGTAATTCCGATGAAAGCAATCTTTCCCCGGGCGCTGCTGCTGGCAGCGTTCACGCTGCCCTTCTGCCAGAACGCTCTGGCTGGCGTGGTGGTCAATGGCACGCGAGTGATCTACCCGGCGCAATCGCGCGAAGTCACCGTGCAGGTCGACAACGTGGGCGACTCGCCCGCGCTGGTGCAGGCGTGGGTCGACAGTGGCGACGCCAACCAGACCGCTGATACCAGTGATGCACCGTTCGTGCTGACGCCGCCGATCAGCCGTGTCGAGCCCGGTCGCAGCCAGGCGCTGCGCCTGATCTTCTCTGGCGCGCAGCTGCCGACCGACCACGAATCGGTGTTCTGGCTCAACGTGCTGGATGTGCCGCCGTCGCCGGAAAGCGCCGACAGTGGCGAACAGAACTACCTGCAGGTCGCGTTTCGTTCGCGCCTCAAACTTTTTTACCGGCCGCAGGGCCTGAAGGGCGTCGCCAACGACGCGCCTGCAGCACTGCGCTGGACCCGCAGCGGTGATCGCCTGCGGGTGGAAAACCCCAGTCCCTTCCATGTGACCCTGGCTGAAGTGCATGCCGTGACCGGCAGCGGCGAACGGCCGGTCGAAGAGCAGGGAAAGATGGTTGCACCGAAGCAGAGCCTGGATTTCGCGGCTCCGGCCGGCATCGAGCAGGTCCGCTTCATCACCATCAACGACTACGGCGGCCGGGTCGAACACACGATCCGCCTGTCCGCGACCGGGGGCTGAAAGCGCCGCGTGGGCCATTGGCCTGCGCATCCCGCAACTGCCGCCGTGCGGCGAATTGAAGGAATGTCAGTGTGATCGGAAACAGATTGACATTGTCGATCCATCAGGCGCTTTGCCTGTTGGCTGCTGGCGTCGCCTGCCCAGGATGGGCACTGGCTGCACCGGCCAATCTCGGCGAACAAGCGCTGATGGCGCAGAGCAGTGCGGCAACGGCGCGTGCGCCGGAACAGGCGCAGTTCAATTCCAGCTTCCTGTCTGGCCAGGCCAAGCAGGTCGACCTGGCAGCATTCTCCAATGGCAACCCGATGGTTGCCGGCAACTACCGCGTCGACGTCTACGTCAACGGCGCATGGCAGGGCCGCCGCGATCTGCAGTTCAAGGCCGATGCGCAGGGCCGTGTCGATGCCTGCCTGGATGTGGCGACGCTGGAAGAACTGGGCGTGGACAGCGAAGCGGTCCTGCTCCAGCAGGATCCGTCCGCAGCCCTGGACAAGAGCACCTGTGCGCCGGTGCAGCAGCGCATGGCCAACGCCTACGGCGCCTATGACAGCGGCAACCTGCGCTACGACCTCAGCATCCCGCAGGCGTTCATGCGCCGCGAAGCCCGAGGCTATGTCAATCCCGCACTGTGGGACCGCGGCATCAATGCCGGTTTCGTTGGCTACAGCTTCAACGCGATCGACAGCGACAGCCGCACCGACGGTGGCAACCGCAACCGCAGCGCCTACCTGGGCCTCAACGCAGGCCTGAACCTGGGCGGCTGGCAGTTCCGCCACGATTCCAACCTGACCTGGAACGAAGGCGACGGCCGTCATTGGCAGAGCATCGCCACCTATGCACAACGCGGTATTCCGCAGGTGCGCGGCATGCTCACCCTGGGTGAGGCCTACACCAGTGGCGAGCTGTTCGATTCGATCGGCTACCGCGGTGCCAGCCTGGCCAGCGACGATCGCATGCTGCCCGATTCGCTGCGCGGTTACGCGCCGATCGTGCGTGGCATCGCCGAGACCAACGCGCGCGTCGAAGTCCGCCAGAACCAGCAGCTGATCTATTCGGCCTCGGTGTCGCCGGGCAACTTCGTGATCGACGACCTGTACCCGACCGGTTACGGCGGCGACCTGGAAGTGAGCGTGGTCGAAGCCGATGGCCGTCGCCGCGAGTTCAAGGTTCCGTTCGGTTCGGTGCCGCAGATGCTGCGCGCCGGTGTATCCCGCTATGCGATTACTGCCGGCCAGGTCCGCAACAAGCAGCTGCGCGATGAGCCGTGGCTGATGCAGGGCACCTATCAGCGCGGCATCGGCAACCAGCTGACCCTGTACGGCGGCAGCGCGTTGAGCGATGGCTACCTGTCGCTGCTGTACGGTATCGGCGTGTCCACGCCGCTGGGTGCCTTCGCCGCCGATGTCACCCATGCCCGTACCTCGTTCGATCATTACGGCAACAGCACCGGCGCCAGCGTGCGCCTGAGCTACAGCAACATGATCGGCGAGACCGGCACCAACCTGACCCTGGCCGCTTACCGCTATTCCACTGAAGGCTTCTACAGCCTGCAGGATGCGCTGTACGCACGCGACGCCGACGATCGTGGCATCGATCCGAGCACCCGCGGCCGCCAGCGCAGCCAGTTCCAGCTGACCCTGAACCAGCCGCTCGGCCGTCGCTGGGGCGCGCTGTACGTGACCGGCTCGGTGCGTGACTTCTATGATCGCCCCGGTACCGCCAAGCAGTACCAGGTGGGCTACAACAACGCCTGGCGCTCGGTGAACTTCGGTTTCTCTGCACTGCGTACCGAAGAAGGTGCGCTGGGCCGTGCCGATACCCAGTACCTGTTGTCGATGAGCGTGCCGCTGGGCCGCGGAACCCGCCCGGTCTCGCTCAGTGCCGATGTCGGTGTGCGCGAACGCGGTGGCTACGACAGCAGCCGTGTAGGCATCACCGGCGCCGCAGGCGTGGACAACAACTTCAGCTACGGCGTGGCCCTGTCCGATACCCGCGATGGTGGCACCACCGCAGTCGGCAATGCCGAGTACCGCAGCCGCTACACCGCTTTGAACGCGACCTACGGTCATTCGCGTGACTTCCGCCAGGCATCGTTCGGTGCCAACGGCAGCCTGGTCATGCACAGTGGTGGTGTGACCCTGACCCCGCAGCGCGGCGAAACCATGGTGCTGGTCGAGGCACCGGGTGCACGTGATGCCATGGTCAGCAACGCGCCGGGCCTGCGCATCGATGGCCGCGGTTACGCCGTGGTCCCCTACGTGTCGCCGTATCGCCTCAACACCGTGACCCTGGATCCGCAGGGCATGGCTCACGATGTCGAGCTGGAAAGCAGCAGCCAGTCGATCGCTCCGTTCGCCGGTGCCATCAGCTACCTGCGCTTCGATACCCGCAAGGGCAATGCGCTGCTGATCCAGGTGCGCAACGCCGACGGTCGCACGCTGCCGTTCGGCGCGCAGGTCAAGGACGAAACAGGCCAGCCGGTGGGCATGGTCAGCCAGGGCGGCCGCCTGTACGTGCGCAGCGAGAAGAACCAGGGCAGCCTTCAGGTTGAATGGGGCTCCGGTGCTGACCAGCGCTGCACGGTTGATTACCAGGTACCGGCGGGCGCCGATGCGTCCAAGACCGGTTTCATCCCGCTGGAGGCAGCATGCCGATGATTCTCTTCCGTGGCCGCAAGGCGCTGGCCACCTTGACCGTGCTTGGCGGCGTGCTGCTGGCCCAACAGGCCAGCGCCTCCTGTCGCATCCAGTCCAGCTGGTTTACCGCTCAGGACGTGACGATGGACATGGGGCAGATCGTGATCCTGCCCAGCACTGCCGTAGGCGGTGTGATCAAGGAAATCAGCGTGGCGATCAATCAGCAGAACAGCGTCGCCCGCTGTGACTGGTCAGGTGGTCGTTCCGTCGGCGAGTACGTCAATGCAGCGCAGCGCCGGCCGGTTGCCGGCTTCTCCAATGTCTATGAAACCGATGTCGCGGGCGTGGGCATCCGTCTGTTCCGCGACTCCGGTGCCATCCAGACCTACTACCCGCACTCCATCAATTTTGCCGGCAACGCCACCATCTCGCTGGTCGGCGGTCAGTTCCGCATCCAGCTGATCAAGACGGCGGCACAGACCGGCTCAGGCACCATCGCACCGAACGGCCGCTTCACCACGTACTACTTCGACGGTGATGGTGCTGGGAGACCGGTGCTGACGTCGACCTTCAAGGGCTCGGGCACCACCGTGGTCAGCCCAACCTGCGAAGTACAGGCCGGCAGCCGCAACATTCCTGTGGATTTCGGCAGCGTGCCCAACACCAGCTTTACCGGCGTCGGCTCCAAGGCCGTCAACCGTGATTTCGACATCCGCCTGAACTGCCAGGGCAGCAACCTTGCGCAGTTCCAGAGCAAGGTCGGCATCCGTCTGGATGCCGACCAGGATGGTTCGAACATGCCGGGCGTGCTCAAGCTCAGCGCCGCTGCCAACAGCGCTACGCGCATCGGCATCCAGATGGTGCAGCGTGATGGCAGCAGCGAGCGCGAAGTGCGTTTCGGCCAGACCATCAACCTCGGCACGACCACTATTGGCAGCTCTACGTTGAGCCTGCCGCTGCGCGCACGCTACGTGCAGACCCAGGCCGGTACCGTGGGTGCCGGTGTTGCAAACGGGCAGGCAACCTTCACCATCCAGTACGAGTGAAGGCCACGCGGCACCGGGTAGTGCCGGCCGCTGGCCGGCAACTGCAGGATTCCCGAAGCATGTGAAGTTGCCGGCCAGCCGCCGGCAACAGCCGCCGGCTCACTCCAGCGCGTAACGCAGCACGAACAGCACCGCCACCAGCCACACTGCCGGATGCACCTCGCGCCAGCGGCCGGTGCCGGCTTTCAGCGCAGCATAGGCAATGAAGCCGAAGGCCAGGCCGTTGGCGATGGAATAGGTGAACGGCATCGCCAGCGCACACAACGCGGCCGGCACCGACTCGGTCAGGTCGCTCCAGTCCACTTCCACCAGCTCACGCAGCATCAGCCCGGCCACGAACAGCAGCGCCGGCGCGGTGGCATAGCCGGGCACCATTGCCGCCAGTGGCGAGAACAGCAGTGCGGCCAGGAACAGCGCGGCCACCACCAGCGCGGTCAAACCGGTACGGCCACCCACCTGCACGCCGGAAGCGCTTTCTGCGAAGGCGGTGGTGCTGCTGGTGCCCAGCAGCGAGCCGGCGACAATCGCCGTGCTGTCGGCCAGCAGCGCGCGACCGAACCGCTTCTGTGCGCCCGGCAGCTTCAACAGGCCGGCACGGCCGACCACGCCGTACAGCGTGCCGGTGGCATCGAACACTTCCACCAGCACGAACACCAGCACCACCTGCAGCAGCACCGCCATCGGCGCGCCACCGTTGTGGTGCAACAGGCCGGGCAGGTCCAGTTGCAGGAAGGTCGGTGCCAGGCTCGGCGGCAACGACACCAGCCCGTGGTACTGCAGATCGCCCAACGCCCAGCCGGCCGTGGTCACCGCCAGGATGCCGATCAGGATCGCGCCGCGTACACGCCGCGCTTCCAGGATCGCAATCAGCAGGAAGCCCCCCAGTGCCAGCAGCGGCGGTGCGGTATTGAGCGGGCCCAGCGCCACCAGCGTGTCCTCGTTGCCGATGATCACGCCGGATTTCTGCAGCGCGATGATCGCCAGGAACAGGCCGATGCCGGCCACGATCGCCGACCGCAATGACGCCGGAATACCCGACACCAGCCACGCGCGCACGCCGGTCAGCGACAGCACCAGGAACACCAGGCCGGAAATGAACACCGCCGCCAGTGCCTGCTGCCAGGGCAGGCCGGCAGCACCGACCACGGTGAAGGCGAAGAACGCATTCAAGCCCATGCCCGGTGCCATGCCCACCGGGAAGTTGGCCGCCAGTGCCATCACCACCGAGCCCAGCGCGGCGGCCAGGCAGGTTGCCACGAACACCGCACCCGCGTCCATGCCGGTGGTGCCGAGAATCTCTGGATTGACGAAGACGATGTAGGACATCGTCAGGAAGGTGGTGACACCGGCCAGCAGTTCGGTGCGCACGGTGGTGCCGTGCTGCTGCAGCTGGAACAGGCGTTCGAACAGGGACATGGGGGATCTCACGACAAGGTGTCACGACCAACGGTCGTGACCTACCCGAATGCCAAATGTGGGTACCGACCGTTGGTCGGTACGCCTCCTAAATGAGAAAGGCCGCGCGAGCGCGGCCTTTCCGGTTGCCTTACTTCAGCGCCTTGAAGCGCAGGCGCTTCGGCGCAGCGTCGTCGCCCATGCGGCGGCGCTTGTCTTCTTCGTACTCGCGGTAGTTGCCCTGGAAGAACTCCACGTGCGAATCGCCTTCGAACGCCAGGATGTGGGTCGCGATGCGATCCAGGAACCAGCGGTCATGCGAAATGACGAAGGTGTTGCCCGGGAACTCCAGCAGCGCATCTTCCAACGCCCGCAGGGTTTCGATGTCCAGATCGTTGGACGGTTCATCGAGCAGCAGCACGTTGCCACCCTGCAGCAGGGTCTTGGCCATGTGCAGGCGGCCGCGCTCACCACCGGACAGCGACCCGACCATCTTCTGCTGGTCCTGGCCCTTGAAGTTGAAGCGGCCGATGTAGGCGCGCGACTGGATCTCGATGCCGTTGATGTTGAGGATGTCCAGGCCGCCCGCGATTTCCTGGAACACGCTGTGGTTGCCTTCCAGCGCGTCACGGCTCTGGTCGACATAGGACAGCTGCACGGTCGGGCCGACCACGATCTCGCCGGTATCCGGCTTTTCCTGGCCGGTAATCATCTTGAACAGGGTCGACTTACCGGCACCGTTGGGGCCGATGATGCCGACGATGGCGCCCGAGGGCACCAGGAAGTTCAGGTTGTCGAACAGCAGGCGGTCGCCGAACTTCTTGGAGACGTTCTTGAACTCCATCACCGCCTGGCCCAGGCGCTCGCCCGGCGGGATGAAGATTTCATTGGTCTCGTTGCGCTTCTGGTAATCGACCGACTGCAGCTCTTCCAGGCGGGCCAGACGGGCCTTGCCCTTGGTACGGCCGCCCTTGGCGTTCTGGCGCGACCACTCCAGTTCCTTCTGGATCGCCTTCTGGCGAGCCTTTTCCTGGTTGTCTTCCTGCTTCAGGCGCTCATCCTTCTGGGTCAGCCAGTCGGTGTAGTTGCCCTTCCACGGAATGCCGCGGCCGCGGTCCAGTTCCAGGATCCACTCGGCGGCGTTGTCCAGGAAGTAGCGATCATGGGTGACCGCCACGACGGTGCCGGTGTAGCGCGCCAGGAACTGTTCCAGCCATTCCACCGACTCGGCGTCGAGGTGGTTGGTCGGTTCGTCGAGCAGCAGCATGTCCGGCTTCTGCAGCAGCAGGCGGCACAGTGCCACGCGGCGCTTTTCACCACCGGACAGCTTGCCGACGATGGCGTCCCACGGCGGCAGGCGCAGCGCATCGGCGGCCACGTCGAGCTGGTTTTCCAGGGTGTGCGCGTCGCCGGCAGCGAGGATCGCCTCCAGGCGCTCCTGTTCCTTGGCCAGCGCGTCGAAATCGGCGCCTTCTTCGGCATAGGCCGCGTAGACCGCGTCCAGCGCAGCCTGTGCCTGCAGCACTTCGCCCACGCCTTCCTCAACCGCTTCACGCACGGTCTTGGTCGGGTCCAGCTCCGGTTCCTGCGCCAGGTAGCCGACCTTGATGCCGGCCTGCGGACGGGCTTCGCCCTCGAAATCGGTGTCCACGCCGGCCATGATCTTCAGCACGGTGGACTTGCCGGCGCCGTTCAGGCCCAGCAGGCCGATCTTCGCGCCCGGGAAGAAGGACAGCGAGATGTCCTTGATGATCTGCCGCTTGGGCGGGACCACCTTGGACACGCGGTTCATGGTGTAGATGTATTGCGAGGACATGAGGTCTCCGTAGGCGCGACCCTGCGCCCGGTCCGTCACGGGGAACTTCCCGTTGCGGCAGCGGGCACAGACTGAATGGAATACCCCCAATTATAGCCGGAACCGGTTCCGGCCCGCGCTGGCCGCAGCGCCCGGGGCTGGCCGCGGCCTGAATACCGGTCACAGTCCCGCAGCGGGAAGCGTTTCCAGCCGGAAACCGTTCAGATCGCATGCGCAAGATGGGATCACCACCCACCCAGCAGAGGTCTCCCATGCAACTCCATCGACTCATGGCCGGCGCCGTGGCCTCTGTACTGGCGCTGGGCGCCATCGCCCCGGCCTTCGCCGACAACGACCACCGTGGCCGCGACCACGACCGCCGTGAGTGGCGCGAAGATCGCCGGGAATGGCGTCACGACCGCCGCGACTGGGAACGCGACCGCCGCGAAGCACGCCGCGATTACCGTCACGACCGCCGTTACGACCACGGCTATTACCGCCCGGCACCGCCGCCGCCGCGCGTGGTCTACAGCCCGGGCTACCGGCCCGGCTATGGCTATGGCTGGCAGCGCGGCCACCGCTACCGCGATTACTACCGCGGCCCGATCTACGTGGTGAACGACTACCCGCGCTACCACCTGCGTCGCCCGCCGTACGGCCACCACTGGATCCGCGATGACCGCGGCAACATGCTGCTGGTCGCCGTGGCCACCGGCATCATCGCCGACTACATCATCAACAACCGTTGATGCAGTGCCGGGGTCGGATCCCTTTCCAACGGAAAGGGCTTTGACCCCACAACGCCATTGGAAACCATACGGGGCCGGATTCGTTCGTCGAATCCGGCCCCGATCGTTTCGGCCCCAGCAGGCCGGGGCGGGGCTACAATCAAGGGCTGAGCCGTACCCCTTTCCCCGCCTGCTGGAGTACCCGATGTTCCCGCGTGACGTCCGCATCGAAACCTACGATCCCGAACTGGCCAAGGCCATCGCCGCTGAGACCCAGCGCCAGGAAGACCACGTCGAGCTGATCGCCAGCGAGAACTACACCAGCCCGGCAGTGATGGAAGCGCAGGGCAGCCAGCTGACCAACAAGTACGCCGAAGGCTACCCGGGCAAGCGCTACTACGGTGGCTGCGAGTACGTGGACATCGCCGAACAGCTGGCGATCGACCGCCTCAAGCAGCTGTTCGGCGCGGACTATGCCAACGTGCAGCCGCACAGCGGCTCGCAGGCCAACCAGGCCGTGTACTTCGCGCTGCTGCAGCCGGGAGACACCATCCTCGGCATGAGCCTGGCCCACGGCGGCCACCTCACCCACGGCGCCAAGGTCAACGCCTCGGGCAAGCTGTTCAACGCCGTGCAGTACGGCGTCAACGACCAGGGCCTGATCGATTACGACGAAGTCGAGCGCCTGGCCCTGGAGCACAAGCCGAAGATGGTCGTGGCCGGCTTCTCGGCCTACTCGCAGGTGATCGACTGGGCGCGCTTCCGCGCCATCGCCGACAAGGTCGGTGCCTACCTGTTCGTCGACATGGCGCACGTCGCCGGCCTGGTTGCTGCTGGCGTCTACCCGAGCCCGCTGGAACATGCCCACGTGGTCACCTCGACCACCCACAAGACCCTGCGCGGCCCGCGCGGCGGCATCATCGTCGCCAAGGGCGCCGACGAGGACCTGGTCAAGAAGCTGCAGTCGATCGTGTTCCCGGGCATCCAGGGCGGTCCGCTGATGCACGTCATCGCCGGCAAGGCCGTGGCCTTCAAGGAAGCACTGGAGCCGGGCTTCAAGACCTACCAGCAGCAAGTGGTGAAGAACGCCCAGGCGATGGCCAACACGCTGATCGCGCGCGGCTACAAGATCGTCTCCGGCGGCACCCAGAACCACCTGATGCTGGTCGACATGATCGGCAAGGACGTGTCGGGCAAGGACGCGGAAGCCGCGCTGGGCAAGGCCCATATCACCGTCAACAAGAACTCGGTGCCGAACGACCCGCGTTCGCCGTTCGTGACCTCGGGCCTGCGCCTGGGCACGCCGGCGGTGACCACCCGTGGTTACGTGGAACAGGACTGCGTGGACCTGGCCAACTGGATCGCCGACGTGCTCGACGCGCCGGCCGACGAAGCCGTTATTGCCCGCGTGCGCGATGCGGTCAGCGCGCAGTGCCGCAAGTACCCGGTCTACGGTTGATCGGGCACTGGGGTCGGATCCCTTCCCAGCGGGAAGGGCTCTGACCCCGGGCATCGGAGTACCGCGCATGGATGAGCGTCGCCTCAAGTATCTCTATGCAGCCTTGGCTGTACTCTTCGGCCTGCCCAGCCTGGTGGGCGGCGGGGCCGCAGCGATGATGCTGCTGTTGATGGGGCTGGGGCAGTTTGGTCACGGCACCTTGGCATCGGTGACGCTGATGCCGCTGTGGGGCCTGTCCGGAATTGCCGGCTGCCTGGCCTGGCTGTGGCTCAGCGCGGGTTACCTGATGCAGGGACGTGCCGGTCTGCGCGTGCGGCCGGTCTGGTGGCGCATGCTGCTGGCCGGTGGTCTCGCCGCCATGCCGCCGCTGGGGCTGGCGCTGTGGTGGGGCATCACGGTCCATGCCGAAGGCTTCAATCTGCTGCTGTTGGGGCCGTCGATGCTGGTGCCGGCGGGCATGCTGGTGTGGCTGAAAAGGCAGGCGTGAGATCGCGCGCCGGAAGAGAGAAAGAACGCATGGATGAGCGTCTGCACAAACGCCTGTATATCGCCCAAAGCCTGCTGCTGGGGTTGCCTGCACTGGTGGCCGGTGGTGGCGTCGCCGGGTTTGGCATCTACACGTTCCTGGTCCGCCACGGCCTGATGCGCGGCGACGAAGGTGCCGTGCTGTTCCTGTGGGCGAGTGCGGGTGTTGTCGGGTTGCTGGCATGGCTGTGGCTCAGCATCCGCTATCTGCGGCAGGGGCGCGAAGGCCTGCGGCGCTCACCGGCGCTGCCATGGGTCGGGCTGGTGCTTGGCGCCATCGCGGCGCTGGCCGTGGTCGGTGTGGTGCTTTTCAGCTTGTTTGCCGGCAGCCCCTGGCAGGTGCTGGGGTATCTGGTGCTGGGCGTCCCGCTGCTGTTGCCGGCGGCGCACCTGGGCTGGCTGCGTCGCGCGCCCGGCATTGCCGAACAAGGCTGATTGCAGGCGACATTTGCTGGGACAGCCCTTCTCAGGTACCGTTGCGACGCTGCCACGACCGTGGCAGCAGGTACTTCCCTGAGCCAGGCGTTCAATGCATTGCCCCTTCTGCCAGCATGCCGATACACGGGTCATCGACTCGCGCGTCTCCGAAGACGGCGCGACGATTCGTCGTCGGCGTGAGTGCGAGGCGTGCAATGAACGCTTCAGTACCCTGGAAACCGTCGAACTGAAGCTGCCGGCCATCGTCAAGAGCGATGGCACCCGCGAGGCCTTCGATGCCCGCAAGGTCCGCGCCGGCTTCGACCGCGCGCTGCAGAAGCGTGCGGTGCCCGAAGAGAAGATCGAAGCGGCGGTACGCGCGGTGGTGCATCAGCTGCGCATCAGCGGCGAACGCGAAGTACCGTCGATCAAGGTCGGCGAGTTCGTCATGAATGAACTACGCAAGCTTGACCATGTTGGTTATGTGCGTTTCGCCTCGGTCTACCGCAGCTTCGAGGACGTGGCCGATTTCCGCGAGGAGATCGAGAAGCTCGAACGCGACCTGCCGTCGAGCACCGAACAATTGCAGCTGCTGGGCGATGTGATCGCCCTGACCAAGAAGAAGAAGGGCTGACGCCCGTTGCCCTGGTGGGGGCCAACCTTGGTTGGCACTGTGCCGCCATCCACGCATGGCGTGGATCTACTGAGCGGTGGTGGGTGCCGCCATCCACGCATGGCGTGGATCGGTACCAACGGCGCTACCATGGCAGCATGAGCACATCGTTCACCGTCCCTGACCACCTGCACATGGCCACCGCATTGCGGCTTGCCGAGCGTGGTGCGTACACCACCCGCCCCAATCCGATGGTCGGCTGTGTGATCGCCCATGGCGAGCGCGTGGTCGGGCAGGGCTGGCACCAGCGTGCCGGCGGCCCGCATGCCGAAGTGTTTGCCCTGCGCGAGGCCGGCGCCGAAGCACGTGGTGCCACCGCCTACGTCACCCTGGAACCCTGCGCGCATTACGGACGCACGCCGCCATGCGCATTGGCGCTGATTGACGCCGGCGTGTCGCGTGTTGTGGCCGCGATGCGCGACCCGTTCCCGAAGGTCGATGGCGGTGGTTTCGATCTGCTGCGCGAAGCCGGCATCGAGGTCGCCGAGGGCTTGATGGCCGCGCAGGCGCGCGAACTCAACAAGGGCTTCCTGTCGCGCGTGGAGCGCGGTCGTCCGTGGCTGCGGGTGAAGCTGGCCGCCAGCCTGGATGGCCGTACCGCGATGGCCGACGGCAGTTCGAAGTGGATCACCGGCCCCGCCGCGCGCGAGGATGTGCAGCACTGGCGCGCACGTGCCAGCGCGATCCTCACTGGTGCCGACACGGTGATCGCCGACGACCCGATGCTGACCGTGCGCCTGGCTGACACCGAAGTGATGCCACCGTTGCGGGTGGTGCTGGATTCGCGCCTGCGTTCGCTGGAATGCAGCCGTGTGCGCGAAGGGGGAGCGCCGACGCTGTACCTGCATGATGCGATGATCAGCCCGCCCGACGCCGCTGACGCGGCATTCGCCAGCGTCGCTGTCCGCCACGGTCGCCTTGATCTGGGCGCGGTACTGGCACTCCTCGCCGAGCGCGGCATCAACGAAGTGCATACCGAAGCCGGCGCGACGCTGGCCGGTGCGCTGCTGCGCGGCGGTTGGGTGGACGAGTTGCTTCTCTATCAGGCACCGACCCTGTTCGGTGACAGCGGCCGCCCACTGCTGGCTGGTCTTGGCATCGACGCGATGGACCAGCAGCGCCGCCTGCGCGTGGTCGATCAGCGCCAGGTCGGCGAGGATCTACGGTTGCTGCTGCGCCCCTGAAAAAGGGGCGGAGGGGATCCAGTCGTCTATGCGACAAACGACTGGATCCCCTCCGTCCCTTTTTCAGTTCAGCGATCCTCGTCGGGCAGGTGCTCGTTCCATTCGAAGAACGGCAGGAACGCGTCAGCCAGTCCGCTCATCAGCGGCGCTGGGTTCTGTATGCGCCAGGCACCACCGTCATGTTCGCGATGGAACGGCACCGTGATGATCCTTTCCCGGTCCGGTGCCACGGCAATCATCTGCGTATATGCCGTCGCCAGCCCCCTCGCCATCTGCGGCGGGTGCGGCCCATTGAACGGCACGCGATGCTGCCGATACACGGGCAGCAGTGCCGACAGGTCGGGCAGGTGGCAGCGATAGTCGACGTCGGCACTGTCGGCCTGCGCACGGCGCACGCTGTCGGTAGCGCAATGCACCGACTTCTGCCGCTTGCGCAGCGCCGCGGCAGCCTTCGGCCAATCAGCCAGTTCGGGTGCCTCGTCCAGATGGCTTGCACCCGCCAGTGCCGCCGCGAGGGCGGGCCCGTTGTCGGTATCGAGATAGCGGGCCAGCGTTGCCTGTGCCGCTGTATCGCCGTGCACGATCACCTGTGCATACAGGTCGAATACCTGCACGGGCGTCAGCGCAGGTGCCGACGCCAGTGCAATGCCAGGGGCCAGCAGCAGCGCAGCGAGCCCCAGCTGTTTCAGCAGAACCACCTCACGCGCACGCATCGGTCCACATCATCTCGGCCATCGGCCGCAGTGCCTTGCACTCCTGCGTCATTTCCTCGGCCGACATCACCTGCGTCTTGGCCTTCAACTCTTCGGTCATCGCATCCACACCGCTGATCTGGTCCGGCGCGATCTTTGCCACGCAGCTGCGGTGCTGTTGCAGCAGCAGGTCGCAGGCCGGCACGCCGGTCACCTTCGGTGCCTTGGCCGCTTCAACGTCCTGCATCCAGCCATCGAACGGCGCCAGCGCATCCAGCACCGGCCCCACCAGATCATCGAAATTGGCGCTGTACCAGTAGCCCTTGTCCTTGGCGGTATACAGGGTGAGGGTGCCGGTCACGGCCTTGCGTGGGCCACTCTGCAGGGCCTTGGTATAGGCCTCGGTGAAGCGCGCGCGCGGAGCCTTGTCCTCACCCGTCAGGCTGGCGAGGAACAACGGCTGCACGCTGCCCAGGTCGGCCAGCTGGCAGCTGAAATCGACCTTGGCGATCTTCTGGTCGTCCACGTACTCGTTGTCTTCCACCGTGCTGCGCGTGGCACGGCACTGCGAGGCCTTCAGCGCCTTGGCATACATCGCTTCGGCCGCTGCGGGATCGCCCGTTACGCCAGCCACGGCCAGCACGGTCTGCCACGGTTCGGCCAGGGCCTGCGCCATCATGCCCGGCACCGGCGTTACCGAGTCTTGGCCGTCGAAGGCCGGCTTCAGCGCGTCGTTGAGCGTGCGCGTGGCGGCGGCATCGTCTTCCAGCAATGCACGTGCGTACAGATCGAACGTCTGTTCGGGTGTCAGCTGCGCAGGTGCGGCGGCGGCGAACAACGGGGCGCACAGCAGTGCGGTGGCCAGCAGGCCGCGGATCGGGGTCTTCATGACGGTGTTCCTGTTCCAGAGGGCGGCAAGCCTAGCGCACTTGCCATGGCATTCGATGGTGCGCGACAGCCAAGCGCATTGCGCGCGGCGGCCAACAAAAAAACGGGCCCCTTGCGGGACCCGTTCGATCACACGACGAGGATCGGGCAATCAGAAGCTGGCGCGCACGCCGGCCGAGTACTGGGTGACGTCGCGGTAGCCGGAGATCTCACCGACCAGGCCCCAGGTACGGGTGAAGTTGATCTGGCCACCGAGGGTACCGACCCAGGTGCCCTTGAACTCGTTGCCGCCGTCCATGTAACCGGCCTTGATCCAGGCTTCGGTCATGCGCGATGGCTTGCCACGCAGGCCCATGGTGGCGCGCACCAGGTTGGTGTGGTCTTTCACGGTGAAGCGGCCGTAGTCCACGTCCTTCACGGTGATCTCCGCCTGCTGGCGGACCCAGGCGATGTCGGCGGTGTAGTCGACGCGGTCGCTGAAGGGCATGTGGTAACCGATGCCCAGCTCCGGCTGGTTCAACTTCAGCTTCATCGAGCCGTAGTCGTAGTCGTAGCTCTTGCTGGCGTAGTTCCAGCCGCCGAACACGTGCACCTGCTCGGCCAGCGCGATCGAACCGCGCACATAGCCACCATCAACCTTCGGATCGTTGAACACGTCGTCGTCGGTCTTGACCTGGGTCCAGCCGCCTTCGACGTAGGTGTAGCTCAGGGCGTCGGCCGAGGCCGAGAACGGTGCGGCGGCCAGCAGGGCGGCCACGATCAGGATCTTGCGCATGGGAATTCCTGTGAATTTCAGTCCATTGGCGGCCCACCTGTGCGGCAGTCCGTGGCGACCTCATGTCGTCCGAACGCCGATTTTAATGAAAGTTTTACGAAATGCGAGCGACGGCCGTCACAGGCCTGGGCACGCCCGGGTGGGGTCGGATCCGTTTCCCATCGGGAAACGGCTCTGACCCCGGGGCATCCGACCCCGTTCAGCCCGGGCTGGTACACTGGGCGGGCCGGTTCGCCGGTACACAAACGTCTTCAGGGCGGGGTGCAATTCCCCACCGGCGGTAGGTGCGCAAGCACAAGCCCGCGAGCGCCCCGGCCTTACCGCCGGGGGTCAGCAGATCCGGTCCAATGCCGGAGCCGACGGTCATAGTCCGGATGAAAGAAGACGGTGCCACAGGGCCTATGCGGCCCTGCGCCCGCCTGTTTGCCTTGCGGCGTTTTTCGCTCACTTTTCGCGGAGAACGTTACTTGTTTACTGGAATCATCGAAGGCGTCGGCCGTCTGGCCGCTCGCGAATCCATCGGCGGCGATGTCCGCTTTACTTTCAATGTCGGGAATCTGCCGTTCGACAACGTGCAGATGGGCGAGAGCATCGCCATCAACGGCGTCTGCCTCACTGTCATCGCGTTCGACGCCAGCAGCTTCCAGGCCGATGCGTCCACCGAGACCCTGGGCCTGACCACGCTGGGCCAGCTGGCCGAGGGCGCCGTCATCAACCTCGAACGTGCCATGCGCCCGACCGACCGACTTGGCGGCCATCTGGTCAGCGGCCACGTTGATGGCCTCGGCCAGGTGCTGTCCATCCACGAAGATGCCCGTGCCCAGCGTTGGCGTTTCGCCGCGCCGGCCGCACTGCGCCGCTACATCGCCAAGAAGGGCTCGATCTGCGTGGACGGCGTCAGCCTCACCGTCAACGAAGTGGACGACGAAGGCTTTGAAGTCGCGCTGATCCCGCACACCGTGGCCAATACCGCGTTCTCCGCCACCGGCGTGGGCAGCGCGATCAATCTTGAAATCGACCTGGTCGCTCGTTATGTCGAGCGGCTGATCGGAGTGCCGACCAACGGTCAGCACCCACAGGGAGATGCCGCATGAACTTCGCCTCCATTCCCGACATCCTGGAAGACATCCGCCTCGGTCGCATGGTCGTCATCGTCGATGACGAAGACCGCGAGAACGAAGGCGACCTGATCATGGCTGCCGAGCTGGTCAAGGCCAGCGACATCAACTTCATGGTCACCCACGGCCGTGGCCTGGTGTGCCTGCCGCTGACCCGCACCCGCGCCGCCGACCTCGGCCTGGCGCCGATGGTGCAGGCCAATACCGCGCAGTTCCAGACCAACTTCACCGTCAGCATTGAAGCGGCCGAGGGCGTGACCACCGGCATTTCCGCTCATGACCGCGCCCACACCATCCGCACCGCGGTGAAGCCCAACGCCAAGCCGGCCGATCTGCACCAGCCGGGCCACATCTTCCCGCTGATCGCCCAGCCCGGCGGCGTGCTGACCCGCGCCGGCCACACCGAAGCCGGTGTGGACCTGGCCATGCTGGCCGGGCTGGAGCCGGCCGGCGTGCTGGTGGAGATTCTCAACCCCGATGGCAGCATGGCGCGCCGCCCGGAGCTGGAAGTGTTCGCCCGCGAGCACGGACTGAAGATGGGCTCGATCGCCGACCTGATCGCCTATCGCCTGGCCACCGAAAAGACGGTCGAGCGCGTCGATGAGCGCGAGATCGAGACCGAATTCGGTCCGTTCAAGCTGGTCACCTACCGCGATCGCATCGCCCACGACCTGCATTTCGCCCTGGTTCGTGGCACCCCGGACGCTGACACCCCGACCCTGGTGCGCGTGCAGGTGGAAAACCCGCTGGCCGACCTGCTGCACTGGCGGCGTGATGACTTCGGCGTGGCGGCGACCGATGCGCTGCGTGCCATTGATGCCGAAGGCAGTGGCGTGATGGTGGTGCTGCAGGCCCCGCGCGACGGCGAAGGCCTGCTGGCCCGCCTGCGCCAGCAGCCGGCGCCGGTGGTGCCGGGCAAGGACAAGGACGTGAGCCAGTGGCGCCGCAACGGTGCCGGTGCGCAGATCCTGTCCGACCTGGGCCTGGGCAAGCTGCGCGTACTGGGTACCCCGCGCCGCCAGATCGGCCTGGCCGGGTACGGCCTGGAAGTGGTGGAGACGGTCACCCCGTAAACCCCTTGGCGTGCCGGTGCTGAACGGCGTGCTGGCAGTGGAACGCGTGGAAGATGCCGAGGCCCGCGCAGGCGGCAGCCACGGCAACAAGGGCGAGGAAGTCGCACTCGCCGCATTGGAAATGGTCAACCTTC